>DASQYY010000065.1:0-5609 GCA_035638975.1 Gaiellales bacterium
GGTCCCGGTCGCTGCCGTGCCCTTCAACCGGGGCCAGGCTGAAGCCAGAGCCAGGGAGTCAGCCTTCAGGCCGACCCCGGTTCTCCGGCTCACCAGACGCGGCCGACGCTGCCCCAAATGGGGGAGGGTGAAGCCGAAAACCCGCTGCTACAGTGCGCCGCAGTGCAGCGATACACCGTAACCACGCTCGACGGCGGAGAGCGGATCGTCACCGAGCGCGTGAAGTCGGTGCGCTCCGTGGCTCTCGGCATCTGGATCAGCGCCGGCTCTCGTGACGAGGCGGCCGGGCAGGCCGGCATCAGCCACTTCATCGAGCACCTGCTGTTCAAGGGATCGGCCCGCTATTCCGGGGTGCAGATCGCGCAGGTGTTCGACGGGCTCGGCGGCGAGCTGAACGCGGCCACCGCCAAGGAGTACACCGTGCTCTACGCGCGGGTGCTGGACGCGCATCTCGACACCGCGCTCGACGTGATGAGCGACATGCTGCTCGCGCCGACCTTCGACCCGGAGGAGCTCGCGTCCGAGCGCGAGGTGGTGCTCGAGGAGATCGCGATGTACGAGGACAGCTATCACGACCTCGCGCACGATCTGATCGCCCAGGCGGTGTTCGGCGACCACCCCCTCGGCCGGCCGGTCATCGGCACGGCGCAGGCCGTCACCGCGACGACGCCGGCGATGGTGCGCGGGTACCACGAGAACCGCTACGTCGGCCCCAACATCGTGATCGCCGCGGCCGGCAACGTCGAGCATGAGCCGCTCGTGCATGCGATCCAGCAGCGGTTCGACACCTATGCGAAGCTGCCCGACCCCAGCGCCGGCGTGCGGCCCGTCTGGATCGGCGAGTCGCAGCCGCAGACGGTGTTCCAGGCGAAGGCCTCGGAGCAGTACCACGTGTGCCTCGGCGGCATCGGCCTGCAGCGCTCCGACCGCCGGCGCTTCGCCGCCTCGCTGCTCGATTCCATGCTCGGCGGCTCGGCGTCGTCGCGCCTGTTCCAGGAGATCCGCGAGAAGCGCGGCATGGCGTACTCCGTCTACACCTTCGGCGCGCAGTACGCGGACACCGGCATGGTGGGCGTCTACGTCGGCACCCGGGAGGACAACCTGGCGGAGTGCGTGCGCATCACCGCCGACCAGCTGACGCGGATCGGCACCGGCGACATCACGCCCGAGGAACTGGACCGGGCGAAGGAGAACCTGAAGGGCAGGATCATGCTGTCCATGGAGTCGACCTCGAACCGCGCCAGCCGCCTCGGCAAGTCGGTGCTGACCGACACCGAGCTGCTGTCCCTCGATCGCATCTGTGCGGAGATCGACTCGGTGGAGGCCGACGCGATCGCCTCGCTGGCCCGGCAGCTGTTCGCGCCGGAGCGGCTCTCGGTGGCCGGTATCGGCCCGGACGAGGACCGGTTCCGCGACGCCGTTTCGCTGCTCAGCCCGGCCCTGAGCTGACGTGAGCATCTAGATCGTTGGTTCCATATCCCGCGCGCCTGAACGTCTGGCCGCTATCTATAGGCCACGGGTAGGGGGACTGCGATCGGTGAGCGGCCTCTCCCGATCTGCGTGATCGCAGATCGGTCGTGACCGCTGCAAGGCCTGCGGCCTTGCAGCTGCTGCGTCCTCGGTCGGGCCGATATTCCCGATATCGACCCTCCCTCGATCCTTGCGCGCTTGCCCCCCGACCGCTCAGACCGCACGGGACATGGAACCAACGATCTAGGATCACGCGATGATCCGCGTGATCCTGTCGGGCGCCACGGGCAAGGTGGGGAGGGCGCTGCTCCCCGCGATCGAATCGGCGGAGGATCTGCAGCTGGCCGCGGCCGTGGCCCCGTCGCTGGGCATCGGGCTCGGCTCGGCGCTCGAGAGCACAGCGGCCGACGTCGTCGTCGACTTCACGGCGCCCGAGTTCGCGGAGGAGGCCTGCCGGCTGTGCACGTCGGCCGGTGTGCCGCTGGTGCTCGGCACCACCGGGATCGGCGAGGACGCCCTGCACAGCCTCGGGGACGAGGCGGCCGCCGCCGGCGTGCCCATCTTCCACGCCGCGAACTTCGCGATCGGCGCGGTGCTGATGATGCGCTTCGCCGAGGAGGCCAGCCATCGGATGCCCGCGGCGGAGATCGTCGAGCTGCACGCCGACACGAAGCGCGACGCCCCGTCGGGCACGTCGCGTGCGACCGCTGCGCGGATGGCGGGCGACGTGCCCATCCACAGCGTCCGCCTGCCAGGCCTGGTCGCTCACCAGGAGGTGATCCTGGGCGGGCCGGGGGAGACGCTGACGATCCGCCATGACACCACCTCGCGCGAGGCGTTCGCGCCGGGGGTGCTGCTCGCCGTCCGGACGGTGCGCGACCTGCCTCCCGGCCTCACGGTCGGCCTGGAGATCCTGCTCGCGCGGTCTGCATGAAGCTGCCGCGGGCAGTCGTGCGGGAGCTCGTCGTCACGCCCGGCGAGCCGGCGCGGCTCGACCGGCGCAGCACCGAGCACACCGAGTCGGACTGGATGGGCGACCGCTCGGCCGACATCGCCGACCGCGAGCTGGAGGCGTTCCGTGAGACGCTGGACGAGGTGCAGCAGCGCCTGTACGCAAGCGGCACATGGTCGGTGCTGCTGATCCTGCAGGGGCTCGACGCGGCCGGGAAGGACGGCACCATCAAGCACGTCATGTCGGGCGTCAACCCGCAGGGGTGCAGGGTGGCGTCGTTCAAGCAGCCCTCGCCGGAGGAGCTGCGGCACGACTTCCTGTGGCGCTGCTCCCGGGAACTGCCGGCAAGCGGGGAGATCGGCATCTTCAACCGGTCGTACTACGAGGAGGTGCTGGTCGTCCGGGTGCACCCCGAGCTGCTGGATGCCGAGCACCGGCCGCCGGAGCTCGCGACCGGAGACGACCTGTGGAACGAGCGCTTCGACGACATCAACGCCTTCGAGCGGCATCTGGCGCGAAGCGGCACGCGCGTCGTCAAGGTGTTCCTGCACATTTCACGGCAGGAGCAGCGGCGGCGATTCCTGGCGCGGCTCAAGGATCCATCCAAGCACTGGAAGTTCTCTGCAGCCGACGTCCGCGAGCGCGAGTTCTTCGACGCCTACCGCCGGGCCTACGAGGCCGCTCTGACCGCCACCTCGACCCGTTGGGCGCCGTGGCACGTGGTGCCGGCGGACCACAAGCACCGCGCCCGGGCACTGGTGGGAGGCATCCTGGTCGACGCCGTCGACGCCCTCGACCTCCGGCTTCCCGAGCTGTCGGCCGATCAGCGGCGCGAACTCGAGCAGGCCCGGCGGTCGCTCGAGCTGGATGAGTGACTCCACGGCGCCGTCGAATGCGTCATCCACCTAGACCCGGTCAAGCCGGAACACCGGGAAGGCCCGGTCCGTCTTTGCCTCGTACTCGGCGAACCGCGGCTTCACCGCCACCAGCGCCCGCCAGGCGGCGTCACGCTCCGCGCCCTTCAGCTCGCGTGCGCGTGCGCGGTAGGTCTCGGTGCCCTGCTCGACCGTCACGTCCGGGTTTGCCAGGAGGTTGAAGTACCACGCTGGATGGCGGGGCGAGCCGCCGCGTGTCGCGTAGACGTGCGCCGCGCCGTCGATCTCGAGGAACTCCAGCGGCAGGGTCATCTCGCGGCCGCTCTTCGCTCCGCGCATGGTCACCAGCACCAGCGTCGAGTCCGGGTAGGGGCGCGACACGATTCCGGCGTTGGCGCGGAACTCGTCGATGATCCCCTGGTTGAAGCTGGTCTCCGGCATCAGCTCACGGTGATCGGATCGCCAACCGACAGCGTCCCGCCGTCCAGGATGTCGGCGCGGAGCCCGCCCCGGTGCACCAGCGCCTTGATGGCGTCCGTGCGGCCGAGCATCTGCTGCAGGTGGAGGCACGGCTCGCACAGTTCGACGCCGCGGCAGCGGACGCCGCCCACGCTGAACTCCCTGCCGACCAGGTCGTTCAGGCGGATGCCGCGGGTCACGAGCTGCCGGCGCGAGCGGCCGTCGCGCAGGTCGAGGTCGTGCTCCTCGAGCACCGCCTCGATCGCCTCCGCCTCGATCAGGGTGAGCGCGTTACCGCTGCCGATCCACCGGTCGGGCGGCGACAGGTTGCGGTCACCCTCGAGCCCGCGCCCGGCATGCGCCTCGACCGCGTCGACGGGGAAGGTCGGGTCGCCTTCGGCTGCGGCCAGGTGGATCTGCTCGATCGTGCCCCTCATCGCGGCGAAGACTACCGTCGCGCCCGGAGGATTCGGCCGGGTAAGGGAGTAGAATCGAGGTGATGACCCGGCCCCCGCTCGGAGAGCTGCTGACCGCGATGGTGACACCGTTCGCTGCCGACGGCACGGTCAACCACGAGGCGGCCCGGCGGATGGCCCGCCATCTCGTCGACAACGGATCGGACGGGCTGGTGGTCTGCGGGACGACCGGCGAGGGCCCGACCGTCAACGACCGCGAGAAGCTCGACCTGTTCGAGACGGTGGTGGCGGAGGTGGGCTCCTCGGCAACGGTGATCGCCAACACCGGCACCTACGACACGCACCACTCTGCGGCGCTCACACGATCCGCCCTGGCCGCCGGCGTGGACGGCTTCCTGGTCGTCACGCCGTACTACAACAAGCCGCCCGTGGAGGGCATCGTCCGCCACTACCAGGCGGTTGCCGAGGCCGCCGAAGGCCGGCCGGTGATCGTCTACAACATCCCGTCGCGGGTCATCATCAACCTCGACCCGCCGGTGCTCGAGCGCCTGGCCGGGATCCCCAACGTGATCGCGGTGAAGCAGGCGACGCCGGACCTCGATCAGGCCGAGGCGATCGTGAGCCACGGCGGCCTGCAGCTCTATGCCGGTAACGACGACCTGCTGGGGCCGTTCCTCAAGCTGGGCGGTGTCGGCGGCATCTGCGTCGCGTCGCACATCGCCGGGGGCATGCGCGAGATGATCGACGCCGCAGCCGCCGGGGACACCGACCGCGTCGACGAGATCGACCATGAGCTCGCGCCGCTGCTCGAGGCGCTTGCCGTCACGACCAACCCGATCCCGCTGAAGGCCGCCCTGAACCTGCTCGGCCATGACGTGGGAGGCCTGCGCCTGCCGCTGGTCGAGGCCGACGACCGGCAGACGGCGACGATCCAGGCTGCCCTCGGGGTGGCCGGGCTGCTTCCGATCGCGGCCGCGTGACCATGCGCGATCCGGTGCGGATCATCCCGCTCGGCGGGCTGGGCGAGGTTGGCAAGAACATGACCGTCTTCGAGGCGCGCGGCGAGCTGATCCTGATCGACGCCGGCCTGACGTTCCCCAAGGCGGAGATGTTCGGCGTCGATCTCGTGCTCCCGGACTTCTCCTACGTGGTCGACCGCGCCGACCAGCTGCGCGCGATCGTGCTCACCCACGGCCACGAGGATCACGTCGGCGCGCTGCCGTACCTGCTCCGCGAGACCGGCCCCGGGCCGGTGGTGTACGGCACGCGGCTGACGCTCGGCCTGGTCAAGTCCCGGCTCGACGAGCACGGGCTGGGCGCTGAGACCGAGCTCGTCGAGGTGACGCCGGACGGCTCGCGGGTGCAGGTCGGCCCGTTCGAGACGGAGGTCGTCCGGGTGACGCACTCGATCCCCGACGCCGTCGCAGTCGTCCTGCA
>DASQYY010000066.1:0-23144 GCA_035638975.1 Gaiellales bacterium
ACCGGGATCACGAGCTTACGGCGTGGCATCCGGCCCTCCGTCGATCTGGCGGAGCAGCGTCTTCAGGTCGTAGAAGACCAGCCCCACGGTGGGATCGGTGCCGGTCGTGGCCACCGCCATGCGCGCGCCGTCCACGACGACGAACACGCTTCCGTCGGGTGTCGCCGCCTGCAGCTGGGCGAGCGCCTCGCGCCCGAGGTCGGTGCGCACCTGGTCGGCGCAGTCAGCCAGCGACCGTGCGGCATGGGCGATCCGCTCAGCGGTTGCCTCGTGCACGCTCGACGCGACGACGGTGCCGTCCCTCCCGGCCACGATCACCGCCTCGATCTGGGTCGAGAGCTCCCGGAGCTCGGCGATTGCGGCGGTCGCGTCCAACAAAGCCACGCTAGCACAGTCCATTGCTGCCGATATTCTCATCGACGATGGCCGATCACTCCGCCGCTCCTCCCATCGCCCCCTACCGGCGCGTCGCCGGCCAGACCGGGTCGATCCTCGGGAAGTACCTCGCAGACCGCGGCCCGCACCTGGCGGCGATGGTCGCCTACTACGCGCTGCTCTCCCTGTTCCCGTTCCTGTTCCTGCTGCTCTCGACGCTCGGCGTGGCGGGGCAGATGTCGAGGTCGAGCACGATCGTCCGGGAGCTGGAGCGGGTGCTTCCGCACCAGTCCGCGAACGACCTGGTGCACCTCGTCAGCCAGGTGCAGGACAACGCCGGGACGTTCTTCGTGATCGGCGTGCTGGGAATCGTCTGGTCGTCGCTGGGCTTCTACTCGGCACTCGAGTCGGCGCTCAACATCGTCTTCCAGACGAGCAACCGGGGCTTCGTGAAGGGGAAGTGGATCAGCTTCATGCTGGTGCTGGGCTCGCTCGCCGTGCTGTTCACCTCATTGCTCATTGCCACCATTGCCAACGGCTGGCTGCACCGCCACGAGCCGGGGGCGCTGACCCACGGGTTCGTGCCATACCTGGTCTCGATCGCCGTGTCGAGCATCGGCTCGTTCGCGTTCCTGATGGTCGTTTACCGGGTGCTGACGAACGTCGACCTGCACCGCAACGACGTCTGGCCGGGAGCGCTGTTTGCGACCGTGCTGTTTCAGATCTCGTTCCTGGCCGTGCCGATCTACCTCCAGCGCGCGGACGTGCTGATCGCGCTGAGGGCGTTCGGCGGGCTCGTCCTGCTGCTCGTGTGGCTCTACCTGATGGCGAACGTGATCGTGCTCGGCGCCGAGATCAACTGGCGGCACTGGTCACGGCACCAGCCGCCGGAGCAGGACGTCCCCGTCGGGCTGGCCTGAGCGCGCACCTTGTCCGACGGCCTGCTTTGACACCGGCCGCTCAGCCGGCCCGGTCGAGCCACCGTTCGCCGTGGGCGATCCAGCGGTCGGCCGTGCCCCGGTCGTGCTGCAAGATCGACCAGCTTGCGAGCCGCAGTGCCATGTGCGCGACGTAGGCCCGCAGCACGGCCGCATCCCGCAGGCCGCGGATGTGGCCCCACAGCTCGTCCTGGGCGCCCCCGTCGAGCCCGCCCTCCTCGCTGCAGAACAGCAGCGTGACCAGATCGAACGCATGGTCGCCCGGCCGTATGCCCTCGCAGTCGATCACCCCGGTGACCGCCCCGCCCTCGACCAGCACGTTCAGATGGTGGAAGTCGAGATGCGCGAGATCTGCTGACGGCAGCGCCGGCGCCTGCGTCGCCTCGCCGATCGACACGATCCGGTCGAGCAGCGCCGCGGCGGCCGCCGAGTGCGTCCGCATCGGCTCGTGCAGGCAGTACCCGTCCGCGCCGTGCAGCAGCGTCCCGACCAGGTATGGCCCCCACTCCGGGTCGCCCGGCTGCGTCGCCTGCTGCAGCGCGTTCAGTGCGACCAGCTGCGCGATGTGCTCGCGCGTCAGCCGGTCCGGTGGCCGCCCCGGAAGGAGCTCCTGCACGACCAGCAGGATGCCGTCACGTTCGGCGATCGCCTCGTACCCGGGCGCCGGGTAGCCGCGGCCGCGCAGGACGGCCACGCGGCCGGCGGCGCGCCTCAGCCATGGGAGCGAGTCGCTCTCGCCGCCGCGCGGCTCCCACCACCTGAGCACGAGGCGGATGCCGCCCTCAGCGATGACCGTGGCGTGGCTGACCTGCCCGCCGGCGAGCGGCGCCACCTCGGTGAACTCGCGACCGGTCTCGAGGCACAGGGCCCGGAGCGCGTCCGACGTGGTCACGGCCTGGGCAGCTGGGGGAGGAGCGCCCGGGCTGCCCGGGCCCGGTGCGAGATCGCGTCCTTCTCCTCGGCGGGCATCTCCCCCACCGTGCGCCGCTCGCCCTCCGGGACGAACGCCGGGTCATAGCCGAACCCGCCGTTCCCGCGCGGGCCATCCGCCAGCGTGCCGCGCAGCTCACCGCGGGCATGCAGCTCCCGGCCGTCGGGCGCGATGGCGACCAGCTCGGCGACGTATGCGACGCGCCGATCCTCTCGCCCCTCCAGCGCGTGAAGCAGCTTGGCCAGGTTCTGCTCATCGGTTGCGTCTTCCCCCGCGAACCGGGCCGAGCGCACCCCGGGCCGGCCGCCGAGCGCCTCCGCCTCGATCCCCGAGTCGTCGGCCAGCACCCAGTCCGCACCGCGAACCGCCTCGTGCACCGCCCGAGCCTTCAGCAGCGCGTTCTCGAGGAACGTCTCGCCCGTCTCCTCGGGCAGCTCGCCGCCGTACGGCTCGACCTCCCAGCCCGGAAGCAGGCGCGCAAACTCGCGTGCCTTGTGGGCGTTGTGCGAGGCGAGCACCAGCTTCATCGCCCGCTCAGGCGCCCGCTGCGGCCGCCTGGCGCGCCTCATGCAGCACCCGCGTCTGCAGCGACGCGATCTCCTCGATGCCCGCTGCGGCAAGCTCGAGCAGATCGTCCAGCGACGCCCGTCCGAACGGCGTCTTCTCAGCGGTCGCCTGCACCTCGATCAGCTGCCCGCTGCCGGCGATGACAACGTTCATGTCGACCTCTGCCCGCGAGTCCTCCACGTAGGCGAGGTCGAGCAGCGGCGTCCCGTCCACGATGCCGACCGACACCGCCGCGACCGAATCCGTCAGCGGCAGCTCCTTCAGCCGGCCGCCGTCGACCAGGCCCGAGAGCGCGAGGTGCAGCGCCACATAGCCGCCGCAGATGGCCGCGCAGCGCGTCCCTCCGTCCGCCTGCAGCACGTCGCAGTCGATCCACACCGTCCGCTCGCCGAGCGCCTTGAAGTCGACCACCGAACGCAGCGACCGCCCGATCAGCCGCTGGATCTCCACCGTGCGGCCGTCCAGCTTGCCCCGCGCCGCATCGCGCGGCTTCCGCTCCGACGTCGAGCCCGGCAGCATCCCGTACTCCGAGGTGACCCAACCCGTGCCCCGGCCCCGCATCCAGCCGGGCACGGACTCCTCGACCATCGCCGTGCAGACGAGCCGCGTGCGGCCGATGGAGAACAGCACCGAGCCATGCGCGCTGTCGATGAACCCCGGCTCGATCGAGACCGGGCGCAGCCCGTCGGCCGTGCGGCCGTCCTGCCGCTTCACGCCGCCAGCTCCAGCTGGGCGGGGTCGACCCGCTCGACATCGCCCACCGGCAGCTGCAGGAACCGGCCCGCAACCTCGCGGAACGCCTCCTCGTCGCCGGTGCAGAGGAATCGGTAGCCGCCGTCGCGCCCCGGGTCGTTGCCCACGCCCCGGCGCTCGAGGGTTGCGGCCACCTCGCGGGCGATCTCCTCGGCCGAGGTGATCAGCGTGACGCTGCGCCCGAAGATGCGCTGGAGCATCGGCCGGATCAGCGGGTAGTGCGTGCAGCCCAGGATGACCGTGTCGGAGCCGGCTTCCTTCAGCGGCGAGGCGTAGCGCTTCGCCGCCTCGTGCAGCGCATGACCACTGATGTCGCCGGCCTGGATCAGCGGCACGAGCTCCGGGCAGGCGACCTGCGTCACCTCGACACCGGCGTCCAGAACCGCGATCGCCGCCGGATAGCGCCCGCTGCGGACGGTCGCCTCGGTCGCCATCACGCCGACGCGGCGGTTGCGCGTGGCCTGCACCGCAGCGTGGGCCTCCGGCGTGATCACCCCGATCAGCGGCACGGCGAACTCACGCTGGAGATCGGGCAGCGCGGCCGCGGTTGCCGAGTTGCACGCGACGACGAGCAGCTTGACGTCACGCTCGATCAGGTGCTGGGCGATCTCATGCGCGAAGCGGCGGATGGTGACGGCCGGCTTGGTGCCGTATGGGAACCGGTCGGGCGAGGAGTCGCCGAAATAGACGAAGTCCTCGTGCGGCAGGGTGACCAGGCACTCGTGCAGCACGGTCAGCCCGCCCACGCCGGAGTCGAACACGCCGATGGGACGCTCGTCCATGCGCAGAGTGTAGGGGGATCGTCAGTCGGCCCGGATCACGGCTTGGAAGTCCGAGCGCCCGAGCACGCGACCGGTGCGCTTGGAGCGAAGCACGATGGTCGGCCGCTCCTTGCCGGACCGCAGGGTGCCGTTCCCGGTCGCGAACCACAGCGCCGAGTCAACCGTGACGTGGGTGAAGCTGGCCGGGAACGCCGACGTCTCCGTCGTCGCCCGCGTGCCGAACGGGCAGCCCCGGGCGGTGTCGCAGTACTCCCGGACCTGGTGCACCTGGATCACCATCGCGTGCGTGCCGGGCAGCGTCGCCGAGATGTGGATCGACCCGAGCGTGACGCGGTCGGGCGTGGCGCGCAGCGCCTGCGTCCACCGGACGACGGCGCCGTTGGAGGCGGTGAACCCGCCGGTGATGGTGAGACGGCCGGTGCCGGACAGCCGCCGGCGAGGCGTCGCCTTGATGGTCACGGAGAGGCCGTCGGGCCGCGCCCGGGCCCTCCAGGCGGGCTTCACCGAAATGCCGCGAGGGAGCTGGAACTGGATCGTGGCGGTGCCGTAGTCCAGCGTGAATGCGGCCTTGCCGCGGATGCCCGGCCATTGCGAGACGAGCAGTGTCCCGGTCGTCGTTCCGCTCGCTGGGCAGCCGGCCGACAGCGCCACGTGCAGCGTCTGCGAGCGAGTGTGGGCGCCGCGGGCCGAGGCCGCGCATGCCGTCGCCGCCGATCCGCGAACATCGGCTGACAGCGCCGCGGCAACCGCCACGGCCGCGCACACCAGGAGCCTGCCCCGCATGTGCGCGATCCTACAACCTGTCGTGCCACGCGGCCGCCGGTTCGCATCGCGGCGCGGCGGGCCCCGCCAGTACACTGGCCGCTCATGGAGCGGCCGGCCTGGCACACCGATGACTTCCCGGAGCTGCGCAGCGCACCGCCGTGGGTGATGCGGGAGATGATCGAGGCCCAACCCGAGGTGGTGGAGTCGATCGCCACGGGAGCCGACACCGCGCCGCTGGCCCTGCTCCTGCGCGTGCCTGGCCCGCTCACCGTGGTCGGCTGTGGCACCAGCGAGCACGCGGCTCTGGCGACCGCCGAGATCCTCACGGAGGCGGGCACCGAGGCCGGATCGCGGCAGGCGTTCGAGGCGGCGCTCGCGCCCCAGCAGGGTGGCGCCGTGGTCGGCATCTCGCACGAGGGCGGCACGTGGGCCACGGTCGAGGCGCTGGAGGCGGCGAGGCGCGCCGGGTCGGCGACGGGGCTGATCACCGCGATGGCCGACAGCCGGGCGACCTCAGAGGCGGACGGGGTCGTGGTGACGCCGCTGGTCGACCGCAGCTGGTGTCACACGGTCGGCTACACGTCGCCGATCGCGACCGCGCTGGCGATCGCGGCCCGCCCTGAGCCGGGAGCGGCCGGCGCTCTGGTGGCCGCGGGCGTCGAGCGCCGGACGGCTGCCGCCGAGGTGGCGGCGGCGCTTGCCGGCTGCGCACACCTGATCGTGATCGGCTCGGGCGCCGACCGCATCGCGGCGCGCGAGCTGACGCTGAAGATCGAGGAGGCCAGCCACATCCCGACCGCCATGCGGGATCTCGAGACGTTCCTGCACGGGCACCTCCCGGCCTGCGACGAGCGCACCGGCCTGCTGCTGATCGAGCACGACCGGCGGCGCGGCGGCCCGCGCCACGAGCGTGGCGAGACCCTGCTGCGCGCGGCCGCCCGCGTCGGCGTCCGCTGCGCCGTGATCGGGCGCACCGCGCCCCACGCCGAGCTGGCACCTGCCGGATACGTTGCCACGCCGAGCGACGACCGGCTGCCGGCGGCGGCCGAGGCGCTGCTCGCGACGGCGCCCGCGCTGCAGTGGATCGCATACGAGCTGGCCGTCGCGCGCGACGTGAACCCTGACCTGATCCGGCGCGAGCAGGAGCCCTACCGGGAGGCCGCGGCGCTGCATGGCTAGGGCCCTGCACATCCAGAACGAGTCCACCGACCCGGCCGTCCCGTTCGTCGAGGCGCTGGAGGCGCACGGCTTCGAGGTGCAGACGCTGCACCCCTACCGGGGAGACGCGCTGCCCGAGTCGCTCGACGGCGTGGACGCGATCGTGGCCGGGGGCGGGCTGGTCGACACGCATCAGGCCGGCGAGGTGCCGTGGCTGTTCCGGGAGATCCAGCTCGTGCGCGAGGCGCTCGTCCGCGGCACGCCGTACATGGGGCTTTGCCTGGGCGCGCAGATCCTCACCGAGGCGGCGGGCGGCACCGTCTACCGGGCCGAGCCGCACGAGGTCGGGTGGCACGAGGTGGAGCTGCTGCCCGCGGCGCGCGACGATGAGCTGTTCTGCGGCCTGCCGGAGCGGTTCCCGGCGATGCAGTGGCACTACTACGCGTGCAGGCCCGCGGACGGGATGGTCGAGCTCGCGCAGAACAGCTCCGCGCTGCAGGCGGTGCGCGTCGGCGACGCCGCCTGGGGGACGCAGTTCCACATCGAGGTGACACGGCCGGTGCTGATGCTGTGGCTGGACATGGGCGAGGACGACCTGGCGAAGAACGGCTATCCGCGCGACGTGTTCCTGGCCTCGATCGACGAGCACCTCGAGCAGCATCTCGGCATCGGTCGCACGCTCGCCGACCGGTTCGCGGCGCTGGCCGAGGGCCGCGCCGCGCTCAGGCGAGCAGGCTGAGCTCGGACGCGTATTCGGGCCGCTGGGCGAGGCGGTCGGCCCAGGCTGCCACGGAAGGGAAGCCGGCGATGTCGACGCCGACGCGGTGCATCCGGGCGATCCAGGGCCACCAGCCGGGATCGGCGAGCGTGTACGCCTCCCCCGCGAGGTACTCGCGGCCGGCGAGCAGCCGGTCGAGCCATCCCAGCTCCGCCTGCAGCTGGTCACGCGCGCCCGGCTCGTCCCGGCGGGCCGCGTAGTACGCGTCGGAGAGGTCGTCGAAGCGCCGCATGAGCATGCGGACGCGCGTGCGCCCGACCGGCCGCGATGGCATCATCGGCGGCTCGGGATGCGTCTCCTCGAGGTACTCGTTCAGCGCCTCGGACTCGTAGAGCACGGTGCCGCCGTCGTCCAGCACCGGGACGCGGTTTCGCGGGTTCAGCTCCCGCAGGAAGGAGGGCTTCTCGCGGAGGTCGATCTCGACAACGTCGTATGCGAGCCCCTTGCCGTCCAGCACCAGGCGGGTGCGGACGCAGAACGGGCACTCGACGGCGGAGTACAGGGTCAGCGGCATGTGTGCATCGTAGAAGACGGAAGGGTACGGTTGACGGCATGGCCGAGAGGTACCGGACGCTCGCGATCGACCAGGTTCCACCGCTCTCGGTGGTGGGCGGCACGCTGCAGTGGCGGCCGCTGCGCCGGACGCTCGGCGTGCGCGCGTTCGGGATCAACGCCTACACGGCGGCCGAGGCCGGCGACGAGGTGGTGGAGGATCACACCGAGGCGACCCTCGGCCACGAGGAGATCTACATCGTGTTGACCGGCCGGGCGACGTTCACGGTGGACGGCGATTCGCTCGACGTCCCGGCCGGGTCGCTGGTGTATCTGCCGGATCCGGCGCTGCGCAGGCACGCGGTCGCCGCGGAGCCCAGCACCACCGTCCTCGCCGTCGGCGGGAAGCCCGGCGAGGCGTTCAGCCCCTCGGCGTGGGAGCACTACTTCGCAGCCGGCGCGGCGCAGGAGGAGGGCGACCTCGAGCGCGCGTTCGAGCTGATCCAGCAGGGACTCGAGGAGCACCCCCAGAACGTCGTGATGCTGTTCAACGCGGCCTGCTACAGGGCACTGGCCGGAGACGGCGACCAGGCGATCGAGTTTCTTCGCAAGGCGTACGCGGTCGACCCCGACCGGGTACGCGAGTTCTCGGGTGGCCCCGATCTGAACTCGATCCGCGACCGGCCCGACTGGCCGCTCTGAGGCCGAGCGGCCGGCACACGCCCCGGTCCACGGCAGCGATCAGAGGCCGAGCGCGGCGCGGACGCTGACGAAGTCGTCGAACCGCTCGTAGAGCACGCCGTCGGCATCCAGGTGCTCGGCCAGCTCCCTGCGCGCGAACACCCGGTCGGCCGCGAGCGCGGCGCAGCGGTCGGAGTACCCGTCGCCCACGTAGACGACGATCTCGCCGTCACGGAGCTCGTCCACCACCGACCGCTTGCACTCCTGGTCGCAGACGATGCAAAGCTCGCCGTGCCGGAACTCGACGGCCGACCCGCCCGGCGCGAACCGCACGTCATGCGCCACCACGTCGACCGGCGGCACGCCCTCCCGCTCCAGCACCGGCCTGATGATCGACTCGAACCCGCTCGACACGACGACCACCCGGTGGCCTGCATCCTGCGCGGATTCCACCAGCTGTGGGAATCCCGCCCGCACGCGCACGCGTGAGACCGCACGCTCCACGATCTCGTCGTGGGCGCCGCGAACGGCCTCGAACTCGCGGGCGATGCACTCGCGCAGCGTGATCCGGCCGGCCTGGAGATCCTCTTCCACCTGCTCGAACACCTCCGGCGCCTGCTCCTGGACGATGTCCACCAGCGTGTCGCGCTCGGTGATCGTGCCGTCGAAGTCGACGACGATCAGCATGGGCGGAGGCAGGATCTCTAGTGGGCTCCGTGCCAGCGGGCGATCGTCTGAGCGTCGTGGCCGACGGCCATCAGCTGGTAGAGCGGCTTCGGGCTCTTGAGCGTCTTGATCGTCTCCATCCGGCCAACCGAGATGCCCTGCCGCTGGCAGAAGGTGAGCAGCGACTGGCGGTCGGACGAGAGCACGCGCCAGACCGTCTCCTGCCGATGCCGGTCGAAGTCGGGGTACACGCCGACGCCGCCCGCCACGGCGCGGGCGATCGCCTCGTTGTACTGCTCGCGGTAGTCATGCTCCTCGCTCATCGCCTGGTCGGACAGTCTACTGTTCGCGCCATGAGCACCCGGACGTTCGGCGCGCAGAGCATGACCGCCCCGCTGCGCGATGTGCTGGTCAAGCGCCCGGCAGCCGCCTTCGGCGCGGCCTTCGACGACTCATCGGTGGGATTCCTGCATGCCGTCGACCTCGCGGCCGCCCAGCGCGAGCACGACGCCTTCACCTCCCTGCTCGCGGACCTCGGCGCGACGGTGCACGAGCTCGGTGACGAGCACGACCCGGACCTGACCTATACCTTCGATCCCGCGCTGGTCACCGATCGCGGCGTGGTGCCGCTGCGGCCCGGGAAACCGAACCGGGTCGGCGAGGAGCTCGTGATCGAGCGGTGGTGCAACGCCCACGGCATCCCCACCGCCGGCCGCATCGAGGCGCCCGGGACGGCCGAGGGTGGAGACACCTTCTGGCTGGACGAGGCGACGCTCTGCGTCGGCCGCACGCTCCGCACGAACGGTGCAGGAGTGGCGCAGCTCATCGACATCCTTCAACCTCACGTCGAGGTTGAGGTATTCGACGTCCCCTACTGGAAGGGCCCGGCCGAGCTGATCCACGTGATGAGCGTGATCTCGCACATCGCGGACGACCTCGCCGTGGTGTTCATGCCGCTGCTCCCGTGCGGGCTGCTCGAGCTGCTGCAGCTGCGCGGCGTCCGCATGGTCGAGGTGCCGGAGGAGGAGTTCCTGTCGCTCGGCTGCAACGTGCTCGCCGTCGCACCCGGCGTCGCCGTGATGGCGGACGGCAACCCCGTCACGCGCGCGCGGCTGGAGGCTGCCGGTGCGGAGGTGCACGCCTTCCCGGCGGGCGAGGTGGGCGTGAACGGCAGCGGCGGGCCGACCTGCCTGACGCGCCCAATCCTGCGCGGATGAAGAACCTCTCCCCGGCGGAGCTGGCGGTCGTGGCCGCCGTCGACCGCGACCGCATCGCCGACGACCTTGCCGCGCTCGTCCGCATCCCCAGCATCACCGGCGACGAGTCGGCGGTGCAGACCGAGGCGGCGCTGCGGATGGCGACCGCCGGCCTCGAGGTGGAGCGCGTCGACGCCGACCCCGTGGAGCTGGCCGGCGACCCCGACTTCCCGGGCATGGAGGCACCGCGCACGGTGCTGCCCGTCGTGGCCGGCAGCGTCGGCCTGGGCGGCGGCCGCCGGGTGATCATCTGCGGCCACATCGACACCGTCGCTCCCGGGGCCCTGGAGGACTGGTCGGCGGAGCCGTTCGGCGGCGAGATTCGGGACGGCCGGCTCTATGGCCGCGGGTCGCTGGACATGAAGGCCGGCATCGTCGCCGGGCTGGCGGCGCTGCGCGCCATCGTCGACTCCGAGGTCGAGCTCGGCGGCGAGGCGGTGCTCCTGACCGTGCCGTCCGAGGAGGACGGCGGTGCGGGGATGCTGGCCGCCATCCGGGCCGGGTACGTCGCCGACATGGCCGTGATCACCGAGCCCACGCGGCTCGAGATCGTCACGGCGCAGGCGGGCGCGATCACGTTCCGCCTGACGGTGGCGGGGCGGTCCGCCCATGCGGCATACCGGCTGCAGGGCGTCTCGGCACTCGAGAAGCTGGCGGTCATCCACGCCGCGCTGGCCGAGGACGAGCGCCGCCGGAACGACGCGGAGACCGATCCCGCCATGCGGGCGCTCGGGCTTCCCTACCCCACGAACATCGGGCTGATCCGCGGCGGCGACTGGTCGTCCACCGTGCCCGACCGGCTGCTGGTCGAGGGACGCTACGGCGTGCGCATCGGCGAGACGCCGGAGCAGGCGGAGGAGGCGCTGCGCCGGGCGGTGGCCGCCGCCTGCGAGACGGACGAGTGGCTGGCGGAGCATCCGGCGACGGTTGAGGTGACCGGCGGCCGGTTCGCGTCCGCGGCGGTGCAGCACACCGACCCGCTTCCCTGGGGGCTGGGCGAGGCGGCCCGTGACGTGCTCGGGAGGCTGCCAGATTTCGTCGGCGTGCCGTACGGCGCAGACATGCGGCTCCTGGTCAACGAGGGAGCGACGCCGACGGTGCTGTACGGGGCCGGCGACCCGTTCCTCGCCCACGCGCCTGACGAGCACGTCGACCTCGAGGAGGTGGCGAAGTGCGCGCGGGTGCTGGCCGTATGGGTGATGCGCGCGCTCGGCACGAGCTCCGACAGCTGACGGCTCCCGCCTAGGGCACGCGCAGCGAGGCCGGCGCCAGCGGCACGATCACCAGGAGCACGAGCCCTGCGCACAGGAACGCGAGTCCCGGCGACACCTGGTACACGGGCAGCCACGCCAGCGGCGCCACCGCAGTCCCAGAGAACTTGAACGCCGCGAACAGCGAGACGGCCCCACCCCGGTTGGCCGGCACGGCCTCGACCGCGATCGTGTTCAGCCCGGCCCAGAGCAGCGCCGATACCGCGCCGGCCGCGAACCACAGCGCAGCCATCGCACCGGCGCTGGGCGCGATGCCGAGCGGCGCGACCAACGCCGCGCCCGCGATCGCCGCCACCACAGAGGCCCGCCCCGGCCCGAGCCGCTCCGACCAGACACCGCCGGTATGGCCGAACACCAGCCCGGCCGCCCCGTAGGTTGCCAGCAGCGCCCCGCGCTCGGTTGCCCCCAGCGCAAACGCGTCGCCCGCCCGCAGCGAGATCAGGAAGGCGAGCCCGGCCATGCCGATGTACCCGGCGAAGCCGGCGATGCAGAGCAGCGCCATCCGCGCGGTCATCACCGAGCGCAGCGAGGCCGGCCGCTCGCCCGCCTCGCGTACCGGATCCGGTGGCGGGACGAGCGTCAGGGCGACGGACACCACCGCGGGAAGCAGAAACGCCAGCCGCCAGCTGATCTCGGCCGCCAGCCCGCCCAGCAGCGGCGCGAGGGAGAGCCCGCCCGCCTGGATGCCCGCGAACGTGCCCACCGCACGCCCGCGCCGGTGGGCCGGCACGGCGTCGGCCAGCCCGGCCAGCAGCAGCGGCGTCGTGAACGCGTTCGCGACGCCCTGGATCGCGCGCGACACGAGGAACACGGTGATCGTCGGCGAGACGGCCGAGAGAACGAGCGCGGCGGCATAGACCAGGTAGGCCCCCTGCACGGACCGCCGGCGGCCCATCCGTTCGCCGACCGTGCCGGAAACCACCTGCAGCAGCGCGAATGGCACGAGATACGCGGGTACGGCCAGCGCAACCTCGGCCGTTGTCGCATGGAAGGCGTCGCGCAGCTCGGGGATCAGCACGGCCAGCACCGCCCCGCCGAATGGCCCGAGGAACCCGCCCAGGTAGAGCGGCAGCGTGGCCCGGCGATCGCTCACTCGCGGACCGTCGCGCCGGGCATCAGCCGGCCGAGTGAGACGCCGCCGACGATGACCAGCCCTCCGACGAACTGCAGGGCGGTGATCTGCTCCCCGAGCAGGAGCGCGGCGAAGAGGGCGCCGAGAAACGGCTGGAGATACATGTAGAGCGTCGCGCGGGAGGCGCCGATCGTGCGCAATGCACGGAAATAGAGGACGTTGGTGACGAGCACGGGGAAGATCGTGGAGTAGAGCCAGGCGCCCCAGCGCAGGCCGTTGATCGCTGCCCAGTCCTGTTGCAGCATCTGTGGGATGCCGAACGGGAGCATCATGACGCCGCCGATCGCCACCATCAGGGCGCTGATGCGCGCGGCCGAGTAGTGCGCGAACAGCGGCCGCAGCATGACGGAGTAGGCCGCCCAGGTGATCGCGGCGCCGACGGCGAGCAGGTCGCCAAGCAGGCTGACCCCCGCCACGCCCGCGCCGCCCTGGATGACCAGCGCGACCCCGGACACCGACACGCCCAGCGCGAGCCAGTGCCTCGCGCCGACATGCTCGTGGCCCGCGATCGAGGCGAAGAGGGCCGCGAACGCGGGCGAGGACGCGAGGATCAGGGCGGTGTTGCCGGCGGTGGTGTTGTCGACGGCGTAGTTGAACGTGAGCTGGTTGCCCACGATGCCAACGGCGGCCGCAGCGAGCACCAGGCCCACGTGCTCACGGCGCACGCGAAGGCTTCCCTCGCGCCACAGCACCAGCGAGCCGAACGCCAGGCCTGCAACGCAGAACCGCGTGGCCGAGAACGCCAGCGGCTCCCACGCTCCCTCGAACGCGTACTTGGTGGTCGCGTAGTTGAGGCTCCACAGGACATTCGCGACAACCAGCATCGCGTCTGCGGAGTCGGGCGTTCTGCGCACCGGCGGAGGGTATCGCCGTTGGTTCCCGGCTCGAACCAGCGGGTACGCTGCCCGGCGATGCCGGCCGCCCAGGTCACACCCGACGATCTGCTCTCGCTCTGCGGTACGGCGCAGCGCGCCGTCACGGAGCTGCGCCAGGCGCCGGGGGTGCCGCGGATCCGGACGCTGCGCCGGCTCGGCGAGTTCGTCACCGGCCGCATGACCGACGCGGCGCTCGCCTACGAGCGGGATGCGCCCGAGCCGGCACATCACGCCGGGCTGCTCGACGCGGCCGACATGCTGGTGTATGCGGACGCACTGCAGGAGATCGGCGTCGACGGGCGCGGCTACGTGGGCGGGCCGTCCGCCGCCGGGCCCGTGGAGGCGCCGGGTGAGCTGGAGCGCGAGGCTCATGCCCGGTTCCTCGAGACGACCGGCGGCCTGCAGGGCGCGCTGCGCGTGGTGGCCGACGAGCTGGACGAGCCGCCGGGGCGGCTGACCGAGGGGCTCACGACGGCAGTCGTCTCCGCCGAGGCGGTAGCCGACCTGGCGGACGAGGCCCTCACGCGCCTGCGCGAAGGCACCGCAGCGGCTCCGCCCGCCGATCCGCAGGCACGGGAGGCCGCGATGGTCTGGCTCACGTTCTGCGGGTTTACGCTCGACCGTGCGCTGGGCGCACAGACCGCGCTCGAGGGCGGCGACGACGCTGAGCTGACGACCGCGGTGCGCTCGCTGCCGCGGCTGCCGGTGCTGCTGCGGGCCGTGGCGGATCCCGGCCCGGAGGCACGCACCCTGCTCGAGCTGGCGCGCGAGATCGTCGCGGCATAGCGCCGTATGCTTGCGCGATGGCGCTGGCGTATCCGAAACCCGAGCTCGCGACGGCAGGCATGCGGCTCCGGCGATGGCAGCCGTCCGACGTCGACGACCTGGTCGCCTGCTGCAACGACCCGGACATCCGCCGCTGGCTGCCGCCGATCCCCGTCCCCTACACCCGCGGCGACGCGGAGGAGTTCATCGCCGGTGCCCGGTCTGAGGACTCCGATCTCCTGCGGTTCGCCGTGGAGCTGCCCGACGTTCCGCTGGCCGGAGCGATCGGCGCGCGGGAGACAGCGCCCGGCGTTGTCCAGATAGGCTATTGGGTTTCGCCGCGCGCGCGGCGGCGAGGCGTGGCCAGCGGCGCGCTTCGGTTGCTCGCTAGGTGGGCCGCCGGCATGGAGAGCGTCGCCCGCGTCCAGGTGTTCATGGATACCGAGAACACCGCCTCCATGCGGGTGGCCGAGCGTGCGGGGCTCCGCCACGAGGCGGTGCTGCGGAGCTGGTACGACCTGCGGGGCGAGCGGCGGGACGCCGCCATGTTCTCGCTGTTGCCGGGCGACCTCTGATGCGGGCGCCCGACCCCCCGCTCGCGGACGGCGCGGTGGCCCTGCGCCCCTGGACGCCGGACGACGCCGACGAGATCGTGCGCTGCTGCAACGATGAGCTGGTGGCGCGCTTCATCCCCGCGATCCCGGTTCCCTACACCGAGGCGGACGCCCTCGCGTACATCGAGCGGAACGAGGCGCCGGAAGAGCTGAACCTGGCGATCACCGATGCCGAATCCAGAGCTGTGCTCGGGGCAGTCGGGCTCAATGTCCAGGATGACGCGGCCGTTGTCGAGATCGGCTACTGGCTCGCGCCGGAGGCTCGCGGCCGCGGCGCGGCGACGCGAGCGCTGCGGCTGCTGGCCGCGTGGACGCTCCGGGAGCTGCCGGTCGAGCGGCTGCAGCTGACGACCGACGTCGAGAACGCCGCGTCCCAGCGAGTTGCGGCCCGCGGCGGATTCCACCGCGAGGGAGTCCTGCGGGCGTGGTATGACCGGCGCGGGGAGCGGCGCGACGCCGTCATGTTCTCGCTGCTTCCGGGCGAGCAGCCGGAGCCGGCCTGATCCTCCGCCCCCATGCCGGTGGGACGCTGCTGATCGGCCAGCCGGCGCACGCGTGGCTCTCGGGCCGCTTCGCGGATGCCTGGGCATGGCCGTTCCAGCCGGGCGAGGAAGTTCGGCTGGCGGCGCTGCAGCACGACATCGGGATGGCGGCCTGGGATGCGGCCCCGCTGCTCGACCCGGGGACGGGTCTCCCCTACTCGTTCACGTCGATGCCGCGGGGGATGCACGTGCAGCTGTGGAGCAGGGCGGCGCGGCTGATGGTGGCGCAGAGTCCCTACGCGGCGCTGCTCGTGTCGCTGCACGGCACCGGCCTCTATGAGCGCCACGTCTCCGAGCAGGAGCGGAGCGCCGAGCCGGTGCGCGGCTATCTGGAGGGTGAGCGCCGGTGGCAGGCGGGGATGATCGCCGCGCTTGGGGCCGACGCGGACGAGGTCGATCGAAATGCGACGCTGCTTCGGTGCTGGGACTGGCTGTCGCTGTTCGTCTGCACCGCCTCCTCCGAGGAGGGGTCATTCGCCGACGCCCCGGCGACGGACGGGACGGCATCGCTGACGGCGCGGATGCCGGCCGGCGACGCGGGGGCGGTCACCGTCTCCCCGTGGCCGTTCCAGCAGGAGGTGCTCGAGGCGGAGGTCGACGGCCGGCTGATGCGCACGACGGCCGCCACACAGGGCGAGCTGGATCATGCCCTGGAGGCTGCGCCGATCGAGCGGCTGCGGATCCGGCTCATCCCCGGCTGACCGTCACATCCTCACCACGAACCATCACAGCCCGCGTGACGGGCTCCCGCCGCCTATTGGTCACGCCGGCGTCACGGCCGGTCGCGCCCGTGCAACGAGCGCGCATCGCCACCCAGACAGGGCTCAGACCCCGTTCCGGGCACGATCGGCCTGGTTGCACGAGACGACAGTCACGGCCGCCGTGACTCGCGTGTCGAAGGTGTCACGAGGCTGTGTCCCCGCCCGGATCGGGCTCTGAGCCCGTGGCGGCCGCCGCGGGCGTCAAGGAAATGCAACGGCGGGTGGAACAATCGGTGTGTGAAGCACCAGCTGCCCGTGCCCCATCCTTACGACTTCGAGCGCTCGACGTACCGCTTCCGCCTGTTCGGCGACGACCTCGCCAGCCGCTGGCAGCGCGGCGCGCTGCATCGCGTCCTCTCCACCGGCCTCGCCGTGGCGATCGCGCCCGACGGCGTCACCGCCTACGGCCCATACACCGAGGTCGACGAGCGTGAGGTGCACCACCTGCTCGGCGGGCCGTTCGACCTGCCCGCCTTTGCCCGTGCGCATCCCGAGTTCGCCGCCCGGGCGCCGGGCTTCCGCCCTCCCCTCCTCGCCGACCCCTTCGAGATGCTCGTCACCTCGGTCACCGCCCAGCAGATCTCGCTGCGCGCGGCGGCCGTCATGCGTGGGCTCTTCGTCCAGCGGTTCGGGGAGCGCGTCCACCACGACGGCGTCGAATGGTGGCGGTTCCCGCGGCAGGACGAGGTGCGCGGCGCCGACCTCGCCGGGCTGAAGCTGTCGGGGATGAAGATGCGCACGATCGCCGCGCTCGCGGCCGCCGACCTGAGCGTTCTGGCAGCGCTCGACGACGACGGCGTGATCGCACGGCTCACGGAGCTGCCCGGGGTCGGGCGCTGGACGGCCGAGTGGTTCCTTGCCCGCTGCCTGGGACGTCCGGCGGTCGTCGCCGCCGGCGATCTCGGCGTCCGCAAGGCCGTGGCGGCCTGGTTCGCGCGCGAGCCGATCTGGCCGGAGGCACGCGTGCGGGAGGCCATGGCCCCGTTCGGCCCACACACGAACCTGGCCGTCCACCACATGCTCACACCGGAGGGCGGATGACCAGCCTAGGCCGGCGACGCGCCCGGCCGCCTCAGCGGAAGGCCTGAAGCAGGCTGCGGCCGAGCCGGTCGCGTACCTCGGCCGTCGGCCGGTCGCCCCGGTGCTCGAGCGCCGCCAGCAGCGCTCCCGCGACGGGCGGCGCCTCCAGCCGCGTGAGGAGCGCCGTCGGCACCTCGCGCGAGATGGCCTTCTCCAGCATGTCGCTCGCTCCGTGGAACAGCCCGCCTGCGAGCACGAGCTCGAACGGCTCCTCGAGCATGTCCAGCGTGCGCGCCACCGTCGCCGCCGCGGCGCCCAGCTCCGATCCCGCCCACTCCACGATCCCGGCCGCCACCGCATCTCCCCGCGCCGCGTGTGCCAGCACCAGCGGCGCGGCATTGAACTCCGGCTCCCCGCCGCGGCTGTACTCCTCGAGCAGCTGCACGACCGAGGATGCGCCGCGCACCTGGCAGAGCCCCTCGCTCAGCGACGTGGCCGGGCCGCGGCCCGTATAGGCACGGGCGACGGCCCGCAGGGCCGCCTCCGAGACGTCCGACGCGCTGCCCTCGTCGCCGAGCACGCGTCCCAGCCCCAGGGTCCGCGCAGTCCGCCCCTCGCGGTTGCGACCGGCTGCGACCGTGCCCGTGCCCGCGATCACCACGACGCCCCACGGGGCGGTGACGCCGGCCCGCAGCGCGATGAAGGAGTCGTTCAGCAACACCGGCGGCCCACCCAGCGCGAGCTGCTCGAAGGCCGCGTCCAGTCGCGTGACGTCGGATGGCCAGTCGACGCCGGCCAACCCGAACACAGAGGTCTCCAGGTCGCGGCGGCGGATGTCAGTCCCGGCGAGCGCCCGGTCGATCGCATCACCGATGCTGTCGGCGGCCCCGCGCAGGCCGACCGTCTCCCAGTTGGCCGGGCCCGCCGTGCCCGAGCCGATCAGGTTGCCGGTCTCGTCGCAGACCGCGGCGTGCGTCTTCGAGCCCCCGCCGTCAACGCCCAGGACGACCGTCATCGCAGCCCCGCAGACCGGTATGCCTGCTCGACCACGTCCATCACGACGGCGCCGTCCTCACCGCTCGGCCGCGGCTGGCGCCCCTCGCCGATCGCGTCGATGAACTCCGCCACCTGCGCGCTGTACATCGGCTGCGCGCAGTGCTCGTAGCCCTCCGGCTCCTCGGTGAAGTCCCAGATCCTGGCGTACCCGCCCGTGCCGTAGAGCTCGGTTTCGGCCTCCAGCCCGCCCTTGCGCGGGTGCCACCATCCCGATTCGACCGTCGACGTGGTGCCGTTCGACCACCCGATCAAGAGCACGCCGTCGTCGTCGACCGCGTAGCTGCCGTAGCGCGTCCCGATCCTCGCACAGACCGCCTCCGGCGCCGGGTCGCCGAGCAGGAACCGCGCGGTGTCGATTGCGTGCACCCCCATGTCGAGCAGCGCCCCACCCCCGGCCAGCTCCGGGTCGGTGAACCAGCCGGACGGGCCCCAGCCGGCGTGCACGCCGTAGCCGCGCGTCTTCACGATCTCCCCCAGCTCGCCCGCGGCGACGCGCTCCCGCAGCCGCACCACGTCAGCATGGAACCTCCAGCAGTGCGCCACCATCAGCCGAGCGCCCGACGCCCGCGCCGCCGCGAGCATCGCCTCCGACTCGGCGAGCGTGCGCGCCATCGGCTTCTCCACGAGCACGTGCTTGCCGGCCTCGAGGCACGCGACGGCCTGCGGCGCGTGCAGCGCATTGGGCGTCGCGATCACCACAGCGTCGATCGACGGGTCGGCCGCCAGCTCGCGCCAGTCGGTGGTGGTACGGGCGATGCCGTACCGCTCGGCCAGCGCGGCGAGCGACTCGTCACGCCAGTTGGCCGCCGCCACCAGCTCGCCGGCCGGATGCTCCAGCACGGCGCGGGCGTGGAATCCGGCGATCCAGCCGGCGCCGAAGAGAGCGATCCGCACCGCCGGTCTAGCCCTTGACTCCGGTCAGCGTGATGCCTTCGATGAATACGCGCTGGGCGAAGAAGAAGATCACGATGACGGGAAGCATGAAGATCAGGGCGGCTGCCATGGTCAGGTTCCAGTCGACGTGATGGATGCTCCGGAACGACGACAGGGCCACCGACAGCGTCTGGGCGTCCTGGTTCGAGGCCAGGTAGACGAGCGGCCCGTAGAAGTCGTTCCATGCGTAGATGAAGTTGAACAGCGCCACCGCGACGATTGCCGGCTTCGCGAGCGGGATGACGACGCGCCAGAGGATCTGCAGGTGCCCGCCGCCGTCGACGCGGATGGCGTCGGTCAGCTCCTGCGGGATCGTCATGAAGAACTGCCGCAGGAGGAAGATCGAGAACGCGTCGCCGAAGAAGCTGGGAATGATCAGCGGCCGCAGCGTGCCGATGAACTGGATGCCCGTCCAGTCGTGGAACTGCTTGGCCCAGAGGATGTAGAGCGGGATCGAGGTCACCTGCGTGGGCAACATCAGCGTGGAGAGCACGAGCAGGAAGACGACGTTCCGCCCACGCCAGTCGATCCGCGAGAAGGCGTAGGCGACCGGCACGCAGCTGCACACGACGCCGACAGTCGAAAGGCCGGCGTACAGGAACGTGTTCCACAGGTACCGCCAGACGTTGATCTCGTGGAAGACGGTGCGGAAGTTCGACCAGACGAACGGATCCGGCCACAGCTTCCCGGTCAGCGCCTGGTCGTTCGACTGGACTGCCGTGAAGAACATGTAGATGACGGGGAACATGAACAGCGCCGAGACGCCGATCAGCACGGAATGGTTGGCGACGGCCATCAGGAACCGCCTGCGGCGCACGGCGGCCGGGCGCCGGCGCGCCGCGGGGATCCGCCGGGGCTGAGCGACCTCGGCTATGACAGCCCTCCGCCGTAGTGCACCCAGCGGCGCGACGTGAGCAGCAGGATGGCTGTCAGCACCATGGTGGCGACGAACAGGATCCACGCCATCGCCGAGGCGTAGCCCATGTGGAAGTAGGTGAACGCCTGCTCGTACAGCCAGACCGAGTAGAAGAGCAGCGAGTTCTGCGGATCGCCGACGCCGTTGCCGGTCGTGGTTGCGCTGACGTACGCCTGATCGAAGTACTGGAACCCATCGATGATCCCGATGATCAGCGTGAAGAACACGACCGGTGTCAGCATGGGAAACGTCACGTAGCGGAATCGCTGCCAGGCGTTCGCCCCCTCGATCGAGATCGCCTCGTAGAGGTCACGGGGCACGTTCAGCAGCCCGGCCAGGTAGAGCACGATCGCATCGCCGATGCCCCACAGCCCGAGCACGACCAGCGCCGGCTTGGCCCAGGTCGGGTCGAAGAACCACAGCGGCCCGCTGATGCCCAGGTGGCCGAGGAACTGGTTGATCGGCCCGGTCACCGGGTTGAAGAGATACACGAACACCAGCGACGCCCCCACCGTGGGGGCCATCGACGGCATGAAGAACAGCGTCCGGTAGCCGTTCACGCCCCGCTTCGGCCGCGTCAGCAGCATCGCGGTGGCCATCGCGAAGATGATCCGCAGCGGCAGGCCCACGAGGATGATCCAGAACGTGTTTCGGACAGACGTCCAGAAGTACGGGTCGCCCTGGTTCGGCTGCCCGTTCAGGGTCAGGCGCCCGAACATGTAGCGGTAGTTGTCGAGGCCGATCCAGCGCGGGCTCGAGATCAGGTCGTAGTGGGTGAACGAGTAGTAGAGGCTGAGCAGCATCGGCCCCGCCGTGAACACGACGAAGCCGAACAGCCACGGCGAGAGGAAGAGCAGCACCGTGCCGTACTTGCGCAGCTGGGCGCGCCGCCGCGCACGCCGGCGCTCTGCCGGCGTGCGCGGCGTGTAGCCCGAGAGCTGGGACGCGACCGTCGCTACGGCCCCGACCCCTGTGCGAGCTCATTCGCCACCTGCTGGTCGAGCTTCACCAGCGCGGAATGCAGGTCGGCATCGCTGATCTTGCCCGCCTGCCACTGGCCGTCGAAGTTGTCGACCAGGTTGCCGTACCCGTTCCCCGATGGCGTGGTCGGCGGTGCGAAGCTCGACTTCGGATTCGCCCAGACGTGCAGGAACGTGGTGAACTGCGGCGGCAGCTTCAGATCCGGCGACGACTGGGACGCCGGCGTGGTCGGCACGTTGTTGACCGTGTTGGCCATCTGCACGAGGTAGGTGGTGTCGGAGGCGAGGAACTTCACCAGCAGCCACGCCTGCTCCGGATGCTTCGCGCCCTTGGGGATGCCGACGATCGTCCCGCCGACCCGGGCGGGGCCGTACTGCTCCGGATGACCGGGCCCTGCCGGGAACGGGGCCGTGTCGTAGTTGAGCGGCGGATGCTTGTCATCCGCGATGAAGGCCGTGCGCCACTCGCCATCAAACATCATCGCCACCTTGCCGTTCTCGAACGCGTTGCTCGGGTTGAACTCGTTGTTCGTGTTGGCGGCGTAGAACTTGGTGATGTTGTCGTAGCCGTACCAGTCGATCAGCTGGCGCTGCCACATGAAGGCGGACGCCCAGCCCGGATCCTCCGCGAACTGGGGCTTGCCGCTCGAGTCGAACCACTTGGCGCCCCACGCGTTGGCGAGGTCGCCCGGGCCGAGCTGCTCCCAGTTGTCGAGCGGCACGAAGCCGGCCACCTTGATCGAGCCGTCGGGGTTGCGGACGGTCAGCTTCTTGGCGTCGGCCATCAGCTCGTCCATGGTCTTCGGCGGCGACGAGATGCCCGCCTTCGCGAACATGTCCTTGTTGTAGTACAGGCCGAAGGCGTCCGTCAGGGACGGCAGCGCGCACTGCTTGCCCGAGACGTTCGTGTAGGTGATCGCGGCCGGCGCGAAGTCGTTGATGCTGAGCCCGTCGGCCTTCATGAAGGGCGAGAGGTCCTCCCACAGCCCGCCTGCGCAGTACTGGCCCACGTAGTCGGGGCCGAACGGCATCGCCACGTCGGGAGGATTGCCGCCGTTGATGGCGTTGACGAGGTTGGGATCGAAGGTGTCGGTGTTCCCGTTCGGCTGCACCTCCTCCTTGATCGTGATCCACGGGTACTTGACCTGGAACCGCTTCAGCGCGTCCTTGAACGGCTGCGCCTCACGGCCGCTCCACATGTCCCAAAGGACGATCGTGACCGGCGTCTTGTCGATCTTGCTCGAGGGCTGCGGGCCGCTCGAGCTGTTCGAGCTGCCGCCGCCGCACCCGGCCGCGGTCAGGAGTGCGACCAGCGCACCCAGCATCAGCAATCGGATTCGTCTCATCTGTGGGGCCTCCTGACGGGTACCTATACGACGGCCGTTCGGGACAGTGGTTTGCGGGTGAAGAGCTGGTCGCGGGCGGACTCGAGAGCGGTGACGACCGCGCCGTGCAGCACGGCCTCCTCGCCCAGCTCGGACGTGGCCAGCCGCGGGGCGAAGGGGGAGATCGAGGACAGCCGCCGCTCGACCGCCGGCAGGATGTCCGGGTTGCCACCGATGCCGCCTCCCAGCACGATCAGCTCCGGGTCGAGCACGGGCGCCACGCCGGCGATCGCGGTCGCGATCCGGCCCGCCTCCTCCTCGACCACGTCTGCGGCCCGGCTATCACCGCGGCGCGCTGCCGCGAAGATGCCCTTGGCCGGCTGGCGAAGGCCGGAGGCCCGCGCGGCGCCGGTGACCGCCGACGCCCCGGCCCACTCCTCGAGCATGCCCCGCCGCCGGAACCGCGGGTCCGCTGGGTCGCCGTTGCCGATCGGCATGTAGCCGATCTCACCGGCCGCCCCGCCGGCGCCTCGGTAGAGCTCGCCGCCGATCACGATGCCCATGCCGACGCCGGTGCCGACCCAGAGGAAGGCAAAGTTGTCGACCCCCCGCCCGGCACCGCGCGAGCGCTCGCCGAGGGCGGCCAGGTTGACGTCGTTCTCGAAGCTGACGGCGGTGCCGAGCTGCTCGCGGATCGCGCCGACGAGCCCCTGCCTGCCCCAGCCGGGCAGGTTGGGCGCGTGTGCGAGCAGGCCGCGCGACGGGTCGAGCACGCCCGAGCTCCCCACCGCGGCGTGCGTGACCTGCCGCCA
>DASQYY010000067.1:0-2180 GCA_035638975.1 Gaiellales bacterium
TGGAGTCGCATGCACCGGGTGGCGGCGCGGCGTTCGCGGCGATGGTGGACGGCCGGCTGGTCGTCGACCTGTGGGGCGGCGAGACCAATGCCGGCGGCCGGCCGTGGCAGGAGGACACGGTCGCGGTGCTGTTCTCAGGCACGAAGGGGGTCGTCGCAACGGCGCTCCTGACGCTTGTCGACGAGGGCAGGCTGCTGCTGACCGACCGCGTCGCCGAACACTGGCCGGCCTTTGCCGCCGCCGGCAAGGCCGACATCACGGTGGCACAGATGGGCGCCCATGCGGCGGGGCTGCCCTACCTGGCACAGCCGGCGAGCGCGTCCGAGGTGGCCGACCTGGTCACGGCGTCCGAGCTGCTGGCGCTGCAGGCACCGGTCACGCCGGCCGGCGCACCGACCTACCACGCCGTCACCTACGGATGGCTGATGGACGGGCTGATCCGGCACATCTGCCACGTGAGCGCGGCGACGCTGGTGGCCGAGCGCGTGGCACAGCCGCTCGGCCTCGACCTGCGGATCGGGCTGCAGGGGGACCGGGACGCCGAAGGCCGGCTCGCGGAGCTCTTCCCAGCGCCCGAGTTCGCGCCGTCCGCCCTGGCGGCGGACGACCCCGATCCCCGGCTCGAGTGGGTGTACCCCCGCTTCTGGGAGAACACGGTGTCCGCCGACTGGCTGCAGGCGCCCAACCCGGCCGCGAACGGCATCGCCACCGCACGGGCGATGGCCACGCTGTACGGCAGCCTCGTCGGCGGAAGCCTGATCAGCATGCGGACGCTCGAGGAGGGGACGACGGCGGCGGCCGAGGGAGCCGACGTCCTGACCGGGCGGCCGCTGCGGTTCGGGCCGACAGGCTACGAGCTGTCTGGCACCCCCAGCCGGCTGGGGCCGGCCGACGACGCGTTCGGCCACACCGGCGCGGGCGGCTCCTCCCACGGCGGATGGCCGTCGCTCCGCACCGGGTTCTCGTTCGTCACGTCCGATCTGCGCCTGGAGATGCGCGACGACCGCGCGCCGCGATTGCTGGACGGGCTGTACGCGGCGCTCCGACGTGGCTGACGGCCGGCCGAACATCCTCCTGATCATGGCCGATCAGCTGTCCGCCGGGGCGCTGCCGGCGTACGGGCACCCGGTCGTCTCCGCACCGAACATCACCCGGCTGGCCGAGTCGGGGGCGGTATTCGAGGCCGCGTACTGCGCCTCGCCCCTGTGCGCGCCGTCGCGCAGCGCGATGCTGACCGGACGTCGCGCGTCGGCGATCGGCGTCTACGACAACGCGGCGGAGCTGCCGGCTGGGGAGCCGACCATCACGCACATCCTGCGGGCGGCCGGCTATGCGACGGTGCTGACCGGGAAGATGCACTTCGTGGGCCCCGACCAGCTGCACGGGTTCGAGCAGCGGCTGACCAGCGATGTGTATCCGGCGACGTTCGACTGGACGCCCGACTGGCGCCTGACGGACGAGCGCAGCCTGCCGTGGTACCACAACATGAACAGCCTGCTCGGGACGCGGATCGCCGAAGCGGCGATGCAGACGGACTACGACGACGAGGTCTGCTTCACGGCTGTGCAGCTGCTTCGCGACCTCTCGCGCCAGCCGCATCGCCGGCCGTTCTTCGCGACGGTGTCGTTCACCAACCCGCATGACCCCTGGGAGGTGCGCCGACCCCACTGGGAGCGGTACGACGACGACGCGATCGACATGCCTGCGGTGGCGACCATCCCGCGCGAGCAGGCGGATCCGCACAGCCTGCGCCTCCGCGACATGATCGGCTGCGACGAGCGTCCGCTGAGCGCCGAGGAGGTGCGCCGCGCGCGGCATGGCTACTACGCCGCGATCAGCTACCTCGACGACCGCGTCGGCGAGGTGCTGGATGCGCTCCGGGCGACCGGCCTCGCGGACGACACGATCGTCCTGTTCACCGCCGATCACGGCGAGATGCTTGGCGAGCGAGGCCTCTGGTACAAGATGAGCTTCTTCGACGGGTCGGCCCGTGTGCCCCTGATCGCGGCCGGGCCGGGGATCGCGCCGGGGCGACATGCGGCGCCGGTGTCGCAGCTCGACCTGGCGCCGACGCTCGCCGAGCTGGCCGTGGTGGCGGAGGAGGACGCGGCGTTCGAGGGGGCGAGCCTCGCGCCGCTGCTGCGCGGCAGCGGGGCGGGCGGGCCGGCCTGGGTGGCCGG
>DASQYY010000068.1:0-25107 GCA_035638975.1 Gaiellales bacterium
TCCGCGCCCGCGCCGAGCCCGCGGGTGATCTTCGAGCCGATGTGGATCTTCACGTCGGCGTCGCACATCAGCAGTGCCTGCGCGTCGGTGTTCACGGCGATGAACTCGACGCCGCGAAGGCCCGCGTCGACCATGCGGTTCACCGCGTTCGTGCCGCCGCCGCCGACGCCGACCACCTTGATCACGGCCAGATAGTTCCCGCTCTGATCTCTCATCGCTGCTGATTCCTCCTCGCGGCTCTCGACCTCACGGTCAGCCTGAGAGTGGTCCCAAAAACACGTCGAGCCCGCACGGCGAGCCGGATATCGACCGGTCGACGTGGGGCACTCGAGCCAGGGTACTCCTCGCAACCCTCGCTGTCAAGACGAACCTGATGTCAGCAATCCTCATGCTCAACCTGAGGGTAATGTCGACCGCAGGCCGTACGCCGGGCGCCCCGGCGCCGAGACGTCGATGTAGGCCACCTCCGCCCGCTGCGCCTGGGTGATGCGCCGCATCACGCGCTCGACCACCGCAAGCTTGAGGGGGAGCTGATCGGGAGTTCCCAGCCGGAGCTTGAGGCGCTTCCCGACCACGGCGGTGATCAGCCCGCCGTGCGGCTGCAGCTCCGTGATCCGCCCGACGTGGTGCACGAAGTCCGGCGTGGCCTGACGCAGCACCAGCAGGGCGGCGTCGACGTTGGCGTCGCCGCTGCTTCGGCCGACGAGCAGCGTCGTGCCGCCCGGCAGCTGAACGATGGGCAGGTGCTTCGGCGGTGTGCTGCGGGACTCGAGCACGCGACCGTCCGGCGCAACCAGGTAGGCGGTCTTGGCGATCTCCACCGCCATCACGGGGCGCTCGACCTGCACGGTCACGGCGAGGGTGTGCGGGAACGCGCGGTCGATCGAGACAGACTTGACGTAGGGCATCTCCTCGAGCCGCCGCTCGATCGCCCCGCGGTCGACCGTGAGCAGGCTGTGGCCCGCGGCCGTCGCGCTGACGGCCGATGCGATCTCGGTGCGGAGGCCGGGAGGCGCTCCGGTGACGGCGACGTGATCGACCGCGAAGGCGGACGACATCTCGAGCAGCTTGTAGCCGCCCAGGACGGCGAGCGTGCCGACGATGGCGAGCAGGATCATCAGCCGCCGCCGACCCTGCGAGCGCATGAGCTCCCGTCGGCGGACGAGGAGCGCGTCGTCGATGCCGGAGACGATCTGCACGAGGGTGGATTCGGCGGCGGGCGCCCGATACCTGCCGCCGCAGCCCGACGGCGGGGTGACGGAAAAGTGCCAGGCACTTTTCCGTCACCGGCCGTGGTGACGCAATCGCGACCGGTCTGCGCAGCGCTGTGACGGCCGCCTCAGGCGTCTGGCGGCAGCCAGATCGGCCCGACCATCTGCACCTCGTGCTCGAGCTCGACCCCCTGCTGGCGCGCGCGGCGCCGGGCCTCGGCCATCAGCGCGATGATGTCGGACGATCTCGCCTCGCCCACGTTCTCGATGAAGTTCGCGTGCACCGGCGAGATCCGCGCCCCGCCCACCTGATAGCCCTTCAGCCCTGCCTGCTCCAGCAGACGGCCCGCCGTCATGTCGGCCGATGGGTTCTTCCACACGCTCCCGAACGTCCGCACGCCGGAGGGCTGGGCCTCCTTGCGCCGCCGCTGCATGTCGCGCACCGTGGCCGCGATCTGCTCGCTGTCACCGGGGGTGAGTCGCAGATCGGCCCAGGCGACGACCTCGTCGGGCTGAACATTCGAGTGCCGGTACCGCATGCCCAGGCCCGCGGGGTCCTCCTGCCGCTCATCGCGACCGTCGACGACCAGCGCCGTGTCGAGCACGTCGCACAGCTCCCCGCCGTACGCGCCGGCGTTCATGCGCACCGCACCACCCACCGTGCCCGGGATGGCACACCCGAACTCAACCCCGGACAGCCCCCACCCGGTCGCCCGCTTGACCACGGCCGCGAGCGACGCGCCCCCGCCGCAGTGGATCACCTCACCCCGGCGCTCGATCACCGCCAGGTCGCCCGCCAGCCGGATCACGAGCCCGTCGAACCCCGCGTCGGCGGCGAGCAGGTTGGAGCCGAGGCCGATCACGGTCATGTCCAGCCCCTCCTCCCGCCGCCAGGCGAGCAGCTCCTCCAGCTGCTCCAGCGTCTCGGGCCGCGCGAACCAGCGCGCCGGGCCGCCCGTGCCGACGGTCGTCAGCCTCGCGATCGGCACGTCCCGCTCGACGAACGCGGGCGCCGGCATCAGCCGCCCTCCAGCAGCAGATCGCCGACCTCGCGCACGTCCCCCGCGCCCATCGTCAGCACCAGGTCGCCGCGGCGGATCCGGCCGCCCAGGTAGCGCGCGCTCGCCGCGAGCGTCGGCTCGTAGGCGAGCGGCATGCCCGGGCGCCGCTCGCTGACCGCGTCCACCACCAGCTTGGCGGTCACGCCCTCCACCGGCTGCTCTCGCGCGGGATAGATCTCGGTGACGACCACCTCGTCCGCGGACGCCAGCGCCCTCCCGAAACCGAACGCCAGCGCCTCGGTGCGCGAGAACAGGTGCGGCTGGAAGCAGACGACCACCCGCCCCGGCGCCCATGCCCGCGCCGCCTCGATCGTCGCCGCGACCTCGGTCGGGTGGTGCGCGTAGTCGTCCACGATCCAGGCGCCGGCGCGCTCGCCGCGCAGCTCGAACCGCCGACCCGCGCCGGTGAACCCGGCCAGCGCCCCGGCCGCCTCGCCCGGCTCGGTGCCCGCCAGGTGGTGAAGCGCGGCGATCGCCGCCGTCGCGTTCAGCGCGTTGTGCTCGCCGGGCAGCGACAGCGTCACGTGCAGCGGCGTCCCGTCCGGCGTGCGCAGCCAGTAGCCGGTCTGCCCCGGCCCCTGCTCGACGGCGCTCACCTGCCACTCGACGTCGCCGTACCCAAACCGCTCACGGGTTGCCTGCGCGGGCAGGTCGAGCGATTCGTGCTGCACCAGCGCGCCGGACGCGGGCAGCTCCTGCGTCCACTCGCCGAACAGCTGCTCCAGCTCCGCGGCGGAGGCGAACCGCGCGTGGTGGTCGAGCTCGATGTTCGTCACGACGGCGACGCGCGGACGCAGCAGCGACAGCGAGCCGTCCGACTCGTCCGCCTCGGCGACCAGGAGCGACCCGCCGCCCGGGCCGGCGTTCCCGCCCAGCTGCGGGACGTCTCCGCCGATCAGGTAGGTGGGGTCGAGGCCGAGCTGGACGGCGGCGTACGCGATCATCGCCGCCGTCGTCGTCTTGCCGTGCGCCCCGGCCACGCAGACCGAACGCCGGGAGGCAACCATCTCGGCGAGGAGCTGCGCCCTGTGCAGGCGCGGCAGTCCGATGTCCCGCGCCGCCAGCAGCTCCGGCTCCGATGGCGCGATCGCGGACGACACCACCAGCTCCATGCCCTCCTCGAGGTGGGCGGCGTCGTGGCCGTAGGTGACGGGAACCCCAAACCGCTCCAGCCGCTCGGAGTACGGCGACGGCGAGCGGTCGCACCCGGACACCTCGGCGCCCCAGGCGTACGCGACCGTGGCCAGCGCCGACATGCCGGCCCCGCCGATCCCGAGCATGTGCAGCCGCCGGCCCGACCAGTTCACCGCGCCAGCTCCAGCAGCTCGTCCGCGATCACCGCAGCGGCATCGGGGCGCGCCAGCGAGCGCGCGGCCGCTGCCATCCGCTCGCGGCGCTCGGGGTCCGCCAGGAGCGTCTGCACCTCCTGCCGCAGCCGCGTCGGCGTCAGGTCGGCGTCCAGCACCAGCACCGCCGCCCCGCCAAGGGCGAAATGCTCGGCGTTCGTCGTCTGGTGGTCGGCGGTCACGTTCGGGGAGGGTACGAGAATCGCCGGCTTCCCGGCGGCCGCGATCTCGAACACCGAGCCGCCGGCCCGCGCCACGACCAGGTCGGCTTGCTCGAGATACGAGCGCAGATGCGGCGTGAAGCCGATCACGTGATAGCGGTCACTCGCAGATCCCTGATACCGCGCGAGGTCACGCGTGCCGGTGATGTGCACGACGTCGAAGCCGGGATCCTCCACCGCCCAGGCCCCGGTTGCCGCCTCGTTCAGCGTGCGCGCGCCGAGGCTGCCGCCGAAGACGAGCACCATCGGCCGGTTCGCGTTCAGCGCCAGATCGGGGGCGCCGACCGGTGCCTGGGGCAGCGGCCGGCCGGTGACGACGTAATGGGGCGGCCGCTTGCCGTCGATCGGGAAGGACAGGAACACCCGGTCGACCAGCGGCGCTGCCATCCGGTTCGCGAGCCCCATGTGGGCGTCCACCTCGAGCAGCGCAGACGGGACGTGAGCCGACCTGGCGGCCGCCAGCACCGGCCCCGACGCGTACCCGCCAGCGCCGAAGACCACGTCCGGCCGCACCTCGCGGATGATGCGGCGGCAGCGAAACGGTGCCTGGCCCGCTCGCCACATCGCGACGACGAGCTTCGGCGAGGGCTTGCGCGGGAAGCCGGAGATGGGGTACCGGTGGAGGACGTAGCCGGCCTCCGGGACGAGCTGCGCCTCGATCCGCTCACCGCCGGCGAACTCGACGTGGGCGCCTCTAGCCCGCAGCTCGCCGGCCACCGCCAGCGCCGGCACGACGTGCCCCGCCGTTCCCCCCGCGGCGATCAGCACGCGCGGGCTTGGGCTTTGGCCTCGATTCTGTGGCTGTGCCATCCCTGGGTTCCGTGCGGGGCTTTGCTGATGCGCCTGCTGCGGCGCGCGAGTCGGCCACGTTGAGCATCACCCCGACCAGGCTCAGCATCACCACCAGGCTCGACCCGCCCGAGCTTATCAGCGGCAGCGGCACGCCCGTCAGCGGCAGGAAGCCGAGCACTGCCCCGAAGTTGACGATCGCCTGGCCGGCGACCAGCGTGGTGGCGCCGGCGACGAGGTACGTGCCGAACGGATCCTTGCAGCGCATCGCGATACGGAATCCGCAGTAGGTGAAGACGGCGAAGGCGAGCGTGACGCCGAGGATCCCGATCAGCCCGAGCTCCTCGCCGATCACGGCCCCGATCATGTCGGTGGGCGCCTCCGGCAGGAAGCCGATCTTCTGGGTTCCGTTGCCTATTCCGACACCAGTGATGCCGCCGGAGCCGAGCGCGTACAGGGCCTGGATGCTCTGGTAGCCGGCGCCGGCCGGGTCCTTCCAGGGGTCGAGGAAGGTGCGGATACGGTCCATCTGGTATGGCTCGCGGGCGATGGTGTAGGCGACGCCGATCGCGCCGACCAGCGCAACGCTCGTGAACAGCCGCAACGGCGTCCCGGCGACCAGCAGCACGCCGCAGACCATCAGAGCGATCGCGATCGAGGTGCCCAGATCAGGCTCGGAATGAATGAGGAGCAGCACGACCAGCACCACGGCGCCGACCGGGTTGAACAGCTGCACCACCGTGCGCGGCGGACGCTTGCGCGACGCCAGCACCGCTGAGACGAAGATCAGCACCGCCGCCTTTGCGAACTCCGACGGCTGCAGCGAGATCGGCCCCACGTAGATCCACCGCTGGGCACCCTTGATGCTGACGCCGATCCCCGGCACCTTGACGGCGATCAGCAGGGCGACGGTCGCGAACAGGATCGGCGCGGCGAAGTAGCGCAGCCGCCGATAGGAGAACCGGGCCAGGAAGAGCATCGACGCGACCCCGACCGCCGCGTACACCGCCTGCTTCGCCAGCGTCCCCGCCGGGTCGTGCCCCTCCACCACCGCAGTCCCGCTGGACGCGCTGTAGACCATGATCAGGCCGAAGGCGACCAGCCCCAGCGTGACCAGGAGCAGCAGGTGGTATTCGAGCTGGGGGCTCGAGCGGGCCGCGCGGCGGCGCACACGCTGGACGTCAGCGACCAACCGCGACCTCCGCGGCGAGCTGCGCGAAGACGTCCCCGCGCTCGGCGTAGTCTCGGAACTCGTCGAAGCTGGCGCACGCGGGCGACAGCAAGACGACGTCCCCGGGGCTCGCGCCCGCCGCGGCCGCCCGCACGGCGTCCGCGAGGTGGGGATGCGTGCGATGCGGGACACGGGCATCCGCCAGCGCGGCCGCGATCTGGCCGGCCGCCTCCCCGTACACGTCCACCGAGACAACAGGGCCGTGCGCAACAGCCGTCGCCAACTCTGCAAACGATGAGCCCTTGAGCGAGCCGCCCAGGATCAACCGGACGCCGTCCTCGTATGCGGTCAGCGCCTTGATGGCCGCCTCGGGGTTGGTCGCCTTGGAGTCGTCGACGAACGCCACGCCGTCGCGTGTGGCAACGGTCTGCAACCGGTGCGGCGGCGGGGTGAACGCGCGCAGCGCGCGATCGCGCGCCTCACGGGGCACGCCGACAGCCTCCGCGGCTGCAGCCGCGGCGAGGGTGTTCTCGAGGTTGTGGTCACCACGAATCGCCGAATGTTCCCAGTCGATCCGGTCGGACTGGTCGCGGCTGAACCACACGCGGCGCCCCGCGCCGGGGACGGCGGCGTCACGGAGCACGGGGTCGTCGGCGTTCAGCACGGCGGTGTCCTCCGCCGTCTGGTTCTCGAACAGGCGCAGCTTGGCGGCCAGGTACGCGGCGAAGCTGCCATGGCGATCGAGATGGTCGGGAGTGACCTGCAGGATCACGCCGACGCGGGCGCGGAACCGGTCGATGTCCTCGAGCTGGAAGCTCGACAGCTCGCACGCGATCCAGGCCTCCGGCGAGACGCGGCCGGCCAGGTCGCTCAGCGGCCGCCCCACGTTCCCCGCCACCTCGACGGGGATGTTGCCGGCGCGCAGCATCGCGCCGACCAGCTCCGTGGTCGTCGTCTTGCCGTTCGTCCCGGTGATCCCGATGATCGGGTTCTCGATCAGGCGGTAGGCCAGCTCGACCTCGCTCCACACCGGCACGCCGGCCGCCCGCGTGGCGGCGACCTGCGGGTGGCCCTCCGGCACCCCGGGCGATTTCACCAGCGCTGTCGCTCCCTGCATCGTCACGACGTCCCCTTGGCCCACCAGTTCGACGCCGGCCGCCGCGAGCCTGTCGCGGTCGACGTCGGGCGCATCGTCCGCCGCCTGCACGAGGGCGTCGGGCAGCATGCGGCGGATCGCCTCCGAGGCGGCCAGGCCCGACCGGCGCAGCCCAAGCACGACGAAGCGCTCCCCGCTCATCGGAACTTCGAATACGCCAGGTAGTAGAGGACGAACCCGCTGGCGCCGCAGATCGACGCGAGGATCCAGAAGCGGACGATGATCTTGTTCTCGGTCCACTCCAGCATTTCGAAGTGGTGGTGGATCGGCGCCATCAGGAACACCCGCCGGCGCGTCGCCTTGAAGAACAGCACCTGGATCGCGACGGACAGCGCCTCGACCACGAACACGCCGCCGATCAGGACGAGCAGCAGCTCCGTCTTGGTGAACACCGCCATCGCCGCCAGCGCGCCGCCCAGGCCGAACGACCCGGTGTCGCCCATGAAGACATCGGCCGGGTACGCGTTGTACCAGAGGAAGCCGACGCACCCCCCGACGACGGCCGCGCCCATGATGGCCAGGTCGATCCGGCTGGCGGCGCCCTCCGGCGTCAGCCCGCCCGGCGAGAGGAAGGCGACCACCATCATCGCCGTGTAGGTCAGCATCGCGATCGTCATCGTGCCGGCGGCGAGCCCGTCGAGGCCGTCCGTGAGGTTGACCGCGTTGGCACCACCGGCAACGACGAGGAACAGCAGCCCGTAGTAGAGCGGCCCGAGGTCGATGTGGAAGTCGAGCAGCGGCACGTAGACGTCGGTGGATAGGTGCTCGCGGTGGGCGACGTAGCCGAGGGCGGCCGTCACGGCCAGCAGCCCCAGCATCTTCCAGCGGCCCGACAGTCCCAGCGAGCGCCTGTGCGCCATCTTGATCCAGTCGTCGAGGAAGCCGATCGCTGCGCATGCCAGCGTCACGCCGGCCACCGTGAGGGCAGGCGTCGTCCTCTTGGTCAACACGGCGAACGTCACCAGCGAGCACGCCAGCAGCACCAGCCCGCCCATCGTCGGCGTCCCCTGCTTGGACATGTGGCCGGCCGGGCCCTCCTCGCGGATCTGCTGCCCCAGCGAGTTGCGCCGCACGAACGCGATGAACGCCGGCCCGGCGGCGATCGAGAGCAGCATGGCGATCACGCCCGCCAGCAGCACCAGCTTCACTCGAACGCCTCCACCAGCTCCTCGAGGCCCATGGAGCGACTGGCCTTGACCAGCACCACGTCCCCCGGGTGAACCAGGCCGGGCAACGCCTCCCGCGCCTCGGCGACCGTGGCGAACCAGTCCCCGCCGTAGAGGCGCGCCCGCGGGCCGACGGCGATGACCTGCTCGATGCCGAGGGCCGCAGCCGTCTCACCCACCTCGCGGTGATAGCGATCGGCCTCCTCCCCCAGCTCCGCCATGTCCCCGAGCACGGCGACGCGCCGGCGGCCGCGGGCGACCGCGCTGAGGTGCTCGAGCGCGGCCTGCATCGAGGTCGGGTTGGCGTTGTAGCAGTCGGCGATCAGCAGCCCGCCCTCGGGGAGCGGGATCTCCTCCCCTCGCCAGCGCGAGAACGCCACCTCGAGGCGCTCCTCACCGAGCGCGTCGAGCGGCAGCCCGAGGGCGTCGTAGGCGGCCAGCGCGGCGGTCAGGTTGATGGCGTTGTGGGGTGCGGTGAAGCTCACGGGCACGTGCAACGTTCGAGAGTCGATGCGGATCTCCGCCTCACCCCCCGCCTCGTTCGGCTGAAAGGCGACCAGCTGGACGGCCGCGCCGTCGCCCGCGCCGAACGTGACAATGCGGGCGGCGAGGCCGTCGAGATGCGGCTCGAGCAGCGGCTCGCCATGCGGAACGATCGCAACCCCGGCGGGAGGCAGCGCGGCCAGCAGCTCCGCCTTTGCAGCGGCAACGTCCTCGATCGTGCCAAGCAGCTCCAGGTGCACGGGGCCGACGCCGGTGAGGATGCCGATGTCGGGGCGTGCGATCTCTGCCAGATAGGCGATCTGGCCGAGCCCGCGCATGGCCATCTCGACGATCGCCACCTCGGTCGACACCTCCAGGCGGCTGAGCGTAAGCGGCACGCCCAGCTCGTTGTTCTCGTTCTGCCGGCTCGACACCAGCGAGGCGTGCCGCCCCACCAGCGCCGCCAGGATGTCCTTGGTCGACGTCTTGCCGGTCGACCCGGTGATGCCGACCACGGTCGCGGTCGAGCGCAGCCGCACCTCGAGCGCGACCACGCCCAGCGCCTCCAGCGGGTCATCGACGGCGATCCGGCCGGGGCCCTCCGCGCCGCGCCGGACGAGCGCCGCCGCGGCGCCCGACGCGATTGCCTGGTCGACGAACGCCGTCCCGTCGGCGCGCTCGCCGGCCAGCGCGACGAACAGGTCGCCGGGCCGCACCGTCCGCGAGTCGATCGACACGCCGGTGACGATGGCGTCCGCCTGCGACTCGCCGTGCGTCAGCTCGGCGATCTCCGCGGTGCGGAGCTCGATCATGCCCGGCTCTCGAGCTGCTCGAGCGCCTCACGGGCGGCGACCCGGTCGTCGAACGGGAGCGTGCGGTCGGCGAACTGCTGGCCCTGCTCGTGGCCCTTGCCGGCGATGACCACCACGTCCCCCGGCCGCGCAGCCTCGACCGCGCGGGCGATCGCAGCGCGGCGGTCGAGCTCCACCTCCATCTCGAACTCGCCGGTGATCTCCCCGGCGATCGCCGCCGGGTCCTCGCTGCGCGAGTTGTCCGTGGTCACGATCGCGCGGTCGGCCAGCCTGCGCGCCACCGCGCCCATGAGCGGGCGTTTGCCGCGGTCGCGGTCGCCCCCCGCCCCGAACACGAGGATCAGCGACCCGTCGGTGATCCGCCGCGCCGCATGCAGGACGTTCTCGAGCGAGTCCGGGGTGTGGGCGTAGTCGACCAGCACCGTGAAGGGCTGCCCGGCGTCGACGGGCTCGAACCGCCCGGGCACCCCGTTGACGGAGGAGATGCCGCTCCGGACGGCCTCGTGCGGAAGCTCGAGCAGCTCGGACAGCGCGACCGCGCAGAGGACGTTCTCGACGTTGAAGTCGCCGCGCAGCCGCACGTCGAGCGGCAGCGGCCCGCGCGGCGTCGACGCGATCATCGCGATCGCCCCGCCGTTTCCGATCTCGAGCGCCTGCGGCCGCACGCCGGCCTCCTCATCGCGGGCGGCATACGTCAACACCGGGCCGTTCGCCTCGCGCGCGAGCCGGCGGCCGTACTCGTCGCCGACGTTGACGGCCGCCGGCCAGTCGCCGGTCTGGAACAGCCGGCGCTTCGCGAGGTAGTAGTCCTCCATCGTCGGGTGGAAGTCGAGGTGGTCCTGCGTCAGGTTGGTGAACCCGGCGGCTGCGAAGCGCGTGCCGGCCACGCGGCCCAGCTCGAGCGCATGTGACGACACCTCCATCGCACAGCTCTGGTCATCGGCGTCGGCCATGGCGCGAAACAGCGCCTGCAGGTCGATGCTCTCCGGGGTCGTGCGCTTGACCTCGGCGACCTGGCCGCCGATGCGCGACTCCACCGTCCCCAGCAGCCCGGGGCGCAGCCCGGCGGCGTCGAGGATGGCGTACATCAGAAACGCGGTCGTGGTCTTGCCGTTGGTGCCGGTGACGCCGACCACGTCCAGCTCGTGGCTGGGATGCCCGTAGAAGGCGTCGGCGGCCGGCCCCATCGCCATGCGTGACGATGCCACGCGAAGCTGCGGCAGCTCGACGTCGAGGAAGCGCTCGACCACCAGCGCCTCGGCGCCGCGCTCGGCCGCGCGCCCTGCGAAGTCGTGGCCGTCGGCACGGAAGCCCGGCACGCAGAAGTGCAGGGCGCCGGGCTCGACGGCCTCGGCGTCGTACGTCAGCGACGTGATGGCGCCCGATGCACTGCCCCGTACCTCGAGCGGCCCGATCGCGGGGATCAGGTTCGACAGCTCCAACGGGACCAGGACGTTAGTGGACCGGGCGGTCGGGCGGGATCGCCAGGTCCTTGGTCAGGAAGCTCGCGATCTGCTGGAAGGCCGGCGCGGCGACGATGCCGCCGAAGATATTGGTGCGCGGGGAGTCAACGACGACCATCACCTCGACCTGGGGGGCATCGGCCGGCAGGAAGCCGACGAACGAGGCGACGTAGTTGCGGGTCGAGTAGCCGAGGCCATGGGCCAGCGCCTTCTGCGCGGTGCCGGTCTTGCCGGCCACGGTGTACCCGGGCACCTGCGCGCGCACGCCGGTTCCGGCAGCGGTGTCGACAACGCCCTTCAGCATGTCCACCAGCGTGTGGTCGACCGCGGGGCTGAGCACGCGGCGGCGCGGCACCTTCGGCGGCGCCTCGCCCGAGATGCGCTTGATCACGTGCGGCTGCACCATCACGCCGCCGTTGGCGATCCCCGAGTACATCGCCGCCATCTGCAGCGGCGTGACCGCGATGCCCTGACCGATCGGGATGTTCCCGATCGACGAGGAGTACCACCTGTCCGGGGGCAGGATCGCCGGGTCCGCCTCGTGCAGCCCGATGCCCGTCGGCCGGCCGAACCCCCACTTGCGAATCCACGAGTAGAGCGGGTCCTTCTGCACCATCTCGGCGATCGTGACCGTCCCCACGTTGCTCGACTGCTGCAGGATCTGCGCGGCCGTGAGCGAGATCGGCCCGCGCGGCACGTCGTCGTGGATGATCCGGTCGCCCACCTTCAGCTTGTACGGCAGGTTGTGGAACGGCGTGTCCGGCTTCAGCCAGCCCTGGGTCAGCGCAGCGGCGAACGTCACCACCTTGAAGGTCGACCCCGGCTCGTAGGAGTACTCGACGGCCATGTTGTGGCTGTCGCGGTCGAACTGGTACTGCGACAGATCGTGAACGGTGTTGTCGTCGTAGCTCGGGGCCGTCGCCATCGCCAGGATCTCGCCGTTGCGCGGGTCGAGCACGATCGCGGTCGCCGTGTGCGCCCGGGTGCTGCGCACCGTGGCGTCGAGCACCGACTGCACCTTCTGCTGGATCGAGCGGTCGATGGTGAGGGTGATCGTGTGCCCCGCCACCGGCTTGCGAACGGTGACGGAGTCAAGGGAGATGCCACCCGGCCCGCGGATCTCCAGCTTCTTCGCGCTGCGGCCTGTGAGCAGCCCGTTGTACTGCTGCTCGATGCCCGCGCCGTCGGCGCCCGAGTCGCTGTCGTCGACGAAGCCGAGCAGCTGTGAGGCCACGGTGTTCGCGGGGTATGCGCGCGCGACCGTGTCGGTCAGGAACAGGCCCGGCGGATGCCCGGCCATGATCTCGTCGGCCACGGTCGGGTCGAGCTGGTGGAGGATCCGCACCTGGGCCAGGTCGCTGGTCACGCCGGGCACCGTCAGCAGGGCCGTCAGCCGCTTCACCTCGCGTGCGAGCTTCTTCTTGTGCTTCAGGCTGTACCCGAGCTTCTGCGCGAGGTACGACGCGGTCTGCGAGGGGTCGACCACCTGGGTGGGATGGGCCCAGAGATCCTTTGCCGGGACGTCCTCCGCCAGCACGCTGCCGTTGCGATCCCTGATCTCGCCGCGCGGCGTGCGGATGACGACCGTGCTGCTCTGCTGGCCCTGCGCCCGAGCCGCCAGCGCATCCGCCTGGATCACCTGGATGTACACCGCTCGGGCGATCACCATCGAGAAGGCGAGCGCGAAGAGCGTGACGATCAGCCGCAGCCGCTGCTTCGCCTGTTTGGTCATGGCGTCCCCTGGCGGGCCGGCTGGCGCTGCGCGGGGCCCTTGGGCACCCCCACCCAGGGATGATCCGGGCCGGATCGATGGCGGGCCGGATGCAGGCGCAGGTAGTCACCCGGCCCGGGCTGGGCGGGCACCATGCCGAGCTGCCGCGCCAGCGAGCTGATGCGGCCGATGCCCGACATCTCGGCGACGTGCGACTGCAGCGACTGGTTCTCGGCGCGGAGGCTCGCGACCTGGCCCGACAGCCGGCCGGCCTCGATCGAGTTGCGCAGAGCGGCGACGTTGACCGCGACGACGCCCCCCAGCAGGGCGGCGATCACCAGCACCCAGACGACACCGGCACCGACCGGCGAGCGTCCCGCGCGTGGCCGCGCCAGCGTCGCGCGCTGGCTGGTTCGCCGCGGCGCGGGTGCGGGCTTCGGCTCCGCTCGGCGCGGGCGTGCCGGACGGCTCGGTGCTGGAGCGGCGAGGCTCATCAGGCGGTTGTTCGCTCCGCAGCGCGCAGCTTGGCAGACGCGGAGCGCGGGTTCACGCACCGCTCATCGACGCTCGGCACGACTGCCCGCGTGGTCAGGGAGCGCAGCAGCGGCTCGTGGCCGCAGACGCAGATCGGGAAGTCGGGCGGGCAGGTGCAGCCCCGTGCGCCGTCGCGGATGAACCGCTTCACGATCCGGTCCTCCAGCGAGTGGAAGCTGATGACGGCGAGACGCCCGCCGGGCGCCAGCAGCTCGAGCGCGAGATCGAGGCCTTCGCGCAGCGATTCCAGCTCGTCGTTGACCGCGATCCGCAGCGCCTGGAACGACCGCTTCGCCGGGTGGCCCTGGCCGAACCGGCTGGGCGTCGGGATCGCCGACTTGATCACGTCGACCAGGTCGCCGGTGCGGGTGAACGGCTCGCGGGCGCGGCGCCTGACGATCGCGCGGGCGATCTGCCGGGAGAAGCGCTCCTCGCCGTACTCGCGGAGCACCTGGGCGATCTCGCGCTCGTCCCACTCGTTGACGATGTCGGCGGCGGTCAGGTCGCCGTTGGGATCCATCCGCATGTCGAGCGGGGCATCGGCGGCGTAGCTGAAGCCGCGCTCCGGCCGGTCGACCTGCATGGAGGAGATGCCGAGGTCGAGCAGCACGGCGTTCGCCCGCAGCCCGGTGGCCACGAGGTTTCGCATGACGAGGGCGAAGTTGCCGTTGATGAACCGCGTCCCCGCCGTTGCCCGCGCCGCAAACTGGGAGAAGTACAGCTCCGCCTCGGGGTCGCGGTCAATCGCGATGTAGCAGCCCTGGCCGTGCAGGTACGGCTCCAGCTGAGCGGCGTGGCCGCCCGCGCCGAAGGTGCCGTCGACCACGGTGTCACCGGGCTGCAGATCGAGCAGCTCGGCGACCTCCGAGGCGAGGACGGGGACATGATCCATGGCGGCGTTACGGCTGTGAGAGACGTTCGGCAACATCCTCCACGCTCCCCTCGGATTCTGCCTGCACGCGCGACCACGTCTCGGCGTCCCACACCTCGAGGTAGTCCCGCGCGCCGGCGACGACGACGTCCTTGTCCACCTTCCCGTGCTGCATCAGCGGCTGGGTCAGCATGATCCGGCCCTGCCCGTCGAGCTCGCACTCGTTCGCGCCCGCATAGAACCAGCGGCTGAGCCGGCGCGATTCCTTGCTGAACGGGTCGAGCCGCTCCAGCCGCGACTCGACGAAGGAGTTCCAGCTGCCGCGGGGGAACACAAGCAGGCACCCATCGAAGCCCTTGGTGACCACCACCCCCTCTGCGAAGTACGACCGCAGCTTTGCCGGGAGGGTGAGGCGGTTCTTTGCATCAAGTCGTTGCTGGTATTCGCCGAGCAGCACAGGGGTGATCTCCCATTTCTCCCCACAATACCCCACAACACCCCACACTGTCAACGACGCCGCCAATCCGGCGGTTTGCAGCGGCTTCGCCGCGGCCCGAATGTGTCAACCGGCGAACAATCGCGACTGTTAGATGCTCGTAAATATCTGCATAGGCCGCCGTTGCGGTCGGTTCAGGCTGGTAGAGTGCCCGCTCATGCCGATGCTGACCGGACACCATCGGCGCACCCGCACGGGCACGTGGGCGCGCCGAACGGGCATCCTGGCGACGGTCACGGCATTTGCCGTCGCCGCTCTGGCAGGCCCCGTCCATGCCGACCGCATCAGCCAGACGCGCGCCCAGATCCAGCAGATCGAGCAGGAGTTGAACGCGTTCGACGTCAAGCTGGAAGCGTCGATCAACGCCTACGACGGCGCCCGCCAGCACCTCTCGGACGTGCGCGCCCAGATCACCCAGAACACGATCCGGCTCACCATCGCGCGGCACAACCTCAAGGTCGCCCGGCAGCAGCTGGCCGAGTTCCTCGTCGGTTCCTACAAGGGCAACGGCAGCGAGGACCCCGCCGCGTACGTGCTCAGCTCGGGGTCGTTCACCGACCTCGTCAACCGGGTGGAATACGTCCAGCGCGCCGCGAAGTCGGAGAAGCAGCTGCTGCAGGCCGTCACGTCGGCCGAGCACGAGATCGCCACCCGCCAGGCCCAGCTGAAGAAGGACGAGGCGGCCGCCAAGAAGCTTGTCGCCCAGAAGCGGGCGGAGAAGGCCGCGATCGAGTCGCAGCTCAACCAGCGCCAGCAGCTGCTCGCGAGCGTGAAGGGCAACCTCCGCCGCGAGATCGCCCGCCGTGACGCCGCCCGCGCGGCGGCCGCCGCGCGCAGGGCAGCCGCGGTCGCGCAGCAGCAACAGCAGCAGGAGTCGGGCGGCGGCACCACCAGCGGCGGTGGCGGCGGCGGTGGTGGCAGCTACAACCCGCCGCCGGCCGGGACGCTCGGCCAGCAGGCCGCAGCGCTCGCGCAGCAGTACCTCGGGGTGCCGTACGTCTGGGGCGGCGCGTCGCCCTCCGGGTTCGACTGCTCCGGCCTGGTCGTCTACGTGTACGGCCAGCTCGGCGTCTCGCTGCCGCACTACACGGTCTCGCTGTGGGGCTCCGGCGCCCACGTCTCGCGCAGTGACCTCGCCCCCGGCGACCTGGTCTTCTTCTACAACCTCGACCACGTCGGCATCTACATCGGCGGCGGCGTCTTCATCCACGCGCCGCACACCGGCACCGTCGTCCAGTACGGGAACCTGAACGATCCCTGGTACTCGTCGGCCTACGACGGCGCCGTGCGTATCTCAGGTTAAGACCGCGTAAGAACTGCGTTCGGGGCGGTCGAACCCCCTATCCACCGCCGACGGAGGGGGATATATTGGGCCTACGATCACCTCAAACCGGGGATTCCTCTGGTTCGCCGTGCGACCTACGGTGGACAGGGGCCCGGAATGAGAGCGGGGTCTATCCGAACAGTGGTCGATCATTGAAGAAGGACGCTTAATCCGGCCTCAACCGGTTCGGCGTAGGACCTGAACCGGCCGCGGGCGGGAATAGCGCCCCAAGCACGAACGTTTCAGAGAACACGGCGGCCGGGGCACGGCCTGCCTTGAACACATGAGCGAGGAGATTCGAATGACTGACCAGGTCGTCGCCGAGCCGGAAGCCCGGCTCCTTGTCGAGCTCGGCCAGGAGCGCGGAGTGCTGTACGAGGACGAGCTGCTCGGGCTGGCCCAGGAGATCGACCTCGATGCGGACGACGTCCAGGCCCTTCGCGACGAGCTGGCGAGCCTCGGGGTCGACATCGTCGAGCCGCCCGCGCCGGAGGAGCGCGTCGAGGTGGTCGACGTGGAGATCGCGACGACCAACAGCCTTGACCTGTTCCTGCGCCAGGCCGGCCGCTACCCGCTGCTGACCAAGGACGAAGAGGTGCAGCTGGCCAAGGCGATCGAGAGCGGCGACCTGATCGCCAAGCGCCGCATGATCGAGTCCAACCTGCGCCTTGTGGTGTCGATCGCGAAGCAGTACCGCGGCCAGGGCGTGCCGTTCCTCGACCTGATCCAGGAGGGCGTGCTGGGGCTGAACCGCGCGGTCGAGAAGTTCGACTGGCGCCGTGACCTCAAGTTCTCCACCTACGCGACCTGGTGGATCCGCCAGGCGGTGCAGCGGTCGATCGCGAACAGCGGCCGCACGATCCGCCTGCCCGTCCACGTCTCCGACCGCCTGCGGGCGATCGAGCGCTCGCGCCGCTCGCTCGAGGCCAGCCTGGGACGCGAGCCGACGGACGAGGAGATCGCCAAGGCGGCCGAGCTGACCGTCGACGCGGTGGCCGAGACGCTGAGCCTGGCCCGCAAGACGGTCTCGATGCACGAGCCGGTGGGCGAGGACGGCGACTCCGAGCTGGGTGACATGATCGCCGACCCGGACGCCGGCAACCCTGAGGAGCTGGCCGAGGCGCAGCTGCGGCACGAGAAGCTGCGCGAGGGGCTGGCTCGCCTGGGCGAGCGCAAGCGGCTGATCCTCGAGCTGCGGTTCGGCCTCGACGGCAACGACCCGCGCAACCTCGAGGAGATCGGCCGGATCGTCGGGCTCACCCGCGAGCGGGTGCGCCAGCTGGAGGCCGAGGCGCTTCGCGAGCTGGCCGCGTCGGCCGACATGCAGCCGCTGCGCGCCGCGTAAGCAGCAACGCGATACGAAGCCACATCGAGGGCCCTCCGCGGAGGGCCCTCGGTCGTTGTCAGCTCGAAGCCGGGCGAGCAGCCAGGTGACGGGTGAGAACGATGCCAGCCTCCCCGTGCTCCACCGCCTCGCCGTGCCGCAGCCAGCCGCACCGCTCATAGAACCCCGCGGCATCCTCCGTGAACACCCAGAGCTGCGCTATGCCGCTTGCCGCCGCGAACTGCTCGAGCGCGGCGAGCAGGCGACGGCCGACTCCCATGCCGCGATACTCCGGCCGCACGACCATGCCGCACACCCAGGGCGACCGGTCGCGGATCGCGTCGATCTCGAACTCGTGCAGCTGCACCACGCCGACCGCGCGACCGGCCTCGACGGCGACGAACCCCGCCGACATCGGCGCGTGCAGCCGGCTGTCCTCCTCCGCCTCGCGGAGCATGCGCTCATGGTCGCTCTCGAGCATCGAATGACCCCACTCGCGCCACGCGATGTCGACCGCCTCGGCGACCAGCTCCGGGCGCTCCGCGAGCGTGGCGATGGCGATCGCCGGCCGGTGGTCTCTCATCCGGGGTAGCTGATCAGCTCGAGCAGGCTTCCGTCCGGATCGTAGAAGTACACGCTCGTCCCCAGCCCGCGCGCGCCGTCGCGCTGCACCGGCCCGTGGATCACCTCGACGCCGTGCGAGCGCAGGTGCTCGGCCGCCGACTCCGGCGTGCCGGGCCAGACGAAGCACATGTCGCTGCCGCCCGCCGGCGTCGGCCCATCCGGCACCGGATGGGCGTCGAACCCCGGCCCGTGGACGTTCAGCTGCGCGTTGCCGAACCGGTAGGCGTACACCGGCCCGCGGGGCACGATCTCGGCTCCCAGCACGTCGCGGTAGAACGCGTTCGACCGCCCCCAGTCGGTGACGGTGATGACGGTGTGGTCGAGGTCGAGCTTCACAGGACGTAGGGAACCTGGTGCTTCCAGGCCACCGCGTCCACCCGCGCCTTGACCCGCGCGACGACGTCGCGGTCGACGCCGCTTCGCTCGGCGGCGGCGTCGACGTCGAGCTTCAGCTCCTCCAGGCAGACGATGGCGAGGTCGGCGTCGCGATACGTGAAGCCGAGCTCGTCCTCGTCGGTCTGCCCGCCCCAGAGGCCGGCGGTCGGGTGCTTGACCAGCACCGCCTCCGGCTGCCCCATCAGCTCGGCGGCGACCTTCACTTCGGTCTTGTAGAGATCCCAGATCGGCTCGACGTCCGACGCGGCGTCGCCGAACCGCGTGAAGTAGCCGAGGTAGTACTCGCTGCGGTTCTCGGTGCCGAGCACGAGCCCGCCCCGCTCCTGCGCCAGGTCGTAGATCATGATCATCCGCGCCCGGGCGCTGGCGTTGCCGAACCGCATCGGTGCCTCCCGAGCGGTCGGCCGGGTCGCGACGATCCCCTCGAGGATCGGCTCGATCGAGGCGGTCAGGAAGTTCTCCTCCGGCAGGCCGGCGGCCTCCGCGCAAGCGCGGGCGTCGTCGATGTGCACCTGGTCGGTGTGTCGCGAGGGCAGCGTGATGGCCGTGATGTTCTCCGGCCCGAGCGCCTTAGCGGCGATTGCGAGCGAAAGGGAGGAGTCGATGCCGCCCGAGAGGCCGATCACAGCCTGCGAGAACCCGGCGCCGTTGATCGTCTTCCGCAGCCGCTCCACCTTGTCGGCCAGCAGCGGCGTGAGCTGCTCGCGCCCGCGAAGGAGGTCGTTCGAGTCGGTGGATGGGTCAGGCATGTGTCAGCTCGCCCCGCAGCGCCTCGACGGCCGCCGAGAGCGACGGTCGCACCGTAGCCGGATCGCGCAGCGCGCGCACCCGCTCCGGCTGCGCCGCCAGCTCGGCCGCCGCGCGATCGCGCACATCGTTGAGTGAAGGCGGCTCCCCCACCCTGCGGCCGCCCCGCATCACCGGCCGAAGCAGCGGCGCGCCCTCGAGCTGCTCGTCGACCAGGCCGATGACGTCGCCGTCCTGCGACCGGAACACCTGGTGGCGTCCCGGCAGCGTGGCCTTGCGGGACGAGCGCTTCATGACCGGGCGCCCCGCGCTCTCGACGAGCTTGTAGACGCCGCCCAGCGCCGATACGTCACCGCCGGTGACCAGCCTCGTACCCGCCCCGAATCCGTCGATCGGCGCACCGTCCTTCACCAGCTGCGCGATGCGATACTCGTCCAGGTCCCCTGAGCAGAAGATGGCGGTCGCATCCATGCCGGCCTCGTCCAGCACGGAGCGCACCTGCCGCGCCAGCTCGTCGACGTCACCCGAGTCCAGGCGCACCGCCGCAGGCTCCACCCCGGTTGCCCGGGCGGCCTCGACGACCAGGCCCGCGCCGCCGATCGTTTCGTAGGTGTCGATCAGCAGCGTCGGCCGCTCCGGCTGGTCTCGCAGGAAGGCGCAGTAGGCGTCGAGCTCCGAGGGGAATCCCATCACGTAGCTGTGCGACATGGTTCCCGTCGTCGGGATCCCCCACTCGTAGCCGGCGGCCACCGTGGCGGTGGCGATCACCCCGCCGATGTAGGCGCTTCGCGCCGCCAGCACCCCGGCCTCGCCGCCGTGCGCCCGGCGAAAGCCGAAGTCGACCACCGGACGGCCGGCCGCGGCCTGGACGATCCGGGCCGCCTTGGTCGCGATCAGGGTCTGGAAGTTCACGAGGTTGAGCAGGAACGACTCGGCCAGCTGGCAGACCAGGCGCGGCCCCTCGACGCGCAGCAGCGGCTCGTTCGCGAAGGCGACGGTGCCCTCCGGCATCGCGTCGATATCGCCCTCGAACCGCACGCCGGCGAGCACGTCGAGCAGCGGTTGCTGGCAGGTGTGCGACCGCTCGAGGTAGTCCAGCGAGTCCGCGCCGAAGTGCAGATCTTCGAGGTAGCGCACAACGGTCTCGAGGCCGGCGGTCAGGAGGTAGCCCCGATCCTCGGGCAGCTCACGGACGAACAGCTCGAAGGCGACGCGGTCGTCGGCCCGGCCCTGGGCCACGTAGGAGGCCGCCATCGCCAGCTGGTAGCGGTCGGTCAGCAGCTCCGGAGGGACGCACGGCCTCACGTCGCCCTCCGGTAGCGAGCGCTCTCCGCAAGGATCAGCGGCCGGCGCTCGGCGAACCGGTACAGCGTCGCCGGCCGGCCGCCGGTCGGCCGCTCCCCGGCGTCTGCGAGCACGCCCCAGCCGAGCGCGATGCGCCGGAAGTTGTTCGGCTCGAAGGCGCGGCCGATCCCGGCCTCGTAGACGTGTCGGAGCTCGCTCATGGTGAACCGGTCGGGGAGCATGCTCCAGGCGACGTTCTGGTACTCGAGCTTGTAGGCGAGACGCCGCCTGGCGTACTGCAGGATGCGGTCGTGGTCGAAGGCGAGCACCGGGCCCCGCTCGATCTCGGCCAGCAGTTCCTCGACCGGCCGCCATGCCGCCTCGCGGGCGTCCGAGCCGGGGCGGAGCGTCACCCGCGCGCCGTCGACCAGCGCCAGGTAGCAGCAGGAGATGACGCGGCCGCGCGGATCGCGGTCGAGCTCGGAGAACGTCGCAAGCTGCTCCATGAACGCGTCGGACACCCCCGTCTCCTCACGCAGCTCGCGCACCGCGGCCTGCTCGAGCGTCTCATCGGGGTCGAGGCCGCCGCCGGGAAGGGCCCAGTAGCTCTCGTAGGGGTCGTAGCGGCGGCGCACGAGCAGCACCTGCATCGCCCCGTCGAGGAACGCGAATGCCGCCACGTCGGCGGCCACCTTCACGGTCGAGCCATTGCTCACTTATAGACCTCGTGACCGATAGTAGCGGCTGGCGCGATGCTCAGCGCGTCGGCGAGACGAGCACGGTGCGCGTGGACGTGTAGAAGTCCCGTGCCGCGCGGCCCTGCTCACGCGGCCCGTAGCCGGAGGCCTTCTCGCCGCCGAACGGCACGTGGAAGTCGACGCCCGCGGTCGGCTGGTTGATGCGAACCAGCCCGGTGTCGAGGGAGCGGACGAGCTCCAGCGCACGGTCGAGGTCGCGCGTGTAGACGGCGGTCGAGAGCCCGTAGCGCACGCCGCGGGTGATCTCGGCCGCGTGGCCGGCGTCGCGTGCCTCGAGCACGGCGCAGACGGGCGCGAACACCTCCTTCTGCGCCACCTCGGCACCGGGGTCATCGACCTCAATCAGCGTCGGCGCGAGGTAGTGCCCGGGGGCGTCGAGCTCGCGCCCTCCCGTGAGCAGCCGCCCGCCGGCCTCGGTCGCCCGGCCCACGGCGGCGACGGCCGACGCGCATGCCTCGGCGCTGATCAGCGGGCCGACCTGGCAGCCGGCATCCTCGGGATGCTCGATGGCCATGCCCTCCACCGCGGCGACCAGCGCCTCGCGCATGGCCGGGAGCACGGCAGCCTCGCAGACGACCCGGCCGGTGGCGGTGCACTTCTGCCCGGCGTATCCCATGGCGGCGGAGGCGACCATGGCCGCGGCGGCCTCAACGTCGGCATCGGCCAGCACGATCGACGCGTTCTGTCCGCCCATCTCGCACTGGGCGGCCGCCCCGCGCTCGGCAAGGGCGACGGCGACGCCGCGGCCGACGCGCTCGGAGCCGGTGAAGGACACGGCAGAGACGTCGGCGTGCGCGACCAGGGCGGCCCCGGCCTCGCCTCCGCCCTGGGTGACCTGGAGGACGTCGTCGGGCAGGTGGTCGGCCATCAATCCGGCGAGGGCGGCCGCGCAGGCGGGAGCGTGCTCGCTCGGCTTCCAGACGCAGGCGTTGCCGTAGGCAAGCGCCGGAGCCAGCTTCCAGATCGGGATCGCGACCGGGAAGTTCCAGGGCGTGATAAGCCCGACCACGCCGCGCGGCGCCCGGCGGGTGACGAGCAGGGAGCGGCCGTCGGCGGGCGGGTAGGACTCGCCCTCGGGGTCGAGCACGACCCCGGCATAGAACCGGAGGATGGCGACGGCGCGGGCGACCTCGCCGCGTGACTCGGTGATCGGCTTACCGACCTCGCGGACGATCAACTGGGCGAACTCGTCGGAGCGGGCCGCGAGCGCGTCGGCGGCAGCCCGGAGCGCCTCGCCGCGGGCGGCGGCGGGCAGCAGGGCGAAGGCGCCGGCAGCACCGCGGGCGGCGGCGACTGCCCGGTCGACCTCGATCCCGCCGGACGGAGCGACGGCGGTGACGACGTCGTCAGGGTCGGCCGGATTGCGGCTGACGATCTCGGCGGCGCTCACTGCGGCCGGAGCTAGCTCGAGACGTGGACGACGAACGCGAGCAGCAGGAGCAGCACACCGAAGGTCAGCAGCACCCACCACCGAGAATACGATTCGTTCACGTCGAGCCCCTCTCGTCGTCGTCCGTCGAGCGCGGAGTGTATCGGGTCGGGTACCCGGCCCGACCAGTATGGTGGCGCTCCAGGCGATGTCCGAGTACGACCCCCTCGCTGAGGCGTTCGACCGCTACGCGCGGCACAACGCGTTCAACGCGCACTACGACAGGCCGGCGGTGCTGTCGCTCGCGGGCGAGGTGCGCGGCCTTCGAGTCCTCGACGCAGGCTGTGGCCCCGGGCTGTACGCGCAGCAGCTGGCGGCGGACGGTGCCGACGTGGTCGCGGTGGACGCAAGCGACGCGATGGTGCGGCTCGCCCGCGAGCGCCTCGGCGCGTCTGCCGATGTCCGCCGGGCCGATCTCGAGCAGCCGCTCCCCTTCGAGGATGGCGAGTTCGATCTGGTCATCTGCGCGCTCGTGATCCATCATCTGAGCGACCGGACGGCGACGCTTCGCGAGCTCCACCGGCTGGTCCGCCCGGGCAGGCACCTGGTGCTGTCGACACAGCATCCGACCGCGGACTGGCTGCGGAAGGGCGGCTCGTATTTCGCGACGCAGGCGGAGGTCGACACATGGACGCTCGGCGGCGCGGGCGAGTGGCCGGTGCGCTACTGGCGCGAGCCCCTGACCTCGTTGTGCGGCGCGATCAGCGCCGCCGGATTCCTGATCGAGCGGCTGGTCGAGCCGCAGCCGGATGAGGCGATGCGCGACGAGTGGCCGGAGGATTGGGCCTTCCTGCGCGAGAACCCCGCGTTCATCGCGTTCCGGCTGCTGCGACCTTCCGGCGGGGCGTGAACGGCCAGGCCGAAATGCAGGTTTAGGCACCACCCCGGGCGGGTACGCAGCGCACGATGACGTTGCGGTCATTCGTGGCCAGGCAGGTCAGTACCCAGCGCGACGATGGGGAGCTCCGGTGGGTCGAGACGCGCAGCCCGCGCTCAGACGCCGTCCGCTCGCTGGAAGAGCAGTCGCCGGCCGACGTCGACCCCGACGAGGTGGTGGCACCGGTGGTCGACGGCCTTGCCCGGCTGGTCGACTGTGATCAGGTGGCCACGCGGCTGGGCGTGGCACGGCGCGACGCCGCGCTGATCGTGGACCACCCCCGGTTCCCGGATGCCGTCGGCTACTTCCGCGGCCGGCGGCTCTGGAAGGCCGCTGCCGTCGACGACTGGCGCACCGACCGGCGCGACTGAAGACCCTTACGCGGCCCGCCTGCTGCCCAGCGGGAACGATGTGCGCCCCCGCCCCGCCCGCTTGCTCGCGTACATGCCCGTGTCGGCCGCCGTCAACAGCGAAGCGGGATCCGATCCGTCATCGGGGAACAGCGCGATGCCGACGCTGGCGCTGGTCTGGAACGACGCGCCCAACCCCTCGAACGCCTGGGCCAGGCCCTCGTGCACGCGCTCGGCCACCGCCGATGCGACGCTGGCCGCCGAATCCGCAGGAAGGTCGCCCAGCACGATCACGAACTCGTCCCCGCCCAGCCGCACCACCAGATCACCGGCACGCGCCGCAGAGCGAAGGCGGGTCGCGACATCGCACAGGAACGCGTCGCCGGCCTCGTGCCCGAACGTGTCGTTCACGCTCTTGAACCGGTCGATGTCCAGGTAGAGCAGCGCCGCGGCGCTCGCGTCGTGGCGCGCCCGCACGAGCACCAGTTCCAGGTGCTGCTCCAGCATCGCCCGGTTCGGGAGCCCGGTCAGCGGGTCGTGGTAGGCCATGAATGTGACCTGCTCCTCCCGCTGCTTGCGCTCGGTGATGTCGCGCACGAACGCATTCAGCGTCAGCGATCCGTCGACGAGCATCGGCCACAGTCGCATCTCCGCGGCGAAATCGCCCCGCGCAGCGTTCCGCGCGACCAGCTCGACGGTGGCCTCGCCGTCGATCCCCAGCGAGCCGAGCCCGCGCTCGAGGATCTCGCGGCCCGACTCGGTCACCACCAGCTCGAACACGTTGGCGCCGACCGCCTCTGCCCGCGGCACGCCGAAGATCTGCTCGGCCGCGCGGTTCCACTCCTGGATGACGCCGTTGTCGTCGGCGGACAGGAACGCGTCGCTGGTCGTCTCGATGATGGCGCGCGACCGGTGCTCGCTCTCGCGCAGCCGCAGCTCGGCCTGCTTGCGCAGGCTGATGTCGGCGTCGCGGATCTGAACGCCGATCTGCACCCCATCCTCGTCGTACAGCGGGCTGCCGGCGCTCCAGCACCACTTCTCGCCCCCGTCGCGGGTGCGCATCCGGAACTCCGCCCCCGTGTAGCAGTGTCCCTCGAACAGCGCGCGCCACAGCTCGAGCATGCGCGGGGCGTCCGCCGGGTGGACGTCGTCCAGGGTGTTGCGCTCGAACAGCTCGGCCACGGTGTAGCCCGTCAGCCTCTCCACCGACGGCGTCACCCACACCAGCCGATGGTCCATGCCGTAGACGAAGATGACGTCGGTCATGTTGTCGGTGATGGTGCGCAGCCGGCGCTCCGACTCGACGACCGCCGCCTCCGCCTGCCGGCGCTCCGTGATGTCGGCGCACGTGCCGATGTAGCCCGTCACCGCGCCGTCCCAGTCGCGCATCGGCACCCCGATCGCATGCGCCCAGACGACGCTGCCGTCCGGCCGCTGGAACCGGAACTCGCCGGAGAACTGCTCGCCCGCCTCCCGCGCCGCGCGCCAGCCGGCCGAGACGCG
>DASQYY010000069.1:0-9246 GCA_035638975.1 Gaiellales bacterium
GGCGAGCAAACCCGCGGATCACCGCGGCGAGCACCGCCATGCCGGCGGCTGCCGAGACGAAGTTCTGAACCGCAAGCCCCGCCATCTGGGAGAGGTACGACATGGTGTACTCGCCGCCGTAGTACTGCCAGTTCGTGTTGCTCACGAAGCTCGCGGTGGTGTTGAGGGCGATCGGCGCGGAGACGCCGGGGAGGTTGTCGGGATTCAGCGGCAGGTGCCCCTGCGACCGGAGCAGCAGGTACAGGAGCACCGTGAAGACGATGGTGAAGAGCAGCACCGACCCCGCGTAGCCCTTCCAGTTCTGCTCGTGCTCCGGGTCCGAGCCGACCAGGCGAAGGAAGAGGCGCTCGACGCGCGCAAGCGGGCCATTGACGAAGCTGATGGTGCCCTCGTAGACGCGGGCCATATAGATGCCCAGCGGGTAGGCGAGCGCCGTCAGGATGACGGCGTAGAGGAGGATCTGCGCGATGCCGTTCGCAGTCACCTACAGCTCCTCGCCGCGGAACAGCGCATAGATCAGGTAGGCGAAGATGGCCAGCGCCACGATCAGCCCGAACGCGTTGCCGGCGGACATCAGACGCGCTCCAGCACGAGTCGGAGCAGATACGAAAAGCCGAAGCATCCGGCGCTGATCAGAACTGCGTAGATGTCGTACATGCCATGCACTCCAGGTTTGGAAGTGGTCTGGCACTCACCGTAGAGAGGATCGGCTGAGGGCGGCCTGAAGGTCGCCGACGACCGTCTCAAGAATTCCTGAAGACAAGCAAAGCCCCGCGCGAGGCGCCCACCATCAGCGAACGTACCGAACGGGGACGGGAAACCCGCAACGGCATTTGTGCTGCGCGTGCGTCTGCGTCGTCAGCGGTCGGGATCGACCAGCCGGTAGCCCGCACCCGGCTCGGTCACCAGGTATCGCGGCCGTGAAGGATCCGGTTCTATCTTGCGGCGCAGCTGCGACACGTGCACGTGCAGGAGATTGGACTCGTTGCCGTATCCGGGGCCCCAGACCTCCCGGAGGATCGCGCGGTGGGTCATCAGCTTGCCCTCGTTCCGTGCGAGTACGCGCAGGATGTCGAACTGGTGGGGCGTCAGATGAACCTCCTCGCCCTCCACGGTGACCAGACGCTTGTCCAGGTCGACAACGAGGCCGCCGATCGTGATCACCGGATCCCCGGCCGGGGCGGATCGCCGAAGCCCCGCTCGCAGCCGGGCCAGCAGTTCGTCGATGCCGACCGGCTTCTGCACGTAGTCGTCGGCCCCGGCGTCGAGCGCGTCGATCTTCTCCCGCTCGTCGCCGACCGCCGAGAGCACGATGATCGGCGCCGAGCTCCAGGTCCGCAGCTCCCTGGCCACGTCGGTGCCCGTTCCGTCGGGCAGCACCAGGTCGAGGATGACCGCGTCGGGCGGGCGCATCGCCGCCTCCGCCAGCGCCGTCTCGGCGGTGTCCGCCGTGCCGACGTCGTAGCCGGCGGCGCGGAGGCTGGTCTGCAGCGCGCGCAGGATCTGCGGCTCGTCGTCGACCACCAGCACGCGCGCCCGGTCGGTCACACCGCGGCCCCAACGCCCGCCGCGACCGGGAGGGCCAGCACGAAGGTGGCTCCCTGGCCCGACCGCGACTCCACCCAGAGGCGGCCCCCGTTCGCCTCCGCGAACCCCTTCGCGATTGCGAGGCCGAGGCCTGCGCCGCGGATCCCGCCGGTTGCGCCGCCCCGCTGGAACGGCTCGAAGATCAGGCGGGCGTCCTCTCCGCTGATCCCCGGTCCGTGGTCGATCACCCGGATGTGCACCTCGTGGTGCGTACCACCCACCTGCACCTGCACGGGCTCGTCGCCGGGCGAGTACTTGAGCGCATTCTCGAGCAGGTTCACGAGCACGCGCTCGACCTGATGGCCGTCCACCCGCACCACGGCCGACGCATCTCCGAGCACGGATCGTACGCGCGATGAATCAGGAAGGTCCGAGATCGCCTGGACGACGAGGTCGTCGACCGACCACAGGCTCATGTCCGGGGTGGCCGCGCTCGCCTGGAGGCGCGAGAGGTCGAGCAGGTTGGAGACAATCCGGTCGAGCCGCTCGCCCTCGGTGCGGATCGTGTGAAGCAGATCGCGCCGGTCATCGTCCCCGAGGTCGAAGTCTGCGCGGTCGAGCGCGGAGGCCGACGTGAGGATGGCCATCATCGGTGAGCGCAGGTCGTGGCTGACCGCCCGCAGCAGCGCCGTCTTCATGGCGTCGCTGCGACGCAGCGCCTCGGCTTCGAGCGCCTCCTGTTGCAGCCTGTCGCGATCGATGGCCACGCCGACCAGGGATGCAAGCCCACCGATGATCCGCCGGCCCCCGCGCACCGCCTGCGGCGATGGCCGATCGAGCCGGAGCCGGCCGATCACCCGCCCGCCGACCTCGAGCGGCACGACCTGCTCGCCCGGGCCCGGCGCAACCTCGGTGCCGAGATCGATGTGGGCCGCCCGCGCCTGCACGGCCTGTCCAATGCGGTCGGCGATGCGGTCGAGCTCCTCGGCCACCGGGCCGCGCTCGAGCAGCGAGGTGGCGATGTCCGCCAGTAGGTCGGACTCGGTCGCCCTGCGGCGTGAACGGGAGGCGAGCTCGCTGACCAGCACCGCGGTCACGACGAAGACCCCGAGCGAGAACCAGTTGCTGGGGTCTGCCAGCGTGAACGTGTAGAGCGGCGGCAGGAAGAAGAAGTTGAACGCAAGCATGCTCGCCACCGCGATCAGCACCGCCGCCGCCGTGCCGGAGAAGACTGCGACCGGCAGGACTGCGAACATGTAGAGCACGCCCAGGCTGAGCACCGGCACGAAGTGCTGGAGCAGTTCGATCACCGCGGTTACGGCGGCGACCGCAGCGGCGCCGAGGATCAGCCCCTGCCGGCGACCGATGGTCGGGGCCGTCGTGCGCGCGCGACCCGTGATGCTCATGGGCACACGGTACATAGCCTGTCCGTGTCGTGCCCCGCATCTCATCCCCTCGGCGCGAGGGCGGGGATCGAGTGCCCTGGCAGCATCGAGAGCACGACAGGGGGTGCGGTGAGCAAGCACAAGCAGCACAAGGCAAAGCGCGACGCGGCGGCTCCGGCAGAGCGCAACGGCTCGCAGCCGGCCGCCCGGATCGGGCGCAAGGAGTACGAGGCGGAGATGGAGCACCTGCATGCCGAGCTGGTCGCGATGCAGGAGTGGGTGAAGGCGACCGGCGCGAAGATCTGCGTGGTGTTCGAGGGTCGCGACACCGCCGGCAAGGGCGGCACCATCAAGCGCATCACGGAGCGCGTCAGCCCGCGCGTCTTCCGCGTCGTCGCGCTGCCGGCCCCGACCGAGCGGGAGCGCTCGCAGATGTACGCCCAGCGCTACGTCCAGCACCTGCCCGCCGGCGGCGAGGTCGTGATCTTCGACCGCAGCTGGTACAACCGCGCGGGCGTCGAGCGGGTGATGGGCTTCTGCACGGATCAGCAGGCAGCGGCCTTCCTCCAGAGCACGCCGCTGTTCGAGCGGGCGATGGTCGACTCGGGCATCCATCTGATCAAGTACTGGCTGGAGGTGTCGCCGGAGGAGCAGACGCGGCGGCTGAAGGCGCGGATCGACGACCCGCGCAAGGTCTGGAAGCTGTCGGACATGGACCTGAAGTCCTACAGCCGCTGGTACGACTACTCGCGGGCGCGCGATGCGATGTTCGAGGCGACCGACACGGCGTGGGCGCCGTGGTACGTCGCGGACACGAACGACAAGCGCCGCGGGCGGCTGAACATCATCAGCCACCTGCTCTCGCTCGTCCCCTACACATCGCTCGAGCGGCCGTCGGTCAAGCTGCCGAGCCGGCAGCCGAGCCGCGGATACGAGGAGCCCGACCTGCCCGTGCGGCGGGTGCCGGTGCTGTTCTGAACTCCCGGCCGCCGGCGGATTGGCGGCCGATTGGGCGGCGGGTGCAAGTTCTCGCCGGTTCGGTACGGTGAGACGGCATGGTCTCGGAGGCCCCGGCACCTGTCGTCGTGCACCTCTCGCTGGTGATCGGCGGAGATCTCCGCGATAGCGGCGGCGGCCGGCTGGGCCGCGTTGACGACGTGATCGTGCGGCTCGATGCCGAGTACCCGCCGGTCAGCGGGCTGCTCGCGTCGGTCGCCTCCCGGCAGGTGTTCGTCCCCGCGGAGGCCGTGAAGGAGATCCGCCAAGACGCGGTGGTGCTGGGCGCGTCCCGCCTCGACCTTCGTCCTTTCGAGCGCCGCGCGCAGGAGGTGCTGCTCAAGAAGGACGTGCTCGACCGCCAGCTGATCAACGTCGACGGGGCACGACTGGTGCGCGCCAACGAGATCGAGCTGGCTCGGCTGGACGGCTGGTATCGGGTGGTCGGCGTGGACGTGGGGCTGCGCGGGATGGCGCGGCGCGTGCTTCCCCGGCGGCTGGCCGGCCGGGTGTCGCTCGGCGCCTTCCTCGACTGGGCCAGCGTCGAGCCGTTCACCGGCCACGTCCCGACCGTGCGGTTGCGGGTGCCGCACCCCAAGCTCGCCCGGCTGCATCCGGCCGAGATCGCCGATCTGGTCGAGGCGGCGTCGCATCGTGAGGGCGAGGAGATCATGCGGGCCGTGGGTAGCGACGGCGAGCTGGAGGCCGATGTCTTCGAGGAGCTCGACGCGCAGCACCTGCGCGAGTTCCTCGAGGAGCGCTCCGACGAGGAGGTGGCCGAGGTGCTCGCTCGGATGGAGCCCGACGACGCGGCCGACGCGCTCGGCGACCTCGACGAGCACCGCCGCGAACCGGTGGCCCGGCTGCTGCCTCCGGTGCAGCGCCGCAAGGTCCGCGCCCTGGTCGGGTTCGATCCCGCCACGGCCGGTGGCCTCATGAGCCCGGAGTTCATCTGCGTCTACGACACCGCGACCTGCGCGGAGGCGCTCGACCGCGTCCGGCGCAGCGTGGCATCGCCGGACACGCTCGCGTGGGTGTACGTCATGAGCCGCAACCGGCGGCTCCGGGCGGGAATCCAGATCGTCGAGCTGCTCCGTGCGGAGCCGGCCGCCGACATCATCGATGTGGCTGGCCACGTCCCGCGCGTCTCGGCTGACGTGGAGGTGGAGGAGCTTGCGCGTCTGATGACGGACTACGACCTGACCGTGCTGCCGGTGGTCGACGACCGCGACCAGTTGCTCGGCGTGGTGACGGTCGACGACGTGCTCGAGCTGGTGCTGCCGCGCGGCTGGCGCCGGCGCTTCGACCTGCTGGGCGGTGAGTAGCTATGCTCGACGGCATGTCCGACGTGGCGAAGGTACCCGTGGATGGCGCGCCGAGTACCGGCCGTCCACGCGCTACGCGACCGCGCGATCGAGCGTGGCCGCAGCCTGCGGCCGCGCCACCGGCTTAGCCGCCCGCTCGTCCGGTTGATCGCGGTCGTCGGGTTTCTCGGGCCCGGCCTCATCGCTGCCAATGCGGGCAACGACGCCGGCGGCATCGCCACCTACTCCGCGGTGGGCGCACGGTACGGGTTCGATCTGCTCTGGATGATGGTGGTGATCACCGTCTCGCTGATCGTCGTCCAGGAGATGGCTGCCCGCATGGGGGCGGTGACCGGCAAGGGGCTGGCGGAGCTGATCCGGGAGCAGTACGGCGTGCGCTGGTCGCTGTTTGCGACCACCGCGGTGCTGATCGCGAACCTCGGCATCTGTGTGTCGGAGTTCGTCGGCATCGGCGCGGCCCTCGGCCTGGCCGGCGTGCCCGTGCAGCTCTCGGTTCCGATCGCGGCGATGGGGCTGTGGCTGCTCGTGATCCGCGGCTCGTACAAGCTCGCCGAGCGCGTGTTCGTGCTGATGACGATCCCGTTCTTCGCATACCCGATCGCGGCGATCCTCGCCCGCCCCGACTGGGCGGCGGCCGGGAAGGCGATCGTCGTCCCGACCATCCACACGTCGACGGGGTACCTGCTGCTGTTCGTCGCCACCGCCGGCACGACCATCACCCCGTTCATGCAGCTGTACGTGCAGTCGGCGGTCGTGGAGCGGGGCGTCGGCGTCGACCAGCTGAACGCGGAGCGCGCCGAGGTCGTCACCGGATCGATCTTCGCCAACGTGGTCGCGTGCTTCATCATCGTGGCCACCGGCGCCACCCTCTACCTGCACGGGCACCACGACGTGGGGTCGGCGGCCGACGCCGCGAAGGCGCTCGAGCCGTTCGCAGGTCGCTACGCCGAGCTGCTGTTCGCCGTCGGACTGCTGGGAGCGAGCCTGCTGGCCGGCGCGATCCTGCCCGTGACGGCGGCATACGTGATCGCCGAGACCTTCGGCTTCGAGAAGGGCATCAGCCACCGGATCCGCGAGGCACCTGTGTTCGCGGGCGTGATCACGGTGCTGATCGTGATCGGAGCGGCCGTCGCGCTGATCCCCGGGCTGCCGGTGATCGGCGTGCTGGTGGGTGTTCAGGTCGTGAACGGCGCGCTGCTGCCGATCCTGCTCGTCTTCATCTGGCGGCTGTCGAACACCCAAGAGCTGATGGGCGCGTACCGCAACGGCCATGTCTTCAACGTCATCGCAGCGTTGACCGTGTTGGCGACATCGGGCCTCTCGATCACCCTGCTCGCCGTGACGGTGGTCGCGCCGCTGCTGTAAGTGCTACGGCCCGGCCGTGGCGCTGACGACGTCGGTCTCCTCGAACACGAGGTCGGGCAGCGGCGCGGGCCTCAACCGCGCGTACGCCGCGCCGGCTGCGACGGCCGCCGCGGTGGCAAGCGCGACGTTCCGCGCGCGGTGGGAGCGGCGCGGGTGGGTCGCCAGGTCGGCCGCGTGCGCGAGATGGCGTCCGGCGCGATGGAGCTCGCGGCCGACGCAGCGGTCGTTCAGCGACTGAGCGGGGCCGACGTGGCGCGCGCGACGCGACGCACGAGACGCGTGCGCGGCCGCTCGGCGCACCTCACGATGCACCCGCGGATCTGCGAGAGCCCGGTCGACCGACTTGGACAGCTCGCGCAGGCGCCGCCGCAGGACGAATGCAACCAGAAACGAGCCCGGACGCGACCCGACCAGCCGAGCCGGTGAGATCCGTCCTTCGATATTGCTGACAGCGCCCATCACCATCTCCTCCTCGCGTGACGTGTCCCGATGCCAGCAGCTTCGTGGGCGGCGTTGTGGGCCGCATCGGCGGACGGACGGATGGTCGACCGTAGTTCTCCGTACCACCGCCTCGCGCCGTGGAAAAGGGTGTCGCATCACGAGCGGCGGGCCGATCCGGTAGGATCATCGTTGCACTTGGCGCAAGCTCAGTTCGGGGGGCGAATGAGCCGGACACAAAGGTGTGGTCCAAGTGGCGTCGCCGGTGTGCCGCCGCGTGGTCGCGGTCCGCTTTGGCTCGCCGCCTGCGTCGTCGTGGCGGGGGCCGCGCTGCTCGCCGGCCCGCCGCGCGCCGGCGCCGCGGTGATCGCTCCGGTGGTCACGGGTCGCGGGGATACGTGGGATCCCTCCGCAACCGTCGATGCGACGACGAGCGTTCCGGTGTTCGCCTGGACGCTGTATCGGCGGGGCGTGCCGCGAGCCCTGCTGCGGGTCGGGGCACAGAAGCGATTGAAGATGAACCGGCGGGGCATCGGGTGGGCGTGGAGTGTCGACTCGTCGTCGTCGACGGCGGCCTACCAGCAGGATCGCGGCGGCAACTCGGACGTGAAGTTCTACGACTGGCAGACGCAGGCCTGGGCGAAGCCAGGCCCGTCCGTGGACACGGACCGGTGGGAGTATGAGCCGGCGCTTTCGGGCCACTGGCTGGTGTTCGGGCGGCTGAACCGCCGGGCGACGCCCGACACGCGTCGGATCATTCTCGAGAACGTGCAGACGGGCGCGGTAACGGTGCTGGCCGAATTCCAGGGCAGCCGGGCGGTGGGGACGCTGTCCTCGCCGCAGATCAACGGCGACTGGGTCACCTGGGTGTCGATGAAGGACGAGTACCAGCGCGCCAGCGTCCACCGCTACCAGATCTCGACGGGCAAAGCGCTGCGGATCCCGCACCCAACCGGTCTGCTCGACTACGAGTCGGCGATCGGCCCGGACGGCACCGTGTACTTCCTGCAGTCGCCCGGTGGCTGCGGCCGCCGTGTGACGTTCGAGAGCTACACCACGGCCGGCGTGCTGAACACGCTTGCCGACATGCCGGCCGGCCGTGACGGGGGCGAGGAGCTCTCGGCCGAGCCGCAGGCGGATGGATCGACCGACCTGTACTTCGACAGCTACCGGTGCACGTCGACCACGTCCAACGGCAACATCTACATGCTGGCCGTACCCAGCGGCGCGTCGGGCGCGGGGCAGGTGGAGCGCTCGACAAGCGCGTCTCGGTCGGCGGCGCACCCGAAGACCTTCCCGCGTGCGCTTCGCCGCCGGCTGATGGAGATCGAGGGGACGCCATGACCTGGACATTCCGCACCGTCGCAGGCCTCGCGGCGCTCGTCGCTCTCTGGCTGGCAGCCGCTGCACCTGCACACGCGCTTCGCTCCCATCCGGTGACCAGGCCGACGCTCGCCCTGATCGACCGGCGCTGCTTCTATGCGCCGGCGCCGTCGGCCTGGTGGCCGCTCGCACCGCGGCAGTCTCCTCACCAGATCCGCGCCGGCTTCAACGACACGCATGGCGAGGATCCGATGTACGCGCACACCGGCGTGGACGTCTCCACCAGCATCGACAGGGCCCCCGTCTACGCAATGACCTCCGGCGTGATCGGCGACGAGGTGACAGGGGGAGCCTTCCCGCACCTGAGGATCGGGCCCTTCTTCTACTACCACGTCATCCCGAGGCTGCCCGCGGGGACATACGTCAGCCGGGGCACGTGGATCGGGGACATCCGCCACGGCGACCACCACGTCCACATCACGGAGATCGAGCCGGGCTGCGGGATCCTCGATCCGCGCAGGCCGGGCGGCCCGCTCCGCGACCCGACCAACACCGAGCACCCGACCGTCGAGGACCTCTCGGCCGACGTGGCCAATACCGCCGCCTACCGCGTCTTTCCGGCCTGGCGCACGCCGGATCCCGCCCAACCGCTCGCGCTCAACCATCTCCATGGCGTCGTCGACTTCCGCGCCGAGGTGTTCGACATGCCGGTCAGGCGAACACGCATGTGGCCGCAGCAGCCGCTCATGGTCGCCGCGGTGCGAAGCTGGCTGGCCCCGCTCGACCAGAAGTGGCGCGGCTACGGGCACACCATCACCGCCTACGACGGCTCCACCTGGATGTCGACCACGAGCGCGTACTACGCCGTCATGGCCCACGGCAGCGTG
>DASQYY010000070.1:0-18743 GCA_035638975.1 Gaiellales bacterium
CGCCTCCAGCTCCTCCCAGACGGGGTGCACCTCCGTCTCCGGCGTCGTGCCGGGAACCGGCTGCTCAGACATGCGCCGCCACCTCGCCGATGTCGGAACGCCGCTGCATCCCGTCGAAGCGGATGAGGCCGGCCGCCTCGTATGCGCGCTCGCGCGCCGCAGCCAGGTCGTGCGCCGTCGCCGACACGTTCAGCACGCGCCCGCCCGAGACGACCAGGGAGTCGCCTTCCCGCCGCGTGCCGGCGTGGAAGACGCTGACGCCTTCCAGCTCCGAGGCGGCCTCCACGCCCTCGATCTCCGCCCCTGCCTCCGGCGCATCCGGATAGCCCTTGGCCGCGAGCACGACCGACACGCACGCGTCCGGGCGCACCTCGAGCTCAGCGCCCGCCAGACGGCCGGTTGCAACACGATGCAGGGCATCGAGCAGGTCGCCAGCCAGCCGCGGTACCAGCACCTGCGTCTCCGGATCGCCCCAGCGCGCGTTGAACTCCAGCACCCGCGGGCCGTCCGGCGTGAGCATGAGGCCGGCGTAGAGGCACCCGCGAAACGGCGTGCCCCGCCGGCGCATCTCCGCGATCACCGGCCGGTGCACCGTCGCCACCACCTCGTCGACCAGGCCCCGGTCGAGCTCGGGCACCGGTGAGATGCACCCCATGCCGCCCGTGTTCGGGCCACGGTCGCCGTCAAGCGCGCGCTTGTAGTCGCGCGCCGGCGCAAGTGGCACCACGTGCTCGCCGTCTGAGAGGGCGAGCATGGACACCTCAGGCCCCTCGAGCCGCTGCTCGACCAGCAGCCGGGTGCCCGACCCGCCAAACCGCCGCTCCACCAGGCACGCCTGGATCGCCGCCTCCGCCTCCTCGACCGATCCGCAGACGAACACGCCCTTGCCCGCCGCCAGCCCGTCCGCCTTGATCACGACGTTCCCGTCCGCCTCGGCCACCGCCAGCTGGGCCGCAGCCACCGTATCGCACACCGAGAACGCCGCGGTGGGAACGCCGGCCGCCGCCATCACCTGCTTGGCGAAGGCCTTCGAGCCCTCCAGCCGCGCCGCCTCCGCGTCGGGGCCGAAGCACACGATGCCTGCGGCCGCCATCCGGTCGCCGATCCCGGCCACCAGCGGCGCCTCGGGCCCCACCACAACGAGGTCGGCGCCAAGCGAGACGGCCAGCTCGGTCAGCCCCGCGAGGTCGCCGGCACCCACGTCGTGGCAGGTGGCCAGCTGCGCGATGCCGGGATTGCCGGGCGCTGCGTGCAGCTCTCCCAGCCCGGGTGAGCGGGCAAGGCCCCACGCGAGCGCGTGCTCACGACCTCCGGATCCGATGAGAAGGACGCGCATGACGGCGACGGCGAGTCTACCGCTCCACCAGGTACACGGGGATCTGGCGCGATCGCCGAGCGATACGGTGGGGCTCCTGCGACCAGATGAAGTCGCCCAGGATCGACCGCTTGGGGTCGCAGCCCATCACGATCGCATCGACCTGGCGCCGGCGTGCCTCGCGGAGGATGCGCTTGGCTCCGCGGCGAGTGGCCAGCACCATGCCGTCAGCCTGGAACCCCGCCTTCTGGAACGCGGACACGGCCCCGCGAACGATCAGCCGCTGCTCGTCCCACTCGTGCTTGGAGGGCATCAGCCCGGGGTTCGGAAAGCCGAGCGAGGTTCCCCACACCCGCGCGATGGTCATGACGAACACGGTCGCGCCGTGCGGCCGCGCCAGCTCCATCGCTCGCACGATCACGTCATGGGTGATCTTCCGCCCCTCCGACGCCACCATCAGCCGCCGGATCTCGAGCGTATCGGGGTCGGGTGGGGGCGATGCGCCTCGCAGCATCGCCCCCACCATATCGACGCCGGTCAGTCTCCCGCCGCAGGCGCGGCGGCGTCTGCCATCTCGCCGGCGTGCTTGGGATCCTCGACCTTCTTCCGGTACCAGTAGAGCGGCAGGTACGACAGCAGGATCAGCCATCCGATGAAGAAGTACACCCGTGTGTCGTTGCCGCCGAGCGCCGGGTTCGGCAGCGAGGTGTAGACCAGGCCGCCGAACGACCAGATCACGAAGTACGCGGCCGCCATTCCCAGCGCGATCCACTTGAAGAACCCGGGTAGCCGCACCGGGCGCCTCTTGTCCGGCTCGTCCACACGCAGCAGGTAGTAGCAGACCAGCACCGGAATGAACGACGCCAGGTACCCGACGTTCGAGAGCGAGTAGATCTCGACCGCGCCGCCGGTGAAGATCAGGGCGATCGAGCAGACCACGTTGAACCCCATGGAGAATGCGGGGACGCCGTGGCGGTTGACGCTCGAGAAGATGCGCGGGAACTCGCCGTCGATCGACATCTGATGCAGCGCCCGCGCCGAGCCCATGATCGCGTTCAGCACAGAGAGCATCAGCGCGATGATCAGCATGATCGAGATCGCCCAGTCCAGCCAGCTCGCCCCGGTGCCGAAGACGGCCGACGCGAAGTTCGAGAAGATCGTCTTCGGGTCGACCAGCGCCGGATCGGCGAGATGGGCTCCGAACACCACCACGAACGCGACCGGGATCATGGTGTAGATGAAGAGCCCGTAGAGGCCCTCCAGGTTCATCGCGATCTTCGCATCACGCTCGGGGTCCCGACACTCGCCGATGTAGCAGGCCGCGGCCTCCATCGCGATCACGTTCCAGGTGAGGAGGAACGAGAAGGCGATGTAGATGACCAGCCAGCTGTGCCCATAGGCGTCGGTGAAGAAGCCGGTGCCGTCGAGCTGCGTGAACCCGGACAGGTTGCTCCAGTTGGCCACGGCCGGCTTGAAGATCGGCATGATCGCAAGCAGCGTGAGCGGGATCATGGACAGCAGTCCCAACACGGTCGCAAACAGCGCGCCCAGACGGATGCCGAGCCAGGCCGGGATGAACACGAGCAGGATGCCGACGATCGCGATCGCGATCGTCCAGTACGCGATGAATGTGTGGATGGGCGTCACGCCCTTTGTCAGGTTCAGGTTGAACTTGTCCGCGATGTAGAAGGACGCGAGGATCATGTTCAACGGCGCAACCGGGAACCAGCCGAGCCAGTACGCCCAGGAGGTGAAGCCGTTGACGTGCTCCGCGAACCGCGGCCACCGTCGCTTGAAGCCCACGTACGCGTAGGTCGGCGACCCTCCGGTGCGCTCCGGCATCATCGCCGAGAGCTCCGCCAGCAGAAGGCAGAGCAGGTAGCCCGTGATCGTGATCACGACAATCACCGGGATCGAGGCCGCGCCCAGCGATGTCACCATGACCGGCGCGATACCGGTGACGAGGATGGTTCCGGCGAGGCCGATCACGAAGGCGCCCCACCAGTTGGTCTCGCGGCTTAGGCCGCCCCCCTCGTATTCCGGAACGCCGGATTCGACTTCGGACATACGCGCTCCCTTCGCAATGCCTGGTGACAGGTGTCGCGACTAGTCAAGCATGCCGGGCGGATGCTTGTAAAGGGTGATTCAAAGCCCGATCGGCACGTAGCGCCCGAGCAGCTTCTGGTGGTGCGCCACGACCTGGAACGCCTGGACCATCTGCGTGCGCGTGAGCGGGGGCAGGTCGCCGGGGTCGAGCAGGTTCCCGGGCTCCTCGCCGCGCTCCACCTGGGCGACCTGCTGCTCCAGCCGCAGACGCAGGATCAGCTCGAACACCTCCCGCAGCTCCGACGCCGCCTCGGCGCTCAGCTGACCCGCCGCCTGGGTGGCCATCAGCCGTTCGAGCGTCGCGGACACGGTCACCCCGGCGGCAATGGCGTGGAACCGGGCCAGGTTGACGATCGGGATGATCCCGCGGCGCTTGAGGTCGATCCGCCCGTCGTCGTCGGTGGCCAGCCGGCCCCGCCGGCCCAGCGGCGGCGTGAAGTCGGTGGCGGTGCGGGCGAGGCGGGCGACGAAGTCGGGATGCGACGGCGCCTGCCGCTCGATCGTTACCAGCGGACGGACGATCTCGAGGCCGCCCGCCACGTGGCGGAAGTCGAACGACACCGCTGCGCGGATCAGATGCGAGCGGTCGGGGCGCTCCAGGCAGTCGGCCAGCACCCGCTCCCACTCCATGCGACTCATTCGCCACTGCCGGTTGCGCGCGAGGACGTCGGCGTGGTCGGCGCCGAACCCGCACCGCTCCAGATCGGTGTTGACCTCGTCGCAGACGGCGGCGAAGAACCCATCCACCTCCGGGCCACCCGACTCGTCGTACGCGAAGGCGTTGTCCTGGTCGGAGGCGAGCGTCTGCTCCCGGCGGGCGACGCTGCCCAGCGCCATCCAGGCCCATGCGCACGGCGGCGTCCCGTGTCGCTGCCATGCCAGCTCGAGCAGCCGGCTGGTCGCCGTGTCGCCGGACAGGGCGAGCACCCGGCACGCGTCCACCGAGCTCACGCCGGCTCGCGTGAGCGCCACGATCGTCTGCGGCAGATAGCGCGCGGCCTCGACCACCTGGTCTGGGGTCTCGGCCTTGCTGATCCCGCGGCGCACCGCGAACGGCGTGCGGCCCTCCAGGTACATGAGATCCGTGGCTGTGACGATGCCGAGCGGCGTCCCGCGCGAATCCACGACGGGCAGGTGGTGGATGCCGAGGTCGAGCATGTCGATCATGGCGTCGATGGCCAGCCGGTCGGGCGGCACCGTCATGGCGTGCTCCACCATCAGCTCGGAGACGGGCGTGTCGTAGGGCAGGCCTTCCGCCACCAGCTTGCGGCGCAGGTCGGAGTCCGTTAGCACGCCCCACCCCTCGCCCACGTCGACCAGGATGCACGACACGTCCTTCTCGGCCATGCGCCGGGCAGCCTCGCGCACCGTGTCCTGGGGGGCGCAGATGGCAGCGGGCCGGTGGACGAGGTCGCCGAGATGCGCGGTGCGAACGTCCCCCTGCGCATGAGCCACGTGGCCGGTGAGCACCATGCGCGCGCGCAGCGTGGCTGCGACGAAGGCGCTGCTCATGTGCGGCACCGCCAGATCCGCGGGGATCAGGATCAGCTCCGAGCGGTCGCGCGCGCGCACGGTGAAGGCGGGAGCACGGCCGGTCAGCATCGAGGGGTGGCCGAACACCTCGCCGACGTCGAGCACGTCGACCACCTCGTCGTCGTGCACCAGCTCGACCGCACCCTCGCGCACCACGTAGACGCCGGTGGAGACGGCGCCGTCCTCGGCGAGGATCACTGAGCCCGCCTCGGGATGGAGGATCTGGGCGCCCGAGGCGAGCTGCTCGAGCTGGGTCTGGTCCGCGCCGCAGAATGGCTGATAACGGCCAAGGAATGCTGCGACGTCGTTCACCGCGTCATCACCTCCGGCAACCGGGGATACTCCCCGACCATGCCTCAGCCCATCCTATCCCGCCTGTCACCCGCCGACCTGCTGCGTGAGCGCCTGATCGGCGGCATCGACATCTCCCCCGACGGCTCGCAGGTCGCCTACAGCGAGCGCACCGTGGTCTCCGGCAAGGACCGCTCCAGCATCTGGGTGGTCGGCTTCGCCGGCGGCCGGCCCCGCCGGCTCACCTACGGCGCCTGGTCCGACACCCGGCCCCGGTTCTCGCCGGACGGCCGCAGCATCGCCTTCCTGTCCGACCGCGAGCACGAGGGGATCTCGCAGCTCCTGACCCTGTCGCTCGACGGCGGCGAGGCCCAGCGGGTGACCAGCTTCCGCCGGGGCGTGCTGGAGGCCGAGTGGATGCCGGACGGGCGCGCACTGGCCGTGCTCGCCACGGACGACGAGTCGCACGTCCTGATCGGGGATCGGGACGCCGACCCCGACGACCGAGGCGACACCACCGCGACGGCCCGTGTGCTGCGGCGGCTGGACTGGCGCATGGACGGCGAGGGCCTGCTCGATCACCCCCGTCACGTTCACCTCGTCACCACCGGTGGACGTGCCCGGCGCTTGACGAAGGGCCCCTGGCTGGCGAGCCACATCCGGCCGCACCCGGGCGGGAAGGCGATCGGGTTCATCGCGAACCGCGCCGCCGACCCCGAGCAGCACCATCAGGTCTACGTCGTCGACACGGCCGGCGGCCGCGTGCGCCAGCGCAGCAAGCTGGCCGGCGAGGTGTCGCGCTTCTCGTGGGATCCGGACGGCACCCTGATCTGCGTGGCGCTCGCCACCCGGACGCCGATGTCCGAGGATCCCGGGATCGTCTGGCGGGTGGCGGCTGACGGTTCAGGCACACCGCTGACCGCGGAGCTGGATCGGTTTGCCGGCGTCGGCAGCGGCAACGACGAGCGGCTCACGATCATCCCCGACAACGGCAGGGAGGTCCCCCACCGGGTGACCGACGATGGCATCGAGCAGCTGGTCGATCCCGCGCTCGATCCCTGCACGTCGCAGCTGGTTGGGGCAGGCGGCCGGGTGGCGGCGCTGATGACGCTCGGTACCTACGACGGCATGGACGTCTATGCGCTCGATCCCGGAAGGCCGCCGCGCAGGTTGACGAAGGTCGGAGACTCCTGGCTGTCCGGCCGGGCACGGCCGACCCAGGAGGAGCTGACGATCAAGGGGCCCGCCGGGCCGATCCAGACCTTCGTCCTGTCCCCTGCCGGCGCAGGGCGCAGGCGGCTCCCGACGATCATCGACGTGCACGGCGGGCCGACATGGGCCTGGCCGACCGCGGCCGACGCCACCTCCCACATGCTCGCCGCGGCGGGCTACCGGGTCGTGCGGGCGAACATCCGCGGGTCATACGACCGCGGGCGCGACTGGATCGCGGCGCTGAACGGCCGCTGGGGCGACGTGGATGCGGCCGACTGCCACGCCGTCCTCGACCACCTGGTCAAGGCAGGGCTGTCGGATCCCAAGCGGCTCGGGTGCTGGGGCAACAGCTATGGCGGCTTCATGGTCAACTGGCTGGTGGCGACGAGCGACCGGTTCGCGGCGGGTGTCTCGTCGAACGGCGTCACGAACCAGGTGTCGGCCTATGCCCACTGCGACGTCGGCTACCTCTACAACAACCAGGAGGGCCTCGGCGACACGATCACCCCGCAGGGCGTGGACTCGCTGTGGAGGCAGTCGCCGCTGAAGCACGTGGCGAACATCCACACCCCGCTCCTGATCCTGCAAGGCGAGGCCGACCTGCGCTGCCCGCCGGCCGACAACGAGCAGCTGTTCGTCGCGCTGCGGATGCTCGGACGGGAGGTCGAGTACGTGCTGTATCCCCAGAGCACGCACTCGATGGCGTCGAGCGCCCGCCCCGACCGGCGGGTCGATCGGATGGAGCGGATCGTGGCCTGGTTCAGGAAGCACATGCGGCCGTAGGGGTCAGGGGGGCCTGACCCCGCTGACGGTCGGTGGGTGGGGGTCGCGCTTCAGCCGCGGCCATAAGGTCAGGCCGACCGGCCTGACCCTGTTGACGGTCGGTGCGTGGGTCGCGCTTCAGCGTGACCCCACTCCTTCTGACAGCGAGCCGAAGCGGTGCCGGGCTGAAAGCCCGGACACCTGACGTCATTCATCCACGGGGTCAGACCGGAGGTCTGACCCCTACACGTGCGTGTACGCGGTGACCGCCCGCTCACGCGCCCGCGTCGCCCGGGCCAGCGCGGGCCGCAGCCGCTCCAGGTGAGCGTCCGCCACCGCATGCCGCGAGAGCATGCTCGCGTTCAGCTGCGCCAGCGTCGCCGCCGACCGCGCCGCCGCCTCCGCCAGCAGCGACCCCGCCAGCGCATCGCCCTCCAGGTTCCTGTTGCCCGTCTCGGCGACGTCCGCGGCCAGGGTGGCCACCTCGCTCGCCAGCTCGAGCACCCGCATGGGCACGCCGATCGCCCCCGACACCGCGTCGTCGAGCGACCGGGTGCGGGCCTCGCCGGGCTCCATCCGCAGCGCCTCCAGCACCACGCCGTAGGCTCGGCCATCGGCATACGCGAGCCCGGACACCTCCTCGCGGATGCCGTGGGCGCGCTCGTGCACCGCCTCCAGTCCGTGCGCCGACGCGAAGGACGTGGCCATCTCGACCAGCCCCGCAGCCATGGCGCAGGTCAGCGCGGCGGCCGCGCCGCCCCCGGGTGCCGGGGTGCGGGCGGCCATCTGCTCGAGCAGGCCCTCGACCGTCGAGCTCAGGTACGGGTCGGCGCCCTGCCCGCTAGAAGAGTCCGATTGTGCGGCCATTCTCGTCGATGTCGACGTTGAAGCCGGCCGGCGTCTTCCCCAGCCCGGGCATCTGCATGATGTCGCCGCAGAGCGCGGTCAGGAAGCCCGCGCCCGTATAGGGGCGGATGTCGCGCACCGGGATGCGGAAGCCGGTGGGCGCGTTCGCGAGCGCCGGATCGGCCGACAGCGAGAGGTGGGTCTTCGCCATGCAGATCGAGAGCCCGGTCAGCCCGTCGCGCGTGAACTGCTCGATCTTCTGCCGGGCGGCCGGCAGGAAGTCGACACCGTCCGCCTTGTAGACGCGGGTGGCGATCTTCTCGATCTTGACGTCGATCGGGTCGGAGTCCTCGTACACGAAGGAGAAGTTGCTCGGCTGCTCGCAGGCATCGACGACCGCCTCCGCCATCTCGGCGGCACCCTCCCCGCCGCGTGAGAAGCCCTCGTTGAGCACCGCCGCGTACGCGCCGTGCTCCATCGCGAGCTTCTGGACGAGCGCGACCTCCTCGTCGGTGTCGCCCGGGAACCGGTTGGCCGCGACCACGCAGGGGACGCCGAACTCCTTGGCGTTCTGGATGTGCCGCGCCAGGTTCTGCGAGCCGTCCTCGATCGCCTTCAGGTTGTCGGCGGTCGAGTTGCGCGGATCGTCCTCGAGGCCGGCGTGGTGCTTGAGGGCCTTCGCCGTGGCCACGATCACCACCGCGCTCGGCTTGAAGCCGCCCGCGCGGCAGACGATGTCCATGAACTTCTCCATGCCCAGGTCGCTGCCGAAACCCGCCTCGGTCAGCAGGTACTCGCCAAGCTTGCGCCCGGCGAGGTCGGCAACGATCGAGCTGTTGCCGTGGGCGATGTTGCCGAACGGCCCGATGTGCATGAAGCACGGCTGACCCTCGAGCGTCTGGATCAGGTTGGGCTTGAGCGCATCCTTCAGCAGCACGGTCATCGCCCCTGCGCAGCCCATCTGCTCCGCGGTGACGGGGTTTCCGTCGACGTCGTAGCCGACCGTGATCGACCCGATCCGCCTGCGCAGGTCCTGGAGCGAGGTCGCCATGCCCATGATCGCCATCACCTCGGAGGCGGCGACGATGTCGAAGCCCGTCTCACGCGGGATGCCGTGGGTGGGGCCGCCGAGGCCGCTGACGATGTTGCGGAGGTTGCGGTCGTTCATATCCAGCGCCCGCCGCCACGTCACGCCGTGCGGCGCGAGGCGGCACTCGTTGCCGTAGAAGATGTGCCGGTCGATGAAGGCGGCCAGCATGTTGTTCGCCGCGGCAACGGCGTGGAAGTCCCCGGTGAAGTGCAGGTTCAGGTCCTCCATCGGCACCACCTGCGTCAGGCCACCGCCGGCGGCGCCTCCCTTGATGCCGAAGATGGGGCCCAACGACGGCTCACGAAGGCAGAGGATCGGCCGCTTGCCGATGTGCCCCAGGCCCTGCGTCAACGAGACCGACGTGGTGGTCTTGCCCTCCCCCGCCTTCGTCGGCGTGATCGCCGACACGCACACGATCTTGGCGTCCGGCGCCCCGGAGAGCCGGTCGATCACGCTCAGGTCGATCTTCGCCTTGTACTTGCCGTACAGATCGACCTCTTCCTCCTCCAACCCCATGTCGCGGGCCACGTCCATGATCGGACGGAGAGTTGCTTCCTGCGCGATCTCGAGGCTGCTCTTCACCGTTGCTCCTTTTTCGATGTCAGTGGGAGACGGCGGCCGCGCCGCGCTCCGACACGAGGTCGTTCTCGTAGAACCGCGCCCAGCGAAACGGCGCGATCAGCTCGGGGGTCTTCCCGGTGCCGACGAGGTCGGCAATGGTATAGCCGACGATCGGTGATGCCTTGAACCCGTAGGTGCCCCAGCCGGCGTCGACGATGAACCCCTCCACCTCGGTGACGCCCATGATCGGCGAGTAGTCCGGCGACACGTCGCAGTATCCCGTCCACTGCCGCAGGATCTTGGCGTGGCCGAGCATGGGAAGCAGCTCGATCATGTGCATCGCCAGGTCCTCGATGAAGCGGAAAGTGCTGGTGTTGGAGTAGCCCGAGTAGGGCTCGATCTCCGAGCCCATGACGAACTCGCCGCGGTCGGACTGGCTGATGTAGATGTGAAGCGTGCCCGACACGATGATCTTGTCGAGCAGCGGCTTCACCGGCTCCGTCACGCAGGCCTGCAGGATGTGCGTGGTCAGTGGCAGCGGCACGCCGACCATGTCGCAGACCAGCGTGCTCCACCCGGCGACGCACGAGATCACCGTGTCGCAGTTGATCGTGCCGCGGTTGGTCTCGACCCCGGTCACCTTGCCGTTCTCGACGTTGATGCCGGTGACGTCGGTGTACTGGTGGATCTCGACGCCGAGCTTGTCGGCCTCCTTGCCATAGCCCCACACCACCGCGTCGTGGCGGATCACGCCGCCGGGCGGGTGATAGAGCGCCGCCAGGATCGGGAAGGTGGGGTGGTCGCTGACATCCAGCTGCGGGCACAGCTCCTTGATCTCGTCCGGGTAGACGACCCGGGAGTCGATGCCGACCAGCCGGTTCACCTCCGCCCGCTCCATCATCGTGTTGACCGAGCGGTCGGAGTGGGCCAGCGTCAGGTGGCCGTGCTGCGAGAACAGCATGTTGAAGTCGAGATCCTGCGACAGCGTCTCGTAGAGCTTCACGCTCGCCTCGTAGAACCTCGCGCCCTCCGGCGTCAGGTAGTTCGACCGGATGATGGTGGTGTTGCGGCCCGACGCCCCCGCGCCCATGTAGCTGCGGTCGAGGACGGCAATCCGCTTGATGCCGTGGCGCTTGGCCAGGTAGTAGGCCGTGGCGAGGCCGTGCGCGCCCGCGCCGATGATGACGACGTCGTAGCTCGACTTGAGGTCATGGTCGCGGAAGTAGCGGTGCTTTCGGAGCAGGCCGATCATGCCGCCACCTCCGTCCCGAGCGCCACTGCTGATGACACCGGCGCGATGCCGAGGGTGACACCCGCGTCGAGCAATGACTCCCACATGTACTCGCCGAACTCCCAGCCGCAGAGCACCCAGAACCGCCCCTCGTCGTTCAGCACGATCGAGGCGCACCGCATCACCGAGCCGGCCACGCAGGCGCCCGGCGGGAAGCGATGGGGCCGCACATCCAGCGCGGACGAGCGCATGAACACCTCGCGCACGTGCTCGCCGCCGATCATCAGCGCCGCCCACCCACAGGTCATATCGACGACGGTGAGGCCGGCATCGCCCGACCCGATCCGCTCGCGGAGCTCCGCCACGCGGCCGAACGGGCACAGCACCACCGCGTGGGTCGGTGAGAGCCGGAGCGTCCACACGCCGTCCACGTGGCTGGCGCGGCCGAGCTCGCTCCCGCCGGTCAGCGTGTCGATCTTCGCGCTCGAGCCGCGCACGTCGATCTTCCCGACATGGGAGACGTCGGCCAGCCAGGCGGACGCGCCGCCGTTCGCGGGGTACGAGGCGATGCGCCAGCCGTCGCGGTCCTCGAGCTCGGCGCCGGCGGCGCGGTGGTTCCGCTCCATGGGCGTGCGCAGCGCGACGTCCTGCGCGGCGGCGGGTGACAGGAATGCAAACGGATCGCTGCTCACGAACGCAACCTCTCTCCGTCGGGGTCGTAGAAGGCCTTGTGGGTGACGGTCGCCGGGATCGTGGCGCCGCTCGGGTCGGAGATGGTGATGCCGGTGCCATCCTCCGACATGGACAGCGGCACCCAGGCGATGCCGATCGCCTTGCCGAGGCGACGCGAGAACCGCGAGCTGGTGATGCGCCCGGCGGGGCCGCCGTCGGAGCCGATCACCTGGGTCCCTTCAACCGGCACCTTGCCGTTCTGCGCCTCCCAGCCGACCAGCGCGAAGCGGTCGCCACGGTTCTTGTACCACTCGATCGCGTAGCGCCCGATCCAGTCCGACTCCTTGTCGAGCTTGACGATCCACGGCATCCCGGCCTCGAGCGGGTTGGACTCCGCATTCGTGTCCTGGCCGACGATGATGTGCATCTTCTCGAGGCGAAGGACGCGCTGGGGCTCGAGGCCGAAGGGCTTGACCGCGTACGGCTCGCCGGCCTCCATCAGCTTCTCCCACAGGTGCTCGCCCGCCGCCGACGGCAGATGGATCTCGTACCCGAGCTCACCCACGAACCCGATGCGGAGGACCAGGCAGGGGACGCCGGCGATCTGGGCCTGGCCGGCGCCCAGGTAGGGGAACGCCTCGTTCGACAGGTCGAAGTCTGTGAGCCCCTGCAGCGCGGTGCGGGCGTTCGGCCCCGCCAGGTTGAACGCGGCGATCGTGGAGGTGACGTTGACGATCTCGCAATCCATCTTCCACACGGCGTTCCACCAGGTGAACCACTGCTCCATGCCGCCTGCGCCGGAGGACGTCGTGGTGACGTAGTACTCCGTGTCGCTCAGGCGGGCAACGGTGCCGTCGTCGATGATCGAGCCGTCGTCACCACAGACGATGCCGTAGCGGACGCGCGCCAGCTTCATGTCGCCGAACCGGTTCGGATAGAGCCGCTCGAGGAAGGCGGCGGCGTCCGGCCCGCGCACGATCAGCTTGCCGAGCGTCGACACGTCGATCAGGCCGAGCGACTCGTGCACCGCGTCCGCCTCGGACTGGGCGTCCCCGTAGTCGTAGGGACGCTTCCAGTCGCCTGCCCAGAGCATCTTGCCGCCGTGCTCGGCATGCCAGTGATGGGTCGACGTGCGCTTGACCGGCTCGTACCCGCGCGCCGCCAGCAGCGAGAAGCTGGTCGGGTTGTGCGGGGCCCGCGCGGTCGTCACGCCCACCCGCTGCGCGTCCGGATCAAGCCCCAGCTCGTCGGCGATCACGAGGCCGGAGTTGCGGTGGCACATGCGGCCCTGGCAGGGCCCCATCGTCACGGTCGTGTAGCGCTTCGACAGCTCCAGGGAGCGGAAGCCCTCGTCCAGCGACAGGCCGATGTCCTTGGTTGTGACGTCCTCGCAGAAGCAGACCATCTGCTTGCACGAGGTCTTCGGCGCCTTCGCCGGCACCGCCCCGGCGGCCGCGGCCGTCCCCGCCGCAGAGCCGACGACCCGCATGCCCTTGGGCAGTGAGTCGGGGACGTAGCGCCGCCGCTCGCGGTCGTAGCGGATGGTGCCGCCGCCCTGGGTGACGAAGGCCGTGTGGCCGACGCTCCCGCCCGCCATGACGAGCAGGTCGCAGCCGAAGGAGCGGCTCTCCCCGTTGCGCGTGACGACAACGCCGGAGACCGCCTTCGACCCCTTCGCCTGCAGCGGCTGGAAGCCGGGCAGGTACTCGATGCCGGCGTCCTCGACGCGGCTGCCGTCGGCGTTGGGGCGCGCATCGGCCACGGCGACGACGTTGACGCCGCCGTCAGTCAGGTCGCACGCGGCGTCGAAGCCCTCATCGCTGGACGTGACGACAACCGCCTCCTCGCCGGGCATCACCCGGAACTGGTTGACGAGCCGTCGCGCAGCCGTGCCCAGCATCACGCCCGGCAGGTCGTTGTTGCCGAAGACGAGCGGCTGCTCGATCGCGCCGGTGGCGATCACAAGCTCGGCCGGGCGGACGCGGTGCATCGTGCGGCCCTGGTACACGGGCACGAGCAGGCCCTCGTAGACGCCGCCCGCGAACGCCGGCTGCAGGACCTCAACGCCTGCCGCGGTGATGCGGCCGAGCAGCTCCTCCAGGCGGGCGTGCCCCTTGGGGCCGCCCCACGCGAGGTAGCCGCCGAGCGCGAGGCCCTCGTCGACCAGCGCGGTGTGCTTGCCGGCCTCGGCCGCCTCCGCCGCCGCCTCCAGGCCGGCCTCGCCGCCGCCGATCACCAGCACGTCGACGTGACGGTGGATCTTCTCGTAGCGGTCGGTGCGCCGATGCTCGGGGTCGAGCTTGCCGAGCCCGGCGGCGTTGCGGAGCACCTTCTCGTAGAGCGGCCACGCCCGGCGCGGGTGGATGAAGGTCTTGTAGTAGAAGCCGACCTGCATGCCGAAGCTCGGCGTCAGCCGCCCGACCAGGTGCAGGAAGTCGCGGTTGAGGGACGGCCAGGCATTCAGGTGGCTGACCGTCATCCCCTGCTCGATCGGCGTCACGCAGGCGCGCACGGTCGGCTCGCCGTCGACGTTGACGAGGCAGTTCGGGCACTGGCCGGCGCAGCACATGAGGCCGCGGCGGCGGTGGTACTTGAACGAGCGGGAGAACACCCGGGTGCCGGCGGCGAACAGCGCCGATGCGATCGTGTCGCCGGCGTAGCCGCTGACCTCGGCGCCCTGCCAGGTGAAGGAGACCTGCCGTGAGCGGTCGATCAGCTCACCCTGCCGTGATGCCAGCCGTGTATCAGCCACCTGCGGCCTCCGATGCAGCGGCGGCGTCCGGGACGGCCTCCGCCCCGGCCAGCTCGCCGGGGCGGCCCACCCGCAGCACCTCGTTGCGGGTGGTGTTCCGCTCCGCCTGGAACCACTCGCGGCAGCCGGACGAGTGGAACCACCACTCTCGCTGGTCGCCGGCGGTGTTGGTGCGGAAGTACAGGTAGTGGAACAGCGCGCGGTCGTCCTGCGAGCTCGTGGCGCGGGTCGTCACCTCGCCGCCGTAGGAGAACTCGTCGACCGCTCGCGGCCCGCAGTTCGGGCAGGTCAGGATGAAGCTCACCTCGTGAACACCTCTGATTCGTTGGAGTGGTCGGTCAGGTCCGGCCCGGTGTAGAGGAATCCACACAACCCGCTCACGCGACCCGGCCCCTTTCAGACGACAGCAATGGAGGCTCTATCCTACGGATCTGCGCACGTGCTCGGCAGTGCCAGCGGGAATGCAATTCCCGCAGGCGGTATGTGAAGAAGTGCATGTGGGGTCAGCCCGAAGGCTGACCCCCGAGACGGTCAGGTTCGCTCCGCCACTGCCGGGCCGAGCTCACGATTCATCCGTCTTAGAACAGCGTCAGGTAGCGGTTGACCTCCCACTGGGTGACCTGCTCGTGGTAGGCCTTCCACTCGTCCTGCTTCGTCTTCACGTAGTAGTCGACGTAGTCCTCGGTGCCCGTGTTCCCGAGCGCCTCGCGGATCACCTTGTCCTTCTCCAGGTTCCGCGTCGCGTCGAGCAGGTTCGCCGGCAGCAGCTCGATCTTCCGCCGCTTGAGCTCCTTCTCGGACAGCTCGTAGAGGTTGTCGTCGTTGTGCGGGCCGGGGTCGAGCTCGTTCTCGATCCCATCCAGCCCAGCCGCCAGGATCACGGCCATCGCCAGGTACGGATTGCACGAGCCGTCCACCGTCCGGTCCTCGACGTGCCCGCCGGGCAGGCGCAGCATCTGCGTGCGGTTGTTGGCGCCGTGAGTGATGAAGATCGGCGACCAGGTGGCGCCGGACGTCGGCGTGCCCGCGGTGGTCGTCAGGCGCTTGTAGGAGTTCACCGTCGGAGCGGTCACCGCGATGTAGGCCTTGGCGTGCTTCTTCAGGCCGGCGGTGAACTGGTAGCCAAGCTTCGACAGGCCGAGGCCGTTGGGGTCGTCGTCGTCCTTGAACAGGTCGGTCGACCCGCTCTCATCCCACAGCGACATGTGGAAGTGGCCGCCGTTGCCGGTCAGGTGACCGAACGGCTTCGCCATGAACGTTGCCAGCATCCCGCGCTCCTGCGCCATCGCGTGCACCATGTAGCGGAAGAAGATCGCGCGGTCGGCGGTGGTCAGCGCGTCGGCGAACTCGAAGTTCGATTCGAACTGGCCGTTCGCGTCCTCGTGGTCGTTCGCATAGCTGCCCCAGCCCAGCTGGTTGACGTAGGTGGAGAGCTGGCTGAGGAACTCGTAGTGCCGCGTCAGGCCCTTCATGTCGTAGCAGGGCTGGTCGAGCCGGTCGAGCGGGTCGGCCAGCTCGAGGCCGCCGTCTGCGGTCTCGCGAAGGAGGAAGAACTCGAGCTCCATGCCCACCTTGAACGTGTACCCGAGCTTCTTCGCGCGCTCCAGCTGCCGGCGAAGGATCGTGCGGGGGCAGTACGGCCACTCCTCGCCCAGGACGGTGATGTCGCAGGCGAAGCGTGCGAGGCCTGGCTTGAACGGCACGGGCGTGTAGCTGGCGAGGTCGGGGATGGCCATCATGTCGGGTGACGCCGGGGTCTGGCCGATCGGGCCGGCGGCGAAGCCGGCGAAGCCCGCTCCCTCCGTGACCAGGCCTTCCCAGTTCTCGATCGGCACGAGCTTCGCGGACGGCTTCGCATTCATGTCCACGAACTGGGCGAAGAAGAACTTGATCCCATCCTGTTCCGCCTTCGCGCGGATCGTGTCCGCGAGCGGACGTGCGCTGACTGTGGCCATTCCCGGTCTCCTTCGCGTCGCTGGTGCGCGAAATGTCGCAAACTCCCGGGCCAATTGCTAGGCCCAAGCACCAATTTCGCGTCCTGTGACGCGACCGTGATGCGAATGTGATGCCGCCGTGATGCGGCGGCTACCGGCCGAGGGCTTGATCCAGGCGCAGCAGCTTCAGCTCGATCTCGATCATCAGCCAGTCCTCACGGGCGACGTCGAGCCCGGTCAGATCCTGGATGCGGCGCAGCCGCTGGCGCAGCGTGTTCGGGTGCACGTAGAGCGTCTGGGCGGCCGCGGCGATGTTCCCGCGCCTGCGCAGGTACTCCTCGAGCGTCAGCAGCAGCTGCGAGCGGTGGCGCTGGTCGTATGCCGCGAGCCGCTGCAGCGCCTCGCCCCGCCGGTCGCGCACGCGGCCCTCCTGCGACACCTTGAGGAGGTACTTGTACGCGCCGAGGTCGTCGAAGTTGGTGACGCCGGGCTCGCTGCTGACGACGGAGGCTGCCACGACGGCATGTTCCGCCTCGCTGAAGCCGTTCGGGTACGCCTCGGCCCCCTCACAGCTGTTGGAGAGGCCGATCGCGAGCGGGTTCGTGGCCACCAGCCGGCCGTGGACCTCCCGCAGCCGCTCCGCGGCCGCCTGCTCGTCGCAGCCGTTCAGCCGGACCAGGCCGCGCAGGGCCGCGTCGCGCCGGTCGAAGATCGACCCGGGGAACGCCCGCGTCACCGCCTGCTCCAGTGCGTCGGCCACCGCGTCCCAGCTGCCCTCGTTCGGGCCGGGTCGGGGCACCGCCTGCAGCACGAGGTGCGGCGAGCCGAGGTCACAGCCGAGCGTCGCCGCCCGGTCTTCCAGCTCCGCCGCCGGCCCATTGCCATGGGAGAGGTCCTCGAGCAGGTCCTTGATGGCGTTTCGCTCGGTTAGCCGGTCGATCAGCTGCACCTTCTTGATGGCAACCGCCGCCTGGTTCGCAATCGACCCTGCGAGCTCCCGCTGCTCGGCGTCGACGCGGCGGTCGCCGGCGAACCGCAGGGCGAGCACGCCGACGAGCTCCTCCGCCGCCACCATCGGGACGACCAGGGCGGGGCCAGTGACCTCCGCGTCCCAGAGGGCGCTGGCAAGCCGGTGGCTGGCCTTCTCGCCGCCCCCTCGCGCCGACAGCGCCAGCTCGAGGCCGAGCTCGTGGACGTTGACGGGGTGTGGCGGCTCAGCGCCCTTCGGCCATGCGGCCTCCGGCGAGAGCGTGCGGCACTCGGCATCCGCGATCAGCACGTCGCACGACGACGCCTCGAGCAGCCGCTGCGCCCGCCGCGCCACGGCCGGCAGCAGGGTCTCGAGCGTCGAAGCAGCGGACAGCGCACGGGCAAGGTCGGACAGCCCCTCCACCTGGGACAGCCGCCGCCGCGTGTCCTCGTAGAGCCGGGCATTCTCGACCGCCCCGGCGACCAGCGTGGCGGCGTGCACGAGGAAGTCGGAGTCGGCCCGGGTGAACTCGCGAGGAGCCTCGGCGTGCAGCGCGATCACGCCGATCACGCTCCCGGCCTTGGTGCGCAGCGGCGCGGCGCACAGCGAGCCGTACTTCTCCTCCTCGGCCTCCGGCACCACCTTGGCACGCGGATCGTCGGGTGCGCCCTCGGGGATGAAGACCGGCCGGTTGTGTTCGGCCACCCACCCCGCGAGGCCCTCGCCCGGCTCGAACCGCAGCCGCCCGACCAGGGTGGCGTAGGGGTCGGACACAGCCCGCAGCACCAGGCCGCCGTCATCGGGGTCGACGAAGTAGATCCAGCAGGCATGGCAGTCGATCGCCTCACTGACCAGATCCACGATCGCCCGGAGCACGCGGTCGAGGTCGAGCGTCGAGCTGACCGTGTTGATGATGCGGTACAGGTACCGGCTCTCGACCGTTCGCTCCGGTGTGTCCGAAGAGAGCACCGATGTGTGAGGAACGGACATACGAGAATCGTACCGCCCGCCGTTCGGCAGCCGCTCAGGCACCCGTCCCCCGGCGCCGCCGTGTCGAGGCCGAGCGGCGCGCGCCGCAAGAGATGGCGACGCTGACATAGCCGAGCTCGCGACCGAGGGCGTAGGATATACGGGGCATTTCCAACCCCCGACCGCAGGAAGAACCAACGAGAGGAGTCCTGAATGGCAACGGTCGCTCCTGAGTCGGCCATGGCCGGGCTCGACCCGATGTTCCAGCCCGACTGGTTTTTCACCGAGGAGCAGCTCCGCCTGCTCGAGCGGCTGAAGGAGATCTGCGAGGAGACGATCAGGCCGCTGGCGGCTGAGAACGACCGCACGCTGACCTTCCCGCGCAAGAGCCTGGAGGCGCTGGCGCCCGACGGCTTCCTCGGTCTGCTGCTCCCCAAGGAGTGGGGCGGCCTTGGGCAGAACCACGTGATGTACGCGGCTGTCACCGAGACGATCGCCC
>DASQYY010000071.1:0-14899 GCA_035638975.1 Gaiellales bacterium
CGTAGTAGGGTGGCGCGATGGACGACGCGACTCCGGAACGGCACCTCAACATCCATTTCACCCCGGAGATCATGGCCGGCGTCTACGCGAACTTCGCGAACGTCAGCCACTCGCCGTACGAGTTCACCATCACCTTCGCGCGGGTCGACCACGAGGTTGAGGAGGAGGAGGTGCCCGGCGTCGTCGTCGCCCGGGTCAACCTGTCGCCTCGCTTCATGCAGGAGCTGATCGAGGCGATGGAGGACAACTACTCCAAGTGGCGCACCCGGGAGGGCATCAAGAACCTGCCCGAGTTCAACGGCGAGAGCAACGACGATTACGGCGACGACGAGGACGACGAGGACGAGCTCGAGCCGTAGGCCCTGGCCACGGCGATCCGCTGCATGACGGGCGGATGGTCGAACAGGAGCCAGACGGCCCAGCGCGGCGGTGCGGGATTGGAAAGGTCGCGCAGCGCCAGCCGCCGCTGGAGCAGCTCCATCCCGGCGGGATCCCTCGTCGTTCGCAGCGCCACCCAGTCCGCCTCCGACTCGATCCGCCGCGAGACCAGGTTCTGCACGGGGACCAGCAGGACGGCCGCGGTCACGGCGCACGCGACCAGCGTGGGCGCCGCCTCCGCCCCGAGCAGCGACCCGCGGTGCAGCCGGCGGGCGGCGGCCAGCACCAGGAGGATCGCGGGCACGCCGATCACGCCGAACCAGAGCACGCCCTCGAGCGTGTGGCTGCGCTGGACATGTGCCAGCTCGTGGGCGATCAGGGCGCGGAAGGCGGGCGCGGGCTCGTGCAAAGCCGTGTCGTCGACCACAACCCGCACCGTCGGCCCCAGCCCGTCCACCTCCGCGTTCTCGGCCGTCGTCCGGGTGGAGGCGTCCGCCACTGTGACGGAGGCCGGGTGGACATGCATCCGCCTCTCCAGGCCGGCGACCGTCCTGGCCGCGCCCGCCGGCAGCGGTGAGGTGGACGTGAACAGCGGGTCGACGACGATCGGCTGCACGAGGGTGAAGAGGGCCACGGCCAGCCACGCCGCGAGCGCGACGGCGACCGAGCCCCACCGCCGGTAGAGCGGCCGGGCCAGCAGGTAGACCACCGTGACGGCGAGGGTGGTCACGGCTGCCGCGACCAGCGCGTCGAGAAGCCAGGCGCCGTCGCTCTGCAGATCGAGCCCGGCTTCGACGGCGCGGCGGTGCAGCGCGTACCCGAAGGGCAGCGCGGCCAGCTGCACAACGGCAGCCGAGGCAGCCAGCGTGATCACCGCCGGGAACCGCCCGAGGCGCCCGCGAGTGCGCCACGCGACCAGCCAGGCCACGAGCACCTGCGCCGCGAGCGCCGCCAGGGTGATCGCGTAGCCGGCCGTGCGATAGTCCTGCGCGGTGTCGATCTGGGCGCGGGTGAACACGCTCGCCGCGGGCACCTGGGCCGTGTCGCCGGGCAGCTGAGCGGACGTCCACAGCCAGACGCCGAGCCCGGCCAGCGGCAGCGCAAGCAGGAGAGCGCGGCGCACAGCGCGGATAGAGTACCGGCACATGCGCCCCGGCCTGCACCCACAGACACGGGATGTCGCATGAGGATCGTCGTTCTCTCCGATGTGCACGGCAACCTGCCGGCGCTCGAGGCGGTGCTTCAGGGCGTCGACGGCGAGGACGTGACGGAGCTCTGGTGCCTCGGCGACCTGGTCGGCTACAACGCCGACCCCGAAGCGTGCACCACGACCCTCGTCGAGCTGGCGGACATCTGCCTGGCCGGCAATCACGACCTGGTGGTCAACGGCAGCGTCGACATCAGCGTGTTTGCCCACGACGCCGCCATCGCCGCCCGATGGGCGCAGGAGGTGTTGAGCGAGGAGGCGCTGGCGTTGCTGCGGTCGCTGGAGCCAAGCGGCGAGCGTGCCGGGGTCGAGCTCTACCACGCCAGCCCGCGCGACCCGGTGTGGGAGTACGTGATCGACCAGCGGACGGCACAAAGCTGCCTCGAGCTGCTGCGGCACGACCTGGGATTGATCGGGCACAGCCACGTGCCCCTGGCCTACGCGGCGGGCGCAAGCGGCAGAGCGGAGGGCGGCTATGCCGAGCCGGGGACGCTGCAGTTGGGCGATGCGCGCTGGCTGCTCAACCCGGGGTCGGTCGGGCAGCCGCGCGACGGCGACCCCCGCGCGGCGTACATGGTGCTCGACCTCGACGCGCGGACGGCGACATGGCGGCGGCTGGAGTACGACGTCGAGCGCGCGCAGCGGGCGATCCTGGAGGCGGGGCTGCCGGGTTCGCTGGCATGGCGGCTGGCGGAGGGGCGCTGAAGGAGGTCACGGCTTCAGTGTGATCCCCGTTCACCGTAGACTCGCGATACACCGACCTGGAGGGGCTCATGACGACCGTTGCCTGGCAGAACATCGAACACGGCTGGGACGTGTATGCATCAGGCGGCGAGCAGATTGGGAAGGTCTTCCTCGTCGTGGGCGATGAGAACGAGGACATCTTCGACGGGCTCGCGATCACCCATCACGGCGGCGCGTTCGTATTCCACAACTACGAGGACCGTCCGCACTACGTCAGCGCCGACCAGGTCGCATCGATCGACCCCGGGCGGGTGACGCTCTCGATCTCCGCTGAGGAAGCCGCGCACCTGCCGCCCCACGATGTGCCGGAGAGTGCGGAGATCGAACCGGAGCGTGCGAGCCGCCTGGAACGGGCGGAGACCTGGTTCGAGCACGAGACGGGAGAGGACCGGACGGAGTGAAGCCGGTTGCACCGCCACCGCCCAGACCGGGGTCAGCCTGACGGCTGACCCCTCCTACGCCGTCTGCTTCCCCGGCCGCGTCGAGCGGCCGTAGCCCTCGCGCAGCAGGTCGGCGGCGACGGTCTCGCGCGCCTTGTAGATGCGCCACTTGACCGTTGCCAGCGTCGTCTCGAGCGCCTCGGCGATCTCGACGTAGCTGAGCCCCACGACGTCTCGCAGCAGCAGCGCCATCTTCAGGTCGAGCGTCAGCGCCCCGATCGAGCGCCAGACCGCGTCCATCTCCTCGACCGAGTCGGTCTCGGACGCCGACACGTGCAGGTGCGCCACGACGTCGAGCCCCACGGCCGGCCGCCCCCGCCGCTCGCGGGCGCGCAGCTCGTCGACCACCCGGTGCTTCGCCACCTGGAACATCCAGGTCGTGAACTGGCAGCGCGCATCGAAGCCCGGGAGCGCCTGGTAGATGCGGAGGAACACCTCCTGGCACATGTCCTCGGCCAGGGCGCGGTCGCCCGAGAGCACCCGCGCGATGTAGTTGAAGAGCGGGGCCTGATACTGCCGGACGATGAGCGCAAAAGCGCGCTCATCGCCGCGGCGCGCGAGCCTCAGGATGTCGGGGTCTGGCTGAGGAAGAGCCACGATGTCTCGATGTGGTTACGAAAACCGCCGGGAACCATACACCAGGCATATGTGCAGTACAGGGCGACGATGCTTACGCCATTCTGTCCAGCAGGCTGACTCCCTCCATCGCCTCCGGCTTCGAGATTCGAAGCAGCTCGAGCACAGTCGGCGCGATATCCGCGAGCCGACCCCCCTCGCGCAGCCCGCCGTCCCAGCCCACCGCGATCAGCGGCACCGGGTTGGTGGTGTGTGCCGTGTGCGGGCTGCCGTCCGGCTCGAGCATCTGCTCGGCGTTGCCATGGTCGGCGGTGACCAGGCAGACGCCACCCCTGCCGCGCACGGCCTCGACCACCCGCCCCAGGTCGGCGTCGACCGTCTCCACCGCCTCGACCACCGCCGGGATCACGCCCGTGTGCCCGACCATGTCGGCGTTCGCGAAGTTCACCAGCCCGAACCCGTAGTCGCCGCCGGAGAACTCACCGCAGAAGAGGTCGGCCACGCCGTCCGCGCTCATGGCCGGCTTCAGGTCGTAGGTGGCGACGTCTCGCGGCGAGTCCACCAGCTCCCAGCGCTCGCCCTCACTGCGATGCTCGCTGCCGCCGTCGAAGAAGTACGTGACGTGGGGGTACTTCTCCGTCTCGGCCACATGCAGCTGCGAGACGCCCGACTCGGCGAGCACCTGCGCCAGCACCGCCCTGACGCTCTCCGACGGATAGGCCACCGGCGCGTCGAAGTCATCCGAGTACTCCGTCATCTGCACCAGCGCCGGCAGCGGCGGATTCGCGCCGCGGTCGAACTCGTCGAAGCCGGGCTCGAGGAACGCCCGGAACAGCTGGCGGCAGCGGTCCGGCCGGAAGTTGAAGAAGATCATGGCGTCCTCGCCATGAACGCGGCCCTCCGACGGGTCGCCCACGACGATCGGCTCGACGAACTCGTCCGTGACGCCACGCTCGTAGGAAGCACGGACGGCGGCCGCCGCGTCGTCCGCCTGCTCCCCCACGCCGTGCACCATCGCGTGGTACGCACGCGCCGTGCGATCCCACCGCCGGTCGCGATCCATCCCGAAGTAGCGCCCGCACACCGTGGCCAGGTCGGGCACCCTCTCCAGGAACCCGGCGCCGCTCGTCGGCGAGACGTCCCGGCCGTCGGTGAACGCATGGACGTGCAGCCGCTCGACACCGTGCGCGCGGGCCACCTCGATCAGCGCCAGCAGGTGGTCGATGTGGCTGTGCACCCCGCCGTCGGACACCAGGCCGACAAGGTGCAGCGCCGTCTCGCGCCCGCGCTCGACGGCATCCATCACCGGCCGGTTCCGCTCCAGCCCGCCGGCCGCAATGTCCTCCGTGATGCGGACGAGATCCTGCAGCACGACCCTGCCTGAGCCCAGGTTGAGGTGCCCGACCTCGGAGTTGCCCATCTGGCCCTCCGGCAATCCGACGGCGCGTCCGGACGCCGCCAGCGTCGTGTGCGGGTGCTCCGCCCAAAGCCGGTCGAACACCGGGGTTTCGGCCAGGTCGACCGCATTACTCGGGCCCGCCGGAGCGAGCCCCCAGCCGTCGAGCACCACCAGGCAGACGGGGGTGCTCACAGCGCCGCCGCTACGATCGCCAGGAAGTCGTCGATGACCAGGCTGGCGCCCCCGATCAGCCCGCCGTCGATGTCAGGCTGCGCCAGGAGCTCCGCCGCGTTGTCGGGCTTCATGCTGCCGCCGTACTGGATCCGCAGCGCAGATGCGGCCGGCTCGTCGAACAGCCCGCGGATGAACCGGTGTGCGTCCTCGGCCATCTCCGGTGTCGCCGTGCGGCCCGTGCCGATCGCCCACACCGGCTCATAGGCGATGGCCAGCGGCCCGACGTGGGCGGTCGCGCGGGAGTCCGCGATCTGGCGCGCCAGCACGCGCTCGGTCTCGCCCGCCTCCCGCTCCTGCTCGGTCTCGCCCACGGCGAGGATGGCCGCCAGGCCCGCCTCCCCGGCCGCCGCCAGCTTCTCGGCCAGCGCCGCGTCCGTCTCGGCGAAGTACTGCCGGCGCTCCGAGTGGCCGAGCAGCACGCCGTCGGCACCCAGGTCGACCAGCATCGCGGCCGAGATCTCACCCGTGAAGGGGCCCTCGGCGGCCTGGTGCATGTTTTGTGCATAGACCTGCAGCCGGGAGCCGGCGGCGGCCTGAACGGCAGGTGCCAGAGAGGTGAATGGGACGCAGACGGCCACGTCGACGCCGTCCGGCAGCCGGCCGGCCAGCTCGCGGACGAACGCACCCGTCTCCGACGCCGTCTTGTGCATCTTCCAGTTGCCCGCCACGAAGGGGGTCCGGCCGCTCATGCCGTCGACGCCTCGAGCGCCTGCACCCCGGGCAGCGGCCGCCCCTCGATCAGCTCGAGCGCCGCGCCGCCGCCGGTCGAGACGTGCGTGATCCGGTCGGCCACGCCCGCGGCGTTCACCGCCGCCACCGAGTCGCCGCCGCCGACGATCGAGACGGCATCGGAGTCGGCCACCGCGCGGGCCACCTCCAGCGTGCCTGCTGCGAACGGCTCCAGCTCGAACACCCCCATCGGGCCGTTCCAGAAGATGGTGCTCGCACCGGACAGCCGGCCGGCGAAGATGTCGGCCGTCTGCGGCCCGATGTCGAGCCCCATCCAGCCCTCCGGGATCTCGCCGACCGGCACCACCTTGGTGGCGGCGTCTGCCGCGAAGCGGTCGGCCACGATCACATCGCGCGGCAGCAGCAGCTCACAGCCGCGATCGCGGGCGTCGGCCATCGCCCGGCGCGCCGTCTGCTGGCCGTCCTCGTCCTCGTGGCGTGACGCGCCGACGTCGACGCCGTCTGCCACCAGGAACGTGAAGGCCATGGCGCCCCCGATAAGCACGGACTCTGCGAGCTGGGTCATCCGGTCGATGACGCCGATCTTGTCGGCCACCTTGACGCCGCCGATGACGACGACCAGCGGATGCTCAGGATCGTCGAGCAGCTTGTGGAAGGCGTTCAGCTCCGCCTCGAGCAGCAGGCCCGCGGCAGCCGGCAGCAGGTGCGCCACGCCCACGGTGGAGGCGTGCGCCCGGTGCACCGCCCCGAAGGCGTCCTGCACGAACAGGTCGGCGTGGGCGGCCAGCTCGGCCGCGAACTCGGGATCGTTCTGCTCCTCCCTCGGATCGAACCGCAGGTTCTCGAGCAGCACCAGGTCGCCCTGCTCGTCTCCAAAGGCGACGTCCTGTCCGAGCAGCTGGGCGATCCGGTCGGCGACAGGGCGCAGCGACAGCTCGGGCTTGGGCTCGCCCTTGGGCCGGCCGAGGTGCGAGCAGAGCACCACCCGGGCGCCGCGGTCGAGCAGCAGCTCCACCGTCGGCATGGCGGCGCGGATCCGCGTGTCGTCGGCGACGGTGCCGCCCTCTCCCAGCGGCACGTTGAGATCGGCGCGGACGAGCACCCGCTTCCCTGCGACCTGCAGGTCGCGGACGCTTCTCACGAGATGTGATTGATCAGATCCACGACCCGGCACGAGTAGCCCCACTCGTTGTCGTACCAGGCAAGCACCTTGACCAGGTTCCCGTTTGCCATCGTCAGCTTGGAGTCGAAGATCGAGCTGAACGAGTTGCCGACGATATCGCCGGAGACGAGCGGGGCCTCCGAGTACTGGAGGATCCCCTTGAATCGGCCGGTGTCGGCGGCGGCGGCGAACGCCTCGTTGACCTGCTCCTTCGTCACCTCGCGGTCGAGCACGGCCGCCAGGTCGGTGATCGATCCGTCCGGCACGGGCACGCGCAGCGAGATGCCGTCCAGCTTGCCCTGCATCTCGGGGATGACGATGCCGATCGCCTTGGCCGCACCGGTCGTCGTCGGCACCACGTTCATCGCGGCGGCGCGGGCGCGGCGCAGGTCCTTGTGCGGGCCGTCCAGCAGCATCTGGTCGCCCGTATATGCGTGCGCTGTCGTCATGAACCCGCGCTGGATCCCGAACGAGTCCATCAGCACCTTCACCACGGGGGCCAGGCAGTTGGTGGTGCACGACGCGTTGGAGATGATGTTGTGGCTGTCGGCGTCGTAGGCGTCCTCGTTCACGCCGATGCAGATGGTCACGTCCGGGTCGGTCGCGGGGGCGCTGATGATCACCTTGCGGGCGCCGGCCTCGATGTGCTTGGCGGCGCCGTCGCGCTTTGTGAAGAAGCCGGTGGACTCGACGACGATGTCGACGCCGAGGTCGCCCCAGCGCAGGTTCGCAGGATCGCGCTCCGACAGCACCTTCACGTCCTTGCCGTTGACGACGAGCGTGTCGTCGCGGGCGGTGACCTCATCCGGGTAGACGCCGTGGATGCTGTCGTAGGTCAGCAGGTGCGCGAGCGTGTCGGCGCTGGTCAGGTCGTTGACCGCCACGATCTCGAAGTCGCCGCCGCGGTCTCGCGCAGCTCGGAAGACGTTGCGGCCGATGCGGCCGAACCCATTGATCGCCACGCGCACGCTCATCCAAACACCCCCGGATCCGACAACGACAACCGGCCGCCAGTCTATCGACTTGGCGGCCGAGGGGGTCGGGGTGGGGAGCCCGGGGCTCGTGGGTGACCGGCAAGATCGGGCAGCGTCAGATGGGGTCTAGGTCTGTCGCGCAAGGGATGCCGGGTCACCCACGAGCCTTGCCTACCTATGATCGCTCCAGCCGAAAACTGCTCCCACCCCCGGTTGGGGGATCTTTAGGTTTTTGTAAGGGAAATGAGGGTTTTCATGCGACGCGCGACGGCCGACTTGGTCATCGGCGGCTGCGCGCGCTGGCCCAGCTCGGCCATCGAGCTGTCCGGGAACGCCATCCGCAGCTCGGCGACGCGGCGCAGGTCAGGGTCGAGATGGTCGAGGTCGAGCACGGCGATCGCCTCCCGCTGGCGATGGGCCGCGTCGGTCGCCCGGCCGAGGTTGGCGCGGTCGCAGTTGGTCAGGCGGTTGGCCGCTTCCCGCGTCGCGCTGATCACCTCGGCCTCCTCGAACGAGAGCACCGCGTCGTGAGCGCCGACCAGCGCGAGGAAGTCGCGGACGCCGTCTCGCGACTTCAGGTAGGCGATCGCATGACCGCGCCGGACGGCGGTGTGCATCGGGATCTCCTCGCGGGAGGCGATCGCCGCGAGACCGTCGGCGGCGTCGCGCTCCGCGGTGCGGAGCTCGAGATGCACCGGGCGGCGCGGCGCCGAGACCGAGCCGGAGGCGACGAACGCGCCGCGCAGGTAGGCGCCGCGGCAGCAGGAGCGGCGCAGGATCCGCTGCGGCGGGTCGGCGAGCGGGGTGAGCCCGGTCGAGAGGACGCCGGCCTCATGCAGCAGCTGCAGGCTGCCGGCGCCCACGATGCGGAGCAGCACGCGGTTTCTCTGCGCGAAGCGGTGCTCGCGGAAGGAGAGGATCTCGCAGTCGCCCCCGCGGTCGCGAAGCAGGGTGAACGCCAGCCGGGCAGCGGCCGGGTCGGACAGCTCGGCGACGACAGCCAGCTCGCCGGCGCCGCGCATCTGCAGCGAGCCGCTGTGACGGATCAGCCCGGACAGGAACGCGAGCTGACAGCAGCGCTTGGCGGGCGGCCGCGCCACCAGCTCACGGCGGACGTCCTCACTGAAGCTCATCGCGGTTCCAGCGCGACAGCCGCATCAGCGTGCGCGCCAGCTTGTCGGAGTCGTGCTGCCACTCGCCGGCGAGCCGGGCGCCGAACACCCGAACGCCCTGACGGCGGAGGCCGCCGCGGTCGACCGGGACGGGGACGCCGTGCTCCGCGCGGTTGCGGCTCACCAGCACCCCGTCCACGAGGTCGTCGCCGACATGCTCGAAGATGCGGGCGACGTGGTCGGAGGCGCGGTAGCCCTCGGTCTCGCCCGGCTGCTGGAGCAGGTTGCAGACGTAGATGCGGGGCACCTTGGCGGCGCGGACGGCCTCGCGGATGCCGGGGATGAGCAGCGGCGGCAGGGTGCTCGTGAAGAGGCTGCCCGGCCCCATCACGATCAGGTCGGCGCGCTCGATCGCCTGCAGGGCGCGTGGATGCGCGAGCGGGTCGGGCGGGTCGAGCCGAACGGTGCGGATGGATGCCCCGTCGGCGGCGATGGCGGTCTCGCCGCGGACGGTGCGGCCGTCCTCCATCTCGGCGACCAGCTCGACGATGTCGGTGGTGCTGGGGACGACGCGGCCGACGACGGCCAGCACTCGGGCCGACTCGAACACCGCCTGGTCGAAGCTGCCGAGCAGGTCGGTCAGGCCGGCGAGGAAGAGGTTGCCGAAGCTGTGCCCGGCCAGCTCGCCGGTGGTGAACCGGTGCTCGAACAGCTGGCCGACGAGCGACTCGTCCTCGGCCAGGGCGGACAGGCAGTGGCGGACATCGCCTGGGGCGGGCATCCCGAAATCGCGGCGGAGGCGGCCGGAGCTGCCGCCGTCGTCGGTGGTGGTGACGACCGCGGTGACATTGCTGAGGCGCTTGACGCCGCGCAGGATCATCGAGAGGCCGGTGCCGCCGCCGAGGCACACGACGCGGACGCGGTTGCGCGAGCGCGCCGGCGCGAAGTCGTACTGCGGTGGCTGGTCCGGGATCAGCGGCATGGGTCGAGGTTAGCCAAGCGGGTGCGCCGGCGTCACGGCCGTCGGCGGCTAGGCTGGGCGGCGTGGATGATCGGACGCACCTCGTCGCGGCGGGCTATGACGGGATGGCTGACCGGTTCGCCGCATGGGCGGCGAGGATCGAGCACGACCCGCGGGAGCGATTCGTGGCTGCACTGGAAGGAATCGTCCCGGCGGGAGGCGATGTGCTCGAGCTTGGAGTCGGCGCGGGTGCCTCGTCGAGCCGTCGACTGGCCGAGCGGTACCGCCTGACCGGGGTCGACCTGTCGGAGGAGCAGCTGAGGCGGGCCGCCGTCTCGCTGCCGGGAGCGACGCTGATCCAGGACGACATCGCGACGGTGGAGTTCCCGGATGGGTCGTTCGATGCGGTGGTGTCGCTGTACGTGCTGAACCACCTGCCGCGGGAGCACCTGGAGCCGCTGATGCGGCGTGTCGCTCGCTGGCTGCGGCCGGGCGGGGTGCTGCTGGTCACGTTCGGAGCGAGTGACCTGCCGAGCTGGGAGGGCGAGTGGCTGGGGGTGCCGATGTTCTTCAGCGGGTACGCCTCGGCGCGGAACACGGAGCTGGTGCGTGAGGCGGGGCTCGAGATCGTGGAGGACGAGCTGGCCACCATCCGGGAGCCGGAGGGCGACGCGGCGTTTCACTGGATCATGGCTCTCAACCGGGGTCAGGCCTGAGGCCTGGCCCCAGGGCGACCCTCGACCATTCCCCCCAACCGCTCGAGCGCCTGCCGCCAGCCCTCGGCGTTGTCCTCTTCCCGCACCGCATCAGGCACGCCCTCGTGCACCGCGACCACGCGCGTCCCCCCGTTCTCCGGCGCCAGCTCGATGGTCATACGCATGATCCCGGCCAGCGCCGGATCGTTCGTCTCGAACTCGTCCTCCTCCACCACGCGGCTGCCCGGCACCAGCTGCACGAACCCGCCCCGGTAGGTGTCCGTGCGCCCGCGGGTCTTCCCCGCTCCGTCGCCGTCGTAGGTCAGGGACACCCGCACCGCGCCGCCCACCCGCGGATCGAACTCATGCACCTCGACCGCCATGCCGTCGGGAACCCGCCACCGTGCGCCGAGCACCGGATCGGTGAGCACGGCATAGACCGCCTCCGGCGGCGCATCGAACCACCGCTCGACCCGTGTGGTCATCCCGTCCGGTGCAGCGCCTCGTGGATCTGGCGCCCTACCTTCGGCGGCAGACCGGGCACCGCCTCCAGCTCCTCCCTCGTGGCCGCCGTCAGCGCGTCCGCAGTCTGGAAGTGCTGCATGAGCACCTTGCGCCGTGCGGGCCCCACGCCCGGCAGCCCGTCGAAGATCGAGTCGACCGCCGAGCGCGACCGCCGCTGCCGATGGAACCCGACGGCAAACCGGTGCGCCTCATCGCGGATCCGCTGCAGCAGCTGCAGCCCCGCTGACCCGCGCTCGAGGATCACCGGCTCGGGACGACCGGGCAGGTACACCTCCTCCTCGCGCTTGGCCAGAGCGATCACCGCGACGCGCGGGAGGTCGTGCTCCGCCATCGCCTTCAGCGCCGCCCCCAGCTGTCCCTTGCCGCCGTCGATCACCACGAGGTTCGGGCACGTCGAGAAGCTGGCGTCGAACTCGTCGGCTGTCGGATTCGACATGCGCGCGAACCTGCGGCCGACCGCCTCCGCCATGCTGGCGAAGTCGTCCTGCCCGCGATCGTGGCGGATCGTGAACTTGCGGTAGTCCGACCGCTTCGCCACCGCATCCTCGAACACCACCATCGAGGCCACGCGGTTCGACTCGCCCAGGTTCGAGATGTCGAAGCACTCGATGCGCACCGGGAGGGCCTCGAGGTTGAGGCGCTCGCGCAGCTCCTCGAGCGCCTCCACCCGCCGCGCCCGCGTCCGCTGCGCCACGAGCCGGTCATGCTCCAGCGCCATCTCGGCGTTCTGCCGCGCCAGCTGCACGAGCCGGCGCTTCTCGCCCCGCTGCGCCCGCCGCACCTCGACCGCCGAGCCCCGGCGCTCCTCCAGGAACATCGCCAAGAGCTCGGCATCCTCGAAGCCGCTCGGCACGATCACCGACGGCGGGATGGCGACCTGGCCGCCGTAGTACTCGACGGCGAACCCCCACAGCACGTCCGACTCGCTCTCGCCGCCCGCGTTGTCCAGGTAGAAGCTGCGCCTGTCGGCGAGCCGCCCGTCGCGCAGCTGGAAGAGCTGCACGTTTGCGGTGGTGTCGGACACGGCAACGGCGAGCACGTCGCCCGTCTGCGAGCCGACATGGTCTGCGACCTGCCGCTCCGCGAGGTGGCGAACGGCGGTCAACCGGTTGCGGTACCGGGCCGCCTCCTCGTACTCATGGGCCGCCGCAGCCGCCTTCATGGACTCCTCCAGCCTGCGCTCCAGCGGGCGAACACGGCCGGAGAGGAACTCGACGACGTTCTCGATCACCGTGGCGTACTCGTCCTTCGAGATCAGTCCAACGCAGGGCGCGGCACAACGGCCGATGTGATGGTCAAGGCACGGCACCCCGGACCGGCGACCCGGGCGCGGGCCTTCACAGGGCCGGTACGGAAACACGCGGTTGAGCACGTCCAGCGTCTCGCGCACCTTCTTCGCGTTCGCGTACGGCCCGAAGTACCACACGCCGCGCCGGTGCCGCTCGCGCGTGAACATCACCCGCGGGTACTCGTCCGAGACGGTGACGGCGATGTAGGGATACGACTTGTCGTCGCGGAGCCGGATGTTGAATGGCGGACGATGCCGCTTGATCAGGTTTTGCTCGAGCAGCAGCGCCTCGTGCTCGTTGTCCGCGCCGACGAACTCGATCTCCTCGATCCGTTCCACAAGCTCCGCGGTCTTGACCGTGGCGTACGCCTCGCGGCGGAAGTACGACTGCACCCGCTTGCGGATCGACTTCGCCTTGCCGACGTACAGCACCTCTCCGTCCCGGCCGTGGAACAGGTAGACGCCCGGCCGGTCGGGCAGGGCCTTCAGCTGGGCCTCCAGCGTCTCGTTGCGGGCAAGCGTGGGCATACCACCTGATCGTAGCGACGACCCTCCGGCCCACCGGGATCGCTACCAGGGCGTCGGGATCGACGAGGCGAGCGACCGCACCCCGTCCGCCACGGCGCCGCCCACCGACGCAGCCGCGCGCACCGGCGCGGTCTGCACGCGCCAGGCCAGGTCGAGCGCCGCGCCGCCGGCGCGCAGGGCCCGCCGGCACCACTCGGGATGCCTGACCAGGTAGCCGCCGACGCAGAGACCGGCGCCGGCCGCCATCAGGGCGAGGCCGACCGGCGGGATCACCGACGCCCCGGCGCCGACGGCGATCAACGATCCGCCGGCTGTCGCCAGGCCGGCCGTCGTCGCAATGCTTCCCGCGGCCATCATGCCGTATCCGACCCGGTCCCGGGTGCGCCGGGCCTGCCATGCCTGAGCGCCGAACAGCCCGGCCGAGAGCGCGCCTCCCACGACGCTCAGCCGTGCTGCCCAGAGGCCGACGCCTTCCAGTTCCAGGCCGGCTGTGCCGGCCGTGCGTATCAGGTCAGCCGAGGCCGTTACGGCGTCCCACGCGGATCCGGCCAGATTCGCCGCGTCGCGCCAGGCAGGATCCGGGAGCACCGTCCCGAGCGCCGTCAAGCCGAACCGTGAGAGGTGCACGATCGCTCCGGCAGCCTGAAGAGGCACCGCCCGCCCGCGCTCACCGAGCTGCTCCGCCGCGCGCTCACCGGCGTCGAGCGCCGTGCCCAAGTGGTCCAGCAGCGAGCCACCGGCGGGGGAGCGCCGTCCGCGCGCGGCTGCTGCGGGCCCGGCAGGGACGCGGGCGCTGCCGGAGGTATCGCCCGCTGCGGCCCGGACCGGCACGAGCCGCACAGCGGAGCTCACCGGCAGCGCGGGCCCACTCGCCCACCGCAGCACCAGCGCAGCACGTGAGGGGTCTCCGACCTGCGCCGTCACCGCCTCTTCGAGCGAGCCGGGATGCGTGCGCATCGCCGCCGCGAGCCCTTGTGCCGCCGACCCCGCGTCGGCGGCCAGTCCGAGCGACAGCTCGGCGGCGATCACGTGGGCCGGCACACCGGCCGATCGCGCCGCGCGCTGCACCGGGTCTGAAAGCAGCCCCGGCTCGGGGGGCAGCAGGCGTCCGAACCCATCCCATCCGCCGGCGGCCAGCGGCGAGTACCCGACGCGCGCGCCCGTATGTGGAGCTGACAACACCGTCCCCTCGCCGACGTAGATGCCTACGTGGTACGGCGCTCCGGTCGGCGCTCCGAGAAACACCAGGTCGCCCGGCTCGAGGTCTGCCGGCGACTCCGGCTGCGCCATCGACCACAACGCCGCGGCAGTCGGGCGCCCCGGAAGCGGCACCCCCGCGGCCTGGAACGCGTAGTCCACCAGGCCGCTGCAGTCGAAGCCTCCCTCCGCACGGCTCTCGCCACCCCACACGTACGGCCACCCGACCTGCGCTGCCGCGGCGGCGATGACGGCTGCCCGACCGCCCGCACCATGCAGGTCGACCGGCCGAAACCCGGCGCTGGGAAGCGTTGCCGAATAGGACACAGCGGCCCGTGCCCCGGCCGCGACCTCGCCGGCCGCCCCCTCGGCAGGGGAAGCCACGCGCACCTCACCGCCTCCGGGAGCGCACCTCCCAGCGTCCGGACGTCAACCAGCCGTGCGCCGTTCTCGTCAGCGGTCTCCGCCGCGGCCTCGCGGAGCTCGGTGACCGACACGCTCGGATCGTCGGCGAGCACCCGGCCGGCGGACAGCGCGGCCAGGTCGGCGGCACGCTGCACGCTCGCCCGGGACTGGTCGATGCCGCCCAGGTAGCCGATTAGGGCGCCGGCGAGGACGAGCAGGACGAGCAGGCCGCACGCGGCGATCGAGATCTGGCCGCGCTCGTTCATCTCGGCAGGTATGCCGTCGCCGACTGCGTGCTCGGGATGCCCGGTAGGGTGATCGCCACCGGCACCCGTACGGTCAGGCGACGCCCAGCGCGCGTGATCGTGGCGCTCGCACGGAGAG
>DASQYY010000072.1:0-24028 GCA_035638975.1 Gaiellales bacterium
AGATCAGCATGCCCGGGGTGCAGAAGCCGCACTGGACGCCGCCCTGGTCGAGGAACGCCTGCTGAAGCGGATGCAGCTCGCCGTCGTCGCCGGTCAGGCCCTCGATGGTCGTCACCTCGCGGCCGTCGGCCTGGAGGGCGAGGTACGAGCAGGAGTTCACCGGCCGGCCGTCGAGCAGCACCATGCAGGCGCCGCACTCGGAGTCGTCGCAGCCCTCCTTCGCGCCGGTCAGCCCGACCTCGGTGCGGATGACGGAGAGCAGGCTGCGGCCCGGCTCGATCTCGACCGGGTAGGCGACGCCGTTCACGTGCAGGGTGGCCTCGTACTTCATGCTGCTCCTCCGTTGACCGCACCGTGCAGCGCGGGGCTGGCTGGAATCGGGAACCGCTCGCCACGCGCCCGCGCGAGGGCGGTAGTGATCGCCCGGCGCGCGATCACCGCTGCCATCGCGCGTCTGTACTCGGCGCTGCCGCGGACGTCCGTGATCGGCTGCGACGCCGCCGCGGCGGCGTTCGCGGCTGCGGCCACAGCATCCGCTGCGCCGTCCGTGCCGTTCAGCGCCGACTCGGCCTCGGCGACCCGGTGGATGGTCGGTGCAAGCGCCGTGATCGCGATCCGCGCGTCCGAGACCGTCCCCCCGTCGAGCGTCACCACGGCCGTGGCGCCGACGATGGCGATCTCCATCTGCCGCCGGTATTCCAGCCGGGCGTAGCAGCTGCCGGTGCCGGCCGCCGGCGCCGGGAGCGCCACCTCGGTCAGGAGTTCCTCCGGGGATGCGGTCGTCCTGCCCGGGCCGGCGAACAGCTCGGCCAGTGGCACCTCCCGCTCACCGCCGGCCGACCGGAACCGGGCGACGGCGCCGAAACAGATCAGGGGGCCGCCGGTCTCCATGGCCGGCGAGGCGTTCATCACGTTGCCGCCGATGGTGCCGGTGCTGCGGGTGGCGTGGCTGCCGACGATGGCAGACGCATCCGCCAGGGCGGTGTAGCGGTCGCACACCGGCTGCGAGGCGACGATGTCGGCATGGGTTGCGAGCGCTCCCAGCACCAGCCCGCCGTCCTGCTCGCGGATGCCGCCCAGGTCGGACAGGCGGTGGATCGCCACCAGCGACTCGGGCAGCGCCGCCTTGCCGTTCCGCGCGCCGACGACCAGATCCGTGCCTCCGGCCACCGGCCGCGCTCCGGCGGCAAGCGCCGCAAGCGCCTCCTCGACCGATCCCGCCGCGGTGTAGGTGGCGGCGCTCATCGCTGGGTCGCCTCCCATACGCGGGCCGGCGTCATCGGCAGCTGGAACACGCGCGCGCCGGTCACCTGGGCGATGGCATTGCCGATCGCTCCGGCCGTCGGGACGCACGGCGGCTCGCCGATGCCCTTCGAGCCGTTGGGCCCGCCCGCGCCCTCCTTCGCCCGGGTGTCGGCCCAGGCGATGTGGATCGGAGGTGAGTCGCTCGCCGTCTGCAGCTTGTAGTCGAGCAGGTGTGGGTTCTGCTGGCGGCCGTCGTCGCCGATCAGCGACCCCTCGAGCAGCGCCATGCCGATGCCCATCACCACTCCTCCCTCCACCTGGCCGTTCGCGCCGATCGGGTTCAGCACCGTCCCCGACTCGTGTGCGGCCGCCACCTCCAGCACACGCACCACACCGGTCTCCCGGTCGACCTTGCAGCGCACCGCGTGCGTGATGAACGTCGGCGCCAGGAAGGACTCCATGCCCAGCCGCCCCGTGCAGCCGGATGCGTCGCACTCGGGCATCGCCGGCACGGTGTCTGCGCCGCGCCCGATCAGCAGCGTGCCGCCCTGCGCCGCCTCGGCAAGCTCCGGGATGGTGACCCGCTTTGTCGGTGACCCCTTCACCGAGACCGCTCCGTCGCGGAGCTCGAGGTCGTCCCTGTTCGCCTCCAGCTGCTCCGCAGCGAGGTCGAGCAGCTGCTCGCGGACGTCGATCGCCGCCCGCTGGACGGCGCGGCCGTTGTTGAAGGTGGTCTGCGAGCCGGACGCGCCGCTGTCGAAGGGCGCCGCGTCGGTGTCCTGGTAGAGGATCGAGAAGTCCTCGGGCCGCATGCCCAGGATCTCGGCGGCGAGCAGCGGCAGCGCCATCACGGCGCCCGTCCCGCACTCCTGCGCGCCGGTGATGATGGTTCCGGAGCCGTCGCCGTTGATCTTGATGTGCGCGCCCGAGGCCAGCCCGAACGACGGCCACCAGCCGACCGCGAAGCCGATCGCCTCGTCCTCGGGCAGCTCCTTGCCGTACCCCATCATCTCCACGGCCAGCTCCAGCGTCTCGGCGGCGCCGATGTCCTCGAACACCTGGCGGGTCGGGCCCTCGTCGCCGTTTCGCACGATGTTCCTGCGGCGGAACTCGACCGGGTCGATGCCCAGCTTCGCTGCGACCGCGTCCATATGCTGCTCGACGGCCCAGCACGCCTGGGGCGCGGTGGGTGCGCGCACCGAGCCGGACGGCGTGTGGTTCGTGTAGGCCAGGCTCGCGTCGACGAACACGTTTTCGACCTTGTACGGGCCGACGGCCATCATCGCGGCCAGCTGCGGGAAGAAGGGGGCGTCGGCGCCGTAGGCGCCGTTGTCCAGAATGACGCGCGCCCGCCGGGCGACGATCGAGCCGTCGTTCCGCACGCCGGTCTCGAGCTCGAGCACCTGGCCCTCGCGGCGATGGTCCGGTGCGACGAACTCCTCCCGGCGCGAGAACACCAGCCGCACCGGCCTGCGGGCAGCCCTGGCCAGTGCCGCGACATGGGCCTCGTAGTGGAACTCGCACTTGCCGCCGAAGCCGCCACCGAGGTGCGGCACGACGATGCGGACGTGGCTCTCGGGGATCTCGAGCGTCGTCGCCACGCCGATGCGTGCCATGTACGGCACCTGGGTCGACGACCAGATCGTGACCCTGTCGCCCTGCCACTGGGCGACGATCGCGTGGGGCTCGATCGGCACCGCGTGCGACATGTCGGCGACGTACCGCTCCTTCACCACCACGTCCGCCTCGGCCATGCCGGCATTGGCGTCGCCCTTCACGATCGTCGAGCGGGAGCAGTCGTTGCCTTCTCGGACGACATCTTCGGACGCGCTGTAGCCCGCCCAGTTCTCGTGGACGAGCGGCGCACCCGCCTCGAGCGCAGCCTCGACATCGTTGACCACGGGCAGCGGCTCGTAGTCGACCTCGATCAGGTCGGCCGCCTGCTGGGCGATCTCGGGGGTGGTGGCCGCCACGGCGGCGAGCAGCTCGCCCTCGTACCGGACCGTCGATTTCGCGAACAGCCTGCGATCCTGGACGAAGGCGCCGTAGCGCACGTCGGGCACGTCCTCGTGGGTGATCACGGCCAACACGCCGGGCAGCGCTCGTGCCTTGGAGGCGTCTATGCGCAGCACTCGCGCATGGGCGTGGTCCGCGTAGCGGAACTTCGCGTGCAGCATGCCGGTCATGGTCAGGTCGGCGGTGTAGCGGCCGAGGCCCGTCACCTTGTCCTTGCCGTCCTGGCGGATGAACGGCTTCTCTGCTGTAGCCACGCGTGCTCCTTCGGTCGAGGCGTTGGGGCGGGGAGTCTACGCGAGCCGGCCGGAGTTGGAAACCCGAGCTACTGCGCAGGAGTGAGATCGATGCGGGTGAGCGCCGCGGCTCCCCCGTCGAGCCGCACCGCCCAGATCTGCCCCGGCCGGCTGGAGAGCAGCGCGTCCTGGTCGGGAAGGTCGATCGCCGCGCCCGCCAGGTGGTTCTGCGATGGGTCGAGCTCGCGCACGCCGCCCCCCTCGAGCGCGACCCAGACGGCTCCCTCGCTGGTGGCGATCGCCCGCACGGCCGAGGGCATTGTGATCGCGACCGGGCGGCGACCCGGCGGCCCGTCGAAGCGCAGGACGACCGGCCTGCCGTCTCGCGTGGCGGCCACCCAGACGGCGCCGGCACCGGCGGCGAGGCCGGACGGCACCGCGCCGCCAAGCGAGGTTCGACCGGCGATCCGGCCGGTCGCGGGATCGAGCCGGTAGAGCATGCCGTCCGTCAGCGCCCAGACCAGCCGCCCCCCGGATGCGATCGCCCGCGCTCCCGGCACCGGGATCAGCGTTGCGCGCCCGCCGTCCACGCGTGCGACGCCGTCGTCCAGGGCGATCCAGGCTGCGCCGTCCGCGACCGCGGGGTCGCATGCTGCCGTTAAGGCGGCGCACGCGGGCGACCCGGGCAGCGGGACACGCCCGGTCACCGCTCCAGAGCCGCGGTCGCGCGAGATCAGGACTGCGCCGGCGGCCGTCTCGGTGACGCCGAGGAGGGACTGGCCGGCGACCGCGAGCCCCAGGGCGGCGCGCGGGGCCGGGAAGCGGTAGTTCACGCTCCCGTCGGCCGCGGCCAGCCGGGTCAGCGCGTGGCCGGCTGCCTGGTACCAGAGGCCGCCGTTGCCCGCCGGAGCGACGGCGAGACCACCGTCCGCACGAGCACGGGCGCGCACTGCCGTCGAGACCGTGAAGGCCGGCGGGCGCCGGCTGACGGTGCGAACAGGGTGCGTGGCCGCCGCACCGCCGCCCTCCGTGGAGCGGTAGATCAGTAGGCCGCCGATCACGGCGACGACGAGCGCGGGGATCAGCGCGCCCACCGTCACCAGGCGGGCCACGCTGCGACGTGCGTCGCCCACCGGCCGGCGCCCCGGCGCGTGCACCACGGACGGGCCGGGCGTGGCCTCGGCCGGCGGCGGGCTCATGCCCGTTGCCGGGTCGATGCGGAGGCCGTACTCTGGCCATTCGGCGTCGAGCAGCGGGAAGCGTGGGTCATCGACGCCGTCGGTGACGGCGTCGGAGCCCTGCTCTGCGGGCACGCCGCGGGCGTGCGGTTCGCGGGGATCCGTCACTGCCGGCGGACGCTAGCGCTCGCCTCGGCTGACACATTCTGCGGGTCGGGCCGCCCTGACCACATCCCGTCCGCGGGCGGCTTGCCGCTCCGGATCTTGACCGGACGGTTAGGATCAGCCGCATGCATTCCTCCTACGCTCTCGACGTCAGCGACTTCTCGGTCGAGCGGGACGGCAAGGCGCAGCCGCTCCACGACCTCTGGCCCGGCGGCTATCAGCCGGGCGATCGGCTGGGAGTGGTCGTCGCCCAGCCGATGGACCCGGTCGGTTGCTCGAACCTGATTTGCGCCACCATCACGCTCTTCTACGACCACATGCGGAAGACCCTGGGCACCGGGAACTTCTTCCGCTACTGCGACACCTACCTGTTCGGCGTCGGCTGCGAGGCCGGCGACTTCAACCAGCTCGACATCTGGCCGCTTCACAAGTGGGTGACCATCCTGAACCCGACCACCGAGGCGCTGCTCGAGGCCATCAACGACCGCAAGGTCAACCTGCTGGCCGTCCCCGAGACGGGTGCCCGCTGCCGCGGCGAGGTCGTGCTCTCGACGTGGAACGCCTACCTCGCCCACGTCAAGAGCGTGGTCACCTACTCGCCGCGGACCGGGGTTGCCCGCGACGCCGATGTATCCCTCGTGGGCAACAGGGTCGTCGAGAGCTACGTGGAGCAGGCGATCTTCTCGACGCCGGGCCTCGACGCGGGCTACCAGGCCCGTCTTCGCCGGCTTCGCCGCAACCTCGACCGCGAGGAGAAGGTGCCGGTCGAGAGCTACCGCACGCTGCCCAATCCGGCGGCCGCCCGGGCGCTGCTCGGCGTCACCCAGGTGCTGCCTCCCGGTCACCAGGAGCTGACCCGGCGGGCAACGCCGACCACCATCATGCCGGTCGAGGTGCCCATGCCGGTGCAGGAGGGGGAGTCGGCCCCTTTTGACACCGCAGCCGCCGTCGGGCTCCAGGTGGAGGTGCCGGCCCCGTCCGGCGTCTTCCCGGACGGTCTGCTGCGCACCGCGTTCGACTCGATCCAGCGCCGCATGGGCGGCACCTTCGCGGAGTGGGAGGGCTGGGACTGGATCTCGGACTTCGGCGATCCCATAGCGGAGCACCACACCGTGCGCGAGGCGGTCGGCATCTGGGACGAGTCGCCGCTGCGCAAGTGGTTCTTCACGGGCAAGCGGGCGCTCGAGGCGGCTGACTACTGCTTCACGGGTGACATGGCCGGGTTGCAGGTCGGCCAGGCCCGCTACGCGCCGTTCGTGGACGAGCAGGGCAGGATGCTCGGCGACGGCGTCGTCTTCCGCGGCGAGGACGACGAGCGCGTCATGGTGGTCACGGCCCTCGACACCGACGGCGACCACTTCCGGCGGATCACGAAGGACTTCGGCGTCGAGATCACCGACCGCACGTTGGACATGCCACACCTGCAGATGCAGGGCCCGCGCTCCCGCGAGCTCCTCTCGGCGGTCTCGGATGCGGACATCGACGGGCTCCGCTACTTCCGGTTCTTCACCGAGCCGGTGAACGTCTGCGGCGTACCCTGCCACGTTGCCCGAACGGGCTACAGCGGCGAGCTCGGCTATGAGATCTATTGCTCGCCGCAGGACGCCGAGCGCGTCTGGCAGGGACTGCTCGATCAGGGCGCGTCCATGGGCATCCGCCCCTACGGCCTCGCCGCCGTCGAGAGCCTGCGCATCGAGTCAGGGCTGATCTTCATCGGCTTCGACTACTTCCCCGGCGTCACGTCGCCCTTCCACATGAACCTCGACCGCATGATCAAGCTGGACGGCGGGGATTTCCACGGCAAGGCCGCGCTGCAGGCGGAGCTCGACGCGGGCATCACCCACCGCATGACGACGCTCGTCATCGCCGGCGAGGACGCGCCCGACTACAACACCCCGGTGCTCCAGAACGGGCGCCAGGTCGGAAAGCTGACGTCCCCCAGCGCGGGCCGTTCGCCGACGGTCGACAAGCTGATCGCCATGGCGATGATCGAGGCCGATCTCACGGCGCCGGGGACGCAGGTGCAGGTGACGCTCCCGGACGGGAGGCTGGTGCCGGCCGTCGTCGACGAATACCCCATCTACGACCCGCAGAAGACACGGCCCAGGTCGTGAGCCCGGCAAAGCGTCGCTCCCTTGCTCCGTGCGACGCTCGGTTTTCGGGCTCACGGAGCGAGCGTTGTGGACGCGCCTGACGCCCCGATCGCGGTGCTCGCCTCCGGGTTCGGCGGCCTCGCGGTCTGCGACGCGATCGCGCGCCGGCTCCCCAAGGAGGACATCGTGCTGCTCGCCGACCACGCGTACGCCCCGTACGCACGGCGGAAGCCCGCGGTGGTGGTCGACCGCGTCACCCGCCTGGCCGAGCAGCTCGTGGAGGAGCGCGCGCCCAAGGTGCTCGTGCTCGCCAGCCCGCAGGCGGCGGCTGACGCGCTTCCCGGGCTACGCGACCGCCTCGCGCCGCTACCGGTCGTCACGCTGGACGGGATCCTGCCCCAGGCGGCGGCCCGCTCACGGTCGGGCCGGGTGGCGTTGCTGACCGGCGACGGCTGCCTGCGCGGCGCGCAGCTGGCCCGAGCGCTCAAGCGGGAGCGGGGCGGCTCGCTGGTCACGTGGGCTGCGGTGCCGGGGCTGCGCGAGGCGGTCGAGGGTCGGCGGCCGGCGCCGGGGCTCGCCGGGCAGGTGGAGGGGCTGCTCGCGGCGGGGATCGACGCGATCGCGCTCGGTTGCCCGCACGCGAGCGCCGTCGCGGAGGAGGTCAAGAGCGCCGCCGGCCGAGACGTCGCGGTGGTCGACTCCGCCGCGCTCGCGGCGGAGCGGGTGCGGCGGATGGTGATGCGGGCGGGGGCGACCACCACACGCCGGCGGCCCGGCCGGCGCGAGCTGATCAGCTCCGACCCGGCGGCGGCACAGGCGGGGCTGCGGGTCTAAGCGGCGCCGGCGTCGCCCGGCTGGGGGGCGCCCCAGACGTCGCGCGCCCGCTGGCCGACCCCCAGCTCGAGGAGCAGGTCGTCGTCGAGCGTGTCTGCGTAGGCGGCCACGATCTGCAGTGCGCGGATCAGCTCCTGCGCCTGCAGGTTGCTGGCGAGGATCGCATACTCGAGGGCGATCACGCCGTCGGCCTCGTAGTAGGCCAGACGGCCGATGACGAGCCCGCAGTTGCGGAGGTTCACTGCGGCCAGCGCTCGCGCGCCGGCCTCCTCGAACGGGACGCCCTGCAGCACCGGCGACTGGAACACGACCAGCGGCTCCTCGCCGAACTCGCCGGGCCGGATCATCACCGCGGCGGTGCCGTCGCGAATCGGCACGAAGAACTCCAGGCCGTCCTGGGACGGGGTGAATCCGATGTTCGCCCGCACCAGGATGCCGTGGATCCGTTCGGCGAGTGCGGGCAGGTCGATCATGCGTTGACTATCTCAAACCCGCAGGAAGCGTGCTGCTGCGGTGACGCCGCGCAGACTAGAGTGCCGCGGTGCGCGTCGGGATCCAGCTGCCAGAGGTCGAGCGCGATGTTCGCTGGCCGGAGTACCTCCGCATGGCGCGGTCCGCGGAGGACGCGGGATTCGACTCCCTCTGGCTCGGTGACCACCTGCTCTACCGCGGCGACGGGCGCCCGGAGCGCGGGCCCTGGGAGGCCTGGACGATGCTGTCGGCGCTGGCCGCCGTCACGGAGCGCGTCACGCTGGGACCGCTCGTGGCCTGCACGGCCTTCCATCCTCCTGGCCTGATTGCCAAGATGGCCGCGACCGTCGACGAGGTCAGCGGCGGCCGCTTCGTGCTCGGCCTCGGCGCAGGATGGAACCGCGAGGAGTTCGCCGCCTTCGGGCTGCCCTACGACCGGCGCGTGTCCCGGTTCGAAGAGGCGTTCGGGATCATCCGCGGCATGCTGGCGGGCGACCACGTCGACGCACGCGGGCTGTTCCACGACGCCGAGCGGGTCGTCCTGCTGCCACCGCCGCACCGGCGGGTGCCGATCATGATCGGCTCGAACGGGCCGCGCATGCTCGGCATCGCGCTTCCGCACGCCGACGCCTGGAACACGTGGTACGACGACTACGGCAACAGCCCCGAGGGGTTCGCCGAGCTGAACGCTCGCATCTCGGACGCGGCGCGCACCGCCGGGCGTGACCCGGCCGACATCGACCGCAGCGCCTGCGTGCTGGTCGCGCTCGGCGGCGCGGCCGAGCGGGCGCCGCTGCCCGGCGCGCCCGCCGTGGGGCCGGACGCGCTCGTGGAGCACCTCCACCGCCTCGAGCAGGCCGGCGCCGACGAGGCGATCCTCGTCGCCGACCCGATCACCGAGCGCTCGGTCGAGCAGCTCGGGGATCTCCTCCGGACTTAGCCGGCGGCCTCGGTTGCGAACCGCCGCGCGGCGCGCTCCCGCGCCCGTGCGATCTCGGCGGCCCGGTCGCGGGGAGGTGCCGCCGTGACGAGCTCGGCGAGCAGCGTCGAGGTGGCCTCGGCGACGGCATCGACGGCGCGGGCGAAGGCCTCCTCGTTCGCACGCGAGGGCTTCGTCATACCGCTCACCTTGCGCACGTACTGGAGCGCGGCCTCGTGCACCTCATGCTCGGTCGTCGGCGGTTCGTAGTTGTGAAGTGGACGGATGTTTCTGCACATGCCAGGGATCCTAGTTAGTCTCGCCGCTCATGCTCGGCCCCGGCGACCCGCTTCCCGACCTGACGCTGTTCGGCATCGACGCCGAACCGGTGCCGCTGCGCTCGCTGGGCGCGGTGCTGATCGCCTTCTACCTCTACGACTGGACCGGCACCTGACGCAGCGAGCTTCGGCTCCTGCGTGACAGGGGCGCGCAGTTTCGGTCGCACGGCGTCTCCGTTGTCGGGGTGTCACGCGACAGCCCCTACTCGCACCTGGAGTGGGCGCGCAGGCTCGGCCTGACGTTCCCGCTGCTCTCGGACTGGAACGCCGAGGCGGTCCGCGCGTTCGGGGTCGGCCAGACGCTCGACGGCCTGGCCGACACCCCCGTGCGCTCGGCCTTCCTCGCCGACGGGGACGGCGTCATCCGGTTCGCGCGCGGCTACGGCGACGGTGAGGTGCCCGATGTCGCGGAGCTGCTCGAGGCTGCCGCCTCCCTGTAACGAAACCGCCTGCCGGCGAGACTACAGTTCGGCCACCACGTTTCCCGAGGAGCTGATCATCACATGACCGAGAAGGCCACCTTCGCAGCAGGCTGCTTCTGGGGCGTTGAGCACGCCTTCATGCAGATCGAGGGCGTCACCTCGACGGCCGTCGGCTATACCGGCGGCACCGTCGAGGACCCGGACTACCGCACCGTGTGCACGGGACGCACCGGCCACGCCGAGGCGGTCGAGGTCGAGTACGACCCGGACCGCGTGTCCTACGAGCAGCTGCTGGCAGTGTTCTGGAACGAGCACGACCCGACCCAGAAGAACCGGCAGGGGCCGGACGTCGGCACGCAGTACCGCTCCGCCATCTTCGTGCACTCGCCTGAGCAGCGCCGCCTGGCCGAGCAGTCGCTGGAGGCCATGCAGACGCATCTCGGCCGGCCGATCGTCACCGAGATCACGGATGCCGTGACGTTCTGGCGGGCGGAGGAGTACCACCAGCGGTACTTCGAGAAGCACGGCCAGGTTGCGTGCGCCATGCGTGCCCCCGAGCCGGTGCAGGCTCGCACCGAGCCGGTCGAGCAGAAGCCCGGCCTGCTGCACAGCCTGTTCGGACGCTGATCTTTGGGCGGCGGCGCGTGATGCGCCGCCGCCCGATTAGCATGCGCGCCCATGCCCGCCTCCGGATGCTTTGCAGTGCACGTAGCCGACGTCGATCTCGAGCCCGATCCGCTCGATCCGGAGTCCATCCTCGACGGCGCTCCCGAGGCGTTCAACCGGGTCGTCTGGGAGAGCGACGACGGCCGCGTCATCCGCGGTGTCTGGCAGATGACGCCCGGCACGGCGTCCGACACGGAGGCGAACGAGATGTTCGTCGTCATCTCCGGCCGCGCGACGATCACACCGGAGGGCGGTGAGCCGTTCGACGTCGGCCCCGGCGACCTGGGCGTGCTCGAGCAAGGCGCCCGCACCACCTGGGTCGTCCACGAGACGCTGCGCAAGGCGTACCAGATCCTGCTGCCGTGACGGGCGGCTGGAGGGATGCGGAGCCGCGGCCGTTCTGGCTCGACTCGCCGCTGCGGCCCGCGGCGGCCGAGCCCCTGGCGGGCGAGCAGGCCTGTCAGCTGGCCGTGGTCGGCGGCGGCTTCACCGGCCTATGGGCGGCGCTGCAGGCGAAGGAGGATGACCCCGGGCGCGAAGTCGTGGTGCTCGAGCAGGGCGCGGTCGCAGATGGTGCGACCGGCCGCAACGGCGGGTTCGCCGACGCCTCGCTGACGCACGGCCTGCCGAACGGGCTCGAGCGGTTCCCCGACGAGATCGGGATGCTCGAACGGCTGGGGCGCGAGAACCTGGCCGGGATCGAGCGGGCGATCGAGCGGTATGGGATCGATTGCTCGTGGGAGCGGCCCGGCTACATCACCGTCGCCCGAGCCGAACACGAGGTCGACGACCTGCGCGGGTTCGTCCCGGTGATGCGCGAGCACGGCCTCGACGCCGAATGGCTCGACGCCGACCGCATGCGGGCGGAGATCGCGTCTCCCACCTACATCGGTGGCCTGCTGCAGCGCACGGAGGCGGCGCTCGTGGACCCGGCCAGGCTGGGGTGGGGCCTGCGCCGCGCCTGCATCGAGCTGGGCGTGCGGGTGCATGAGGGCACCCCGGTCCGTGCGATGCACGAGCTGGCCGACGGCGTGCTCCTGTCCGTGCCCGAGGGCAGCCTGCGGGCCGACCGGGTCGTGCTGGCCACCAACGGGTTTCCGCCCCTCGTCCGGTCCATCCGCCGCTATGTCGCGCCGGTCTACGACTACGTGCTGGTGACGGAGCCGCTCGACGAGGCGCGGATGCGATCGATCGGGTGGAGCGGCAGGCAGGGGCTGGCCGACGCGGGCAACCAGTTCCACTACTACCGGCTGACCGACGACAACCGCATCCTGTGGGGCGGGTACGACGCCGTCTACCACTATGGCAACGCGGTCTCGCCCCGGTTGGAGCAGCGGCCGGAGACGTTCGAGCTGCTGGCGCGCCAGTTCCTCGAGACGTTCCCGCAGCTCGAGGGCACCGCGTTCAGCCACCGGTGGGGTGGCGTGATCGACACGTGCAGCCGGTTCTGCGTCATGTTCGACACGGCCATGGGCGGCCGCGTGTCGTACGCGGTCGGCTATACCGGCCTTGGCGTTGCGGCCAGCCGGTTCGGCGCCCGGGTCGCCCTCGACCTGGTCGACCGCCGGGACAGCGAGGCCACGCGCCTGCGGTTCGTTCGCTCCAAGCCGCTGCCGTTCCCGCCCGAGCCGCTGCGCTTCGCCGGTATCCGGCTGACCATCCGCGAGCTGGCCAGGGCCGACCGCAACGGCGGTCGCCGGAGCCTCTACCTGCGGGCGCTCGACCGGCTCGGCGTCGGGTTCGACAGCTAGACGAGCACGGCGCGGCGGAACCAATCCTCTGGGTCGTCCCGCGCAGCCTGTGGCAGACTCCCGCCCGAGGGAGGCGGAGATGGCTCGGATCAAGGTGGTGTATCTCGGCGGCGGGTCGACTCGAGCGGCAGGCACCGTCGCGTCGCTGATCGAGCACGGTGACGCATTCCAGGGCTCGGAGATCGTGCTGGTCGATCTCGATCAGGATCGCCTCACGTTGATCGAGAGGCTGGCGCGCCGCATGGCGGAGGTGAAGGGGGTCGACCTCACGATACGTTCCACCACCGACCGTCGTGCGGCGCTGGACGGCGCCGATGCCGTGCTGTCGTCATTCCGGCCTGGCGGCTTCGAAGCCCGGGTGCAGGATGAGCGCCTGCCGCTCCGGCATGGGGTGATCGGCCAGGAGACGCAGGGGCCCGGTGGCTTCTTCATGGCGCTGCGGGCGATCACCGTGCTCAAGGAGGTCTGCTCCGAAATGCAGGAGGTCTGTCCCGACGCGTGGATCTTCAACTACACGAACCCCGTCAACCTCGTGGCCCAGGCGGTGAGCCGGTACAGCGGCATCCGGATCGTGTCGTTGTGTGAGGGACCGATCTACTTCGCGGAGGACATGGCGGATATCTGCCGGGTCGATCGCTCCAGGCTCCACGCCAAGCTCGTCGGCCTGAATCACGCATGCTGGAGCGTGGAGCACACCTACGACGGCGAGGATTTCGTCCCGATCATCAAGCGCACCTGGGACGAGCGGCGAGACGACCCTTCGCTCGACAGGGAGGATCGCCGGGTGCTCCAGCTGGCTGCCACGATGGAGTCCATCCCGGCGGAGTACTTCCGGTACTACTACTTCCGCGACGAGATCCTCGCGGAGCTGGCCGCCAAGCCGACCACTCGGGCCGAGGACATCATCGCCGAGGCGCCGTCCTACTGGGATCACTATCGCGAGCAGGCGGAGAGCGACCGGCCGCGCCTGGATCCCGGCCGTTCCCGCGGCGGGATCAGCGAGCTCGAGCTCGCGATCGACGTCATGGGCGCCATCTTCAACGACACGGGTGCTGTCTACCCGGTCAACGTGCCGAACCGAGGCGGCTGTCTGCCCGGATTCCCGGAGGACCTCGTCGTCGAGATCACCGGTCGCTGCGGCGCCGGCGGCATCGAGCCGATTCCCTCGCTGCCGCTTCCCGCGCACGTTCGCGGGCTGGTCATGCAGCTGGGCGAGTATCAGTCACTCGCGGCCGATGCCGCCTGGTCGGGCTCGCGGATCGACGCCATCCGTGCGCTCTGCGCGAACCCCCTCGTGCAGCAGTTGCCGCTGGCCGAGCGGCTGTACGCGGACCTCGCCGAGGCGCACCGGCGCTACCTGCCGGACCGGCTCGCCGCCTGAGGGCTGTCAGGCGGCAAGGCGCCAGCGCGCCGGGCTGTGCTCCACGGCGCGGCCGGTCGCGGCCAAGCGCTCCAGGTGGGAGATCGACTCGACCAGCGCGAACCGCTGCTCGTGGAAGCCGAGCGGCTCGTCGCGCCAGATGATCTGGGCGGCGTCGTAGGCGGACTCGGCGCCCTCCGCCAGCGCACCCGCGGCCGCGTCGAGCCGCTCGTCGTGGTGCCCGGCAATCTCGCGCGCCCGGTTGGCGGCGGTGTGGATCACGGGCCCGTGCCCCGGGTACACGACCGAGGGAGCGAGCCACGCGATCCGCTCGAGCGTCTGCAGGTAGCGGCCGAGCGGATCGGCGGCCGTGTCGGGCCAGCGCCCGACGTTCGGTGTGATCTCGTCGAGCAGGACGTCGCCGCCGATCATGCGGCCGGTCTCGGGGTCGTGCAGCGCGATGTGGCCGTCGGCATGGCCTGGCAGGTGCAGCACCTGCCACTCGCCGGCGCCGGTCGGCAGCAGGTCGCCCTCCTCGACCAGCGTCGTGGGCGCCGCCGGGTGCACCGCGGTGCCGCTCTCCGCCCTCGTCGACGCGGCCGCGAGATCCTCAGGCATGCCGTGCAGGCGCAGGTAGCGCTCGAACTCGGCGTCGTCGCCCTGCTCCCATGCCGCGACCGACAGGTCGCGGTCGAGCCGGCCCTGGACGATCTCCTGCGCGCCGGTCAGCCGGGAAAGGCCCGCGCTGGCGCCGAGGTGGTCCGGGTGGTAGTGGGTGATGACGATCCGCTCGACCCGCGGGCTGCCGAGATCGCCCAGCACCTGCTCCCACCAGGCGAGCGTCTGCTCCGTGCCGAGGCCGGCGTCGACGATCGTCCACCCGCCCGCTCCGGCGAGCAGGTAGCAGTGGACGTGGTCGAGTGCCCACGGCAGCGGCATCGTCACCTGAACGAGTCCCGGCTCGAGCTCCGTTGTGGTCGGTTCGGACGGCAGTGGCACCGGCGCAGTATGTCGGCGGCGCAGTGGGCATCGGGCCGGTTCCCTGATGCCAGACTACGTCGGTGGAGCCCGACGACCTGGCCGACCTGCTGCTGGAGCTGACCACCAGCCTGACGATGGAGCTGCATCCCGCCATCGCCGAGGTCGCCATGCCGGGCCACTTCGAGCCGGCCGGTATGCCGGCCGCGGCGGTCTTCCACCAGCCGGCCCGCGGAGAGCCCACGCACCGCAGCGGCGCCGCCTCCGACGCCGTGGCCGGCCTTGCGGCCGAGGCCGCGGCCCGCGCGCACGATCGCCTCGGCTATGGGCGCCGCGACGGTAACCCGCTACTGCCTGCGCTCGCGCTGGCGGCCTTCTATCTGGTCGAGGCGCGCCGCAGCGGAACGTTCGGGCTCGGCGCGCTCCCCGAGGGCAGGGTGCGAACGTACCCGCTGACGCCGGACGAGGCGCGTCACGATCCCTCACTGCTCCCCGGTACCGCGGCGATCAGGGCCTGGTTCCCGGTCGACGGTGCACCGGACGCATGCGTCGAGCTGCGGCTGAGCCCGGCGCCGGCGGCGGTTTAGACGGGTCCACGCGCGGGCACGTCCGCGGCATGAGCCCTGATCCCGACCAGCGGTCGCCGTCGGAGCCGTATCCAGGCCCCGAGCCGGATGCCGGCGGCCAGCCGCCCAGCGCGCCGTCCGCGCCGGGGGAGCCCGACTCACGCGAGCGGGCGTACGAGACCGGCGGTGAGGACGTTGCCCATACCGGGGACGCGGTCGCGGCGTTCGGCCCGCTGCCGGACCAATCCCACGAGCCGGATGGGCCGCGGGACATGACCGGCAAGGATCGCATGGTCGAGAACCGCGAGCGCACCGACGCACCGCCTCCGGGCCAGCCGGGCGAGCGGCCGGGCCCGGAATGGGCGATCGCCGATCACGAGGCGCAGAGCAATCCCGAGACGGATGCGTCACGCATGCCGCGGCCGCTTACGCACGATCAGGACACCTGAGCGCGCGGAGCGTCATGGTTCGCATTGGTGATCGGACACGCTGTCGTTACGCGGGTGACGGATCCGGCGCCGGCTCATCGTCGGCGTCGTAGCGCCAGAACACCGGCAGGCCGATCCCGACCACCGCGACTCCGACGACGCACAGCGCTCCGCCGGAGATGATCGCTCCCCGCACGCCGATCAGCGCCGCCGCCAGGCCCGACTCGACGTTTCCCAGGAGCGGCCCGGTCGAGTAGCTGACCTGCTCGATCCCGGCCAGGCGACCTCGCAGCTCGTCAGGGATGGTCTGGTTCCATACGGTGGAGCGGAAGATCCCCGAGATGGTGTCCGCGCCGCCGGCAGCGGCGAGCCCGAGCAGCACGAGCAGCAGCCCGGGCGCCAGGCCGGTCAGGACGATCGCGGCTCCCCAGCCGGCGGCGGCGAGGCAGATTGCGACGCCGTGCCGGTGGACGCTGCCGGCCCAGCCGCTCGTGACCGTCGCGATCAGGGAGCCCACGGCTGGGGCGGCGTACATCAGGCCCAGCACGCCCGCTCCGCCGAACTCCTTGGCGAACGCAGGGAAGAGCGCCATCGGCATGCCGAAGAACATCGCCACGATGTCGACCACGTAGGTTCCCATCAGCACCTGGCTCGACACGGCGTAGCCGATGCCCTCGCGGATGCTGCGAAGGCTCACCTCGGCGTTCTCCACCGGTGGCGGCGCAGCTCGCATCAGCCGCAGGGTCGCCAGCGAGACCAGGAAGCTGATCAGGTCGACGCCGTAGGTGGCCGGCAAGCCGACCACGGCGATCAGGACGCCGCCCAGCGCCGGCCCCACGATCATGCCGACCGTGAACCGCACGGTGCTGATCGCTGCCGCGGCGGTCATCTCCTCCCGGTCGACGAGCCGGGGGATCAGCGCCTCGAGTGACGGGCGCTGCAGCCCGTCCAGGGCCGCCATCACCGCCGAGACGGCGAATAGCACCCACAGCTGCGGCTTTGGGAGCAGGGAGTTGCCGAGCAGCACCAGCGACGCGACGGCGAACGACAGCTCGGTCAGCTGCAGCATCCGGCGGCGGTCGCGGGCGTCCGCCAGCGCCCCTCCCAGGAACGCGGCGATCAGGAGCGGCAGGAGCTCGGCGACGCCGAGCAGCCCGACCACGAGCGAGCTGCCCGACAGCTCATAGGCCTGATAGGGGAGCGCGACGTAGGTGACCATGGAGCCGAGGAACGTGACCGTCTGCCCGGTCATCAGCAGGCGGAAGTCCCGGTGTCGTCGAAGCGGTGTCAGGTCGATGGTGGCCGTGCGCAGCAGGCCGCGAACGCCGCCGCTCTGCGTTGCCATCGCCGGCACCGGCGGGGCGGGCGAGAGTCGGCCCGCCTCGCGCTCCGCGGCCGCGCGGTCCTCCGGGGTTGGGACCTCCTTCACGGTCGGTCAGGATAGTTACGATCCCGCCGTGCTCACGGCCAGCTTTCAAGAGGCGCTCGTGTACGCCGCGCAGGTGCATGACGGCCATGCGCGGAAGGGCTCTGCGCAGATCCCCTACCTGGCCCACCTGATGTCGGTTGCGGCTCTGGTGCTCGAAAGCGGCGGCGATGAGGAGCAGGCGATCGCGGCCCTGCTCCACGATGCGATCGAGGATCAGGGCCACCGCACCAGCGTGGCCGAGCTGAAGGAGCGGTTCGGCGACCGGGTTGCGCGGATCGTCGAGGCCTGCAGCGACACCGACGAGCGCCCCAAGCCGCCGTGGCTCGGGCGCAAGCAGGCGTACATCGAACGGATGCAGCACGAGCCTGAGGATGTGCTGCTCGTCGCGCTCGCGGACAAGGTGCACAACGCTCGCTCCACCGTCGCCGACCTGCGGGTGCACGGCGACGCCACCTGGCGCAAGTTCGGCGGCACGGTCGAGCAGCAGCTCTGGTACTACCGGTCGCTATCCGAGCTGTTCTGCCGCCGCATGCCGGGCTCGCTGTCGGACGAGCTGGTCCGGCTGGTCGATGAGATCGCGGCGATGTCGCCGCTGGCCTAACGACTCGCGCCGTTCCAGTGGTTGTGCGTCCTCACCCGCCGCTCGGCATGGATCAGGTCGCGCAGCCGGCCGTGGCCGTGGGCTTCCAGCCGCGTTGCCAGGGCGAGAAACACCTGTGCCGTCGTCAGCGCGTCTCCGAGCGCCTGGTGCGGGTGGTGGCTCGGCAATCCGAGCGCCTCAGTGATCGACGCGAGCGGCCGGTAGCCGGGGTCGCGCCCCTCGCGCACCACGCCGAGCAGGCGATACAGCATGGCGGTGTCGATCAGGTGCCGCGGGAGCCGCCCGCCGGCACGGCGCAGCGCGGGCCCGAGGAAGGCCCGCTCGACCCACGCCGCGTGGGCGATTGCCGTCTTCCCGGCGATTGCCGCCGCCAGGGGAGCCAACGCCTGCTCGACCGGCGGAGCGTCCTTCAGGTCGCGGGGGAGGATTCCGTGGATCTCCTCCGCACCGCCGTGGCGCTCGTGGGTCGGGGCGACCATGCTCTCGATCGCACCGGACGCCAGGATGCGGCCGCCCTCGATCGGCACAGCCCCGAACGCGATCACCTCGTCGGTCTTGGGATCCAGCCCGGTCAGCTCGACATCGACGCACAGCAGCCGGGCATCGCGCCAGGATCCCCGGCTCATCGTGGCAGGGCGAGCTCGTTGACGAGGCCGCGCTGGACGTCCGCCACGGCGCGGAAGGCCTCCTTCAGGTAGCGCCGGGTCAGCGGCTCGAGGGTTCGCGGATCGATCGCGTCGTCCGGCGCTCGTTGCTCACGGATCGCCTCGATCTGGTGGGTCATGCGCAGGTCGGTGAAGAGCTCGAAGGCCACCCGTAGCGTTGCCGCCACCTGTGGCGTCAGCACGCCCGCGGCCTCGGCCGCGTCCAGCCGCGCGGGCGTCGACGCCTCGGCGACGCCAGCCTTCATACCCGCCCAGCGGGCGATGTCGACGACCGGCACGAGGCCGCCGCGCTTGATGTCCAGCGTGCCCCGCCGCTCGCCGTTGTGCTCCACGACGAAGTCACGCAGGAAGCCGGTCGGCGGCTTGTGGCTGACCGCGAAGCTGGCGAGGCGGCGCATCAGCGCCGGGTGGTCGCCGCCGCCGGCGAATACGTCCGAAAGCGGGCTGCCGCGGCCCTCCTCCGGCCAGATCGGCCGGCCGTCGACCAGCACCGAGACCAGGATCAGCGCCTTCTCCTGTGTGGGGTCGTCGAGCCAGGACGCCGCCACACGCCGCCACTCGCCCTCCGATCGCAGGAACAGCGGCTTCGAGGCGACGGCGCCGTTGGGACATGCCGGAAACCCGCTTCGCCGGCCGCCGTCGACGACCTCGGACGCGAGCGCCGCCAGCGGCTCGCGCACGGCGGCATCGTCCCCTTCGCCCTGCCAGGCGATCGCGCTGTCCTGGTCGGAGTTGGGGAACGCCTCACGTCGGGCGACGCTGCCGAGCACCAGCCAGGTGAACGGGGTCTCCACCGCGCCTCGAGCCAGGGCGAGCTCGATCAGTCGCCGAGTGACGGCATCGTGCACTGTCGCGATCACCCGGCCGATCGAGTCGGACGCGACCCGGGCGTCGTGGAGCGCGAGCACGGTCGTGGGCAGCGCGGCAGCTGCGCTTGCGACCTCGGCGGGCTTCTCCGCACGCGTGATCGCGCGGCGGAGGTGGAACGGCGTGCGAGTCTCCACCGCCATCAGATCGGTGTCCGAGATGACGCCGATCACGCGGCGGGTGGGGTCGACGACCGGCAGGTGGCGCACGCCGCGGTCGAGCATCTCGAGCAGCGCGTCGGCACCGAGCATGTCGCCCGTGATCGTGCTGGCCGGCTCCGTCATGACCTCCGAGACCGGCGTGTCCGGCGGGATGCCCGCCGCCACGACGCGCTCGCGCAGGTCACGGTCGGTGACGATGCCGAGGCGGTCCCCGAGGTCGACGAGCACCGACGACGACCCGGCGTCGACCATCCGGCGCGCGGCGTCGCGCACGGTGGATTCCGGCCCGGTGACGACCGGGCTGCCACGCAGCAGCTGCGATACCGGCTTGCGGGCGGGATCGACGACGGCGGTCGCCAGCGGGTCGAGGTCGCGCATCCGCATCGCGAATCGGCCGCTCAGCGACCGCGCCGCGAACCGGAGCGCCGCGGGACGGGCGAGCACCGGTCGCAGGGCGCCGGCCGGTATGCGGTAGAGCAGCGAGTCCTCAGCGGTGCGCGCGGCGAGCGCCGTCGGCCACTCGGAGAGCAGCGCCGCGTGGCCGAACATCTCGCCCTCACCGAGCATGTCCACGATCCGCGGGCCGTCGAGCAGCTCCACGGAGCCGCGCCTGATCACCCAGGCGTACGACGGCGCCGCGACGGCCTGTTCGAGCACGGTGGTGCCCGTCTCCGCGTATTCGATCTCGACGACGGCCGCGACCGCGGCCAGCTGGTCGTCGTCGAGGGTGTCGAACGGCGGGTGCCTGGCCAGGAACTCCGCGATCTCGTGCATGGTTCCACGATCCTAACCGTCCGAATGGCCCCAGAAGCCGCCCGTTCGGAATAGGTAAAGCTTCCGTGCGCCCGGTTGACCTCTTCGCCGGCGGCGGCTACATCGAGATGCATGGGGAGCCATCGACAAAGGGGGTCAACGATGACCGTCTCCGCACCAGCGGCCGTGCCGGCGCAGCCGGCCGTCCGCAAGCTGACCGCACCGCTCACCGTGCGGCGGATCGTGCCGCGCTGACGAAATGCGACTTCGGGGAGCGCCGTGCTAGCGTGAACCCGTGCGTGGAGCGAAATATCACGGCGGTTTCGAGCACCCGGTGCGGTCGTTCGTCATCGGCGTCACGCTCCTGGTCCTGCTGTTCGGCGGGTTCGTGATCGGCGTCGAGGCCGGCACGCACCCGATGGAGCAGGCCGCCGTCACCCGCATCGTGGCCGGATCGCCAGGGTCGCTTCACGCCATGACCGTGCGGATCCCGACGGTCATCCACGGGCGTACGCGGTTGGTTACCGTGCCGTCGACGGAGAGGAACTTCGTCGTCGTCCGGCGCGACGGCAGGATCGTGCTCCTCGTCGAGCCGCGCGCCGGCTCGACGGGCATGAGCGGCCCGCAGAGCGCTGCGTCCCCCACGGCGATCACCCTGCCGACCTCGACCGTCACCGAGCCGGGCAGCACCGTGACGGTGACCGACCCGGGCACGACAGTGACGGTGACCGTGACCGAGTCGGGCACGACCGACACCACGGCGACGAGCAACGTCTCAAGCTCTTCGCCCTAGGGGCTGAGGGTCAGCAGTTCCGGGCCGTGCGTGCGCAGCCACGCCTGCGCCTCCGCGTGGCGCGGGTAGGCCTCCCGGACCATGGCCCAGAATCGGGGCGAGTGGTTCATGTGCCGCAGGTGGCACAGCTCGTGCACGACGACGTAGTCGGCGACCCAGGCGGGTGCCACGACCAGGCGCCAGGAGAACGACAGCGTGCCCCGCGCCGAGCATGATCCCCAGCGGCTTCGCGGGTCGCCGATCCGGATCCGCCGCCACCCGTTCAGGCCGAGCCGTGCGCCCTCGCGCTCGACCGACGCCGTCAGGCGCTTCCGTGCCTGGCCGCGGTACCACCGTTCGCGGTCGCCGGCCGGCGGAGGCACCGGGCGCCCATCCAGCCACGCCACGCCGGGCGCGTCGAGCCCCAGCATCGGCCGGCTTTCGAGCTCGGCTGTGCGGCGCGCGATCCAGTCGCCGTGGCGCTGCAGGAGCCGCTCGACGGCCGCGTCGCTCGTCCCCGGCGGCACCACCACCTCGACGGGGCGGCGGGGCGCGACGAGGATCCGCGCGCGGCGGACACGGCGTGAGACGCGAACGACGGTGGGCGCGGTGGATGGTTGTGCCGTCACGGATCCGAACCGTACTCGTAGACTCGGCCAGTGCGGCGGCTGCTGATCCTGATGTACGCGCTGATCTTCGTGGACGAGACGGCGCTGCAGGCGCTCGTGCCGTTGGTGCCGTCCTACAAGCAGGCGCTCGGCCTGTCGGGGTTCGAGGCCGGTCTGCTCCTGTCCGCGGCCAGCCTCGCCATCGTCGCCGGCTCCATCCCGGGCGGCCTGGCCGGGGACCGGCTGGGGGCGCGCCGGGTGACGCTGACGGCGGGTGCGCTGCTCGCGCTGTCATGCCTCGGCCAGGGGGTTGCTCCTGACCTGTGGACGCTGCTTGCCGCCAGGCTGGCCTTCGGCGTCGCATCGGCGGTGATCTGGTCGGCCGGGCTGTCCTGGCTGTCCGACTCGACGGGCGACCGGCCGGGTGCGCTCGGCGCCGTGATGGCGATCGCGGGCGCGGCCGGCATGGCCGGCCCGGTGTTCGCCGGCGTGGTGGCCGACCGGGTGTCCCGGGGCGCGCCGTTCGTCATCCTCGGCGTCCTGGCGGGCCTGATCACCGTAGCGCTGGTGCTCTCCGACCGCGGAACGGAGCGCCATCACGAGCACCACCCGCTGCGGCGCGTGCTCGGGCTGGCCCGGCGAGACGCGCTGATCGCCGGTGCCGTGATCATGATGCTGCTGGGCGGATTCTCAGACGGCGTCGTCAACCTGATCGGCCCGGCGCAGCTGGCGGACGCCGGCAAGTCGTCGGCCTGGATCGGGCTCGTGCTTTCGGTCGCCGCGGGGCTGTTCATCCTGTTCGCGGCCGTCACCGCGCGCGCCGGCCTACGGGCCGTGACGCTAGGGCTGGGTGCGGTCTGCACGGCGCTCTCCGCGGTCGTCCTCGGGCCCGTCCTCGTGGCCAGCACCGTCGCGGTGGTCGCGTCGATGCTGCTGCTCCGCGCGCCGCTGCTCGGCACCATGTATGCGATCTGCTTCCCGCTCGGCGTGGGCGGCGCGCGGAGGGTCGGGGTGGGGGCCGGGTCGATCAACGGCCTGCTCGGGTTCGCCTGGGGCGGTGCCAGCTTCATCGGCGCGGTCGTGGCCGGGTCGTTCGTCGAGGCGGCCGGGGCTCGCGCGATGTACGGCGTGCTGGCGGCGGCCTGCGTGGCGGCCACCGGCGCGCTGGCCCTGCTGGCCCGGCGCTGATCCGTCCCACGGCCGTTCGGATTCCCGCACCGCAGGACGCTGGCCTGCACCAGGGCGGCGGGGGCGCAGATCGGTGAGGCTGGGATCCGGTCAATCCAGTCCGAAAGGATTCTCACCATGTCATCCAGTCCCACCAAGAAGAACCTGGCCGCCCGGATGGGCGGCTGGAGCGCCCGGCGCAGGTTCACCGCGCTGGGGCTCTGGTTCCTGTTCGTAATCGTGGCGATCGGCATCGGCGTCGCCGTCGGCGAGGTCAAGGTCCCTCAGTCGCGGCTCGGCGACGGCCAGTCGGGGCACATCAACCGGGTCATCGACGACGCCAAGTTCCAGAACCACGCCCACGAGATCGTCCTCGTCCAGTCGTCGTCGCTGACGGCGAATGACGCCGCCTTCCGCTCGGGCGTGGACGGCGTGATCGCCAAGCTGGAGAGCTACCGCGAGGTGATCAACGTCGAGAGCCCGTACTCGCCCACGTACCCGGGTCAGATCAGCAAGGACCGGCACTCGGCGCTGGTGCGGTTCCAGATCGCGGGTGACAGCAACACCGCGCCCGACCGGGTTCAGCCGGTGATGGACGGGATCGCGTCGCTCGGGTCGGCCAACCCGGATCTGCGCATCCGCGAGTTCGGCGAGGCATCGGCAACCCACGTCCTGAACGACAAGATCAACCAGGACTTCGCAAACGCTCGCAACCTGTCGCTGCCGCTGACGCTGGTCATCCTGCTTATCGCGTTCGGCGCCCTCGTGGCGGCGGGCGTGCCCGTGCTGCTCGCGTTCTCGGCGGTGCTGGCCACGTTCGGCCTGAACTCGATCGCCAGCCACCTGATCCCGACGGTGGACGTCGCGCAGGAGGTCATCCTGATGATCGGCATGGCGGTCGGCGTCGACTATTCGCTGTTCTACCTGCAGCGGGAGCGGCGCGAGCGCGAGGCCACCAAGCACGTCGACGCGGCGGCGATCGGTGCCGCGAAGGCGGCCGTCAAGGCGGCGAAGCGCTCCGGTGACGGCGAGGCGGTCGCCGACGCGAAGCGTGCGCTGAAGGCTGCCAAGGTCGAGTCCCGCTCCAACCGGCGCCGGGCGCTCGAGCTGGCTGCGTCCACCTCCGGCCAGGCGGTGCTCATCTCCGGCTTCACGGTGATGATCGCGATGGCCGGCATGCTGATGGCCGGCGACGCGACGTTCATCGCGCTGGGCGTGGCGTCGATGCTGGTGGTGGCGGCGGCGATGATCGGGTCGCTGACCGGCCTGCCTGCCGTAATGGCGCTGCTCGGCGACCGCGTCGAGCGCGGCCGGGTGACGTCCTGGGTGACCTACCCGGTGC
>DASQYY010000073.1:0-27070 GCA_035638975.1 Gaiellales bacterium
AGCGGTTGCTCGAGGCGGCGCTCGACCTGTACGCCAACCGGGCGCGGGCGTTCCTCAGGATCACGATGCCGCTATCGCTACCGGGCATCTTCGCGGGCACCCTGCTCACGTTCATCCCGGCGATCGGCGACTACATCAACGCCTACCTGCTCGGGTCGACGCAGACGACGATGATCGGCAACGTCATCCAGAACAAGTTCCTCACCTTCAACGATTACCCGTCCGCGGCGGCGCTCTCGTTCACCCTGATGGCCGGCATCCTCGTGTTCATCATCATCTACGCGCGCATCCTCGGCACGGAGGAGCTGGCCTGATGACGACCGAGGCCGAGTTCCCCGCCACCGCGCTCCAGCCGGCGGCCGACACGACCGCGGCTCGGCCGCCCAGCCGGTTCTGGGCGAAGGTCCGCTACCACGTGCTGACGGTCTACGCGGCGCTGGCGTTCCTGTACCTGCTGATCCCGATCGCTGTCGTCATCGCCTTCAGCTTCAACTCCCCGCCCGGCCGCTTCAACTTCACCTGGCACAAGTTCTCGACCGACGCCTGGCAGCACCCGTTCTCGACGCCGGGCATCCAGGACGCGGTGATCCTGTCGCTGAAGGTGGCGGTGCTCTCTACGGTGATCTCGACCGTGCTCGGCACGCTGATCGCGCTGGCACTGACCCGCTACCGGTTCTGGGGCCGCAGCCTCACCAACTTCGTCATCTTCCTGCCGATGGCGACTCCGGAGATCGTGATGGGATCGTCCCTGCTGACGCTATTCATCACGATCAGCTTCAATCGCGGCTTCACGACCATCCTGATCGCCCACGTCATGTTCAACATCAGCTACGTCGTGGTGACGGTCAAGGCGCGCATGGCGGGGTTCGATCGCCGGCTCGAGGAGGCGGCGATGGATCTCTACGCGAACGCGTTCACGACGTTTCGCAAGATCACGCTGCCGCTGATCATGCCGGGAGTGATGGCGGCAGCCCTGCTCGCCTTCGCGCTGTCGATCGACGACTTCGTCATCACCCAGTTCAATGCCGGCCCCGACATCACGTTCCCGCTGTTCATCTACGGCGCCGCCCGCACCGGCGTGCCCGTCCAGGTGAACGTGATCGGGTCGATGATCTTCTTGACCGCCGTGCTGCTGATGGTGATCAACCTGATCGTGCAGAACCGGCGCTCCAAGCGCGACGCCGCCATCAGCCGCGGAGCCGTGCGCGCCGCGCAGGCGGCCGAAGCTGCCTGAGATGATTGATCCCACGACCCCGCACGTCTGACCGCCTGACTCTGGGTAGCTGCCAAGCGTGTGGGGGCTGCGATCGCATTCGCGATCTGCGTGATCGCAGATCGCTCATGACCGGCGCAAGGCGTTCGCCTTGCACCTGTCGCATCGCTGCGTCCTCGCTCGGGCCGATATTCCCGATATCGGCCCTCCCTCGATCCTTGCGCTGCTTGCCTACCGAGCCACTCCCGATCTGCGTGATCGCAGATCGGTCGTGACCGGCGCAAGCCGTTGGCTTGCACCTTGACCGCGCGGCGCCGTGGAATCAATCATCTGGGCCCAGGCACCCCGGGGCTATACTCGCCCACCGTGCGCCTCTTCGCCGACCACGAGCAGATCGTCGTCTGCCAGGATCGGGCATCCGGGCTGCGCGCCATCATCGCCGTCCATGACACCACCCTCGGGCCGGGGCTCGGCGGCATCCGCATGTGGACGTATCAGAGCGACGAGGCCGCGCTCACCGACGTGCTGCGCCTGTCCGAGGGCATGACCTACAAGAACGCGCTGGCCGGCCTCGACCTGGGCGGTGGCAAGACGGTCGTCCTCGGCAACCCGCGCACGGACAAGACGCCCGAGAAGTTCCAGGCGCTCGGGAGGTTCATCGACCGGCTGGGCGGCGCCTACCTGGCCGCCGAGGACGTCGGCACGACCACCGAGGACGCCGAGCAGGTGGCCACGCAGACGCGCTACATCACCGGCCTGCCCGTCGAGCGGGGCGGCTCCGGCGACCCCTCGCCGATGACCGCCTGGGGCGTCTTCCGCGGTATCCGGGCCGCCCTGGTCGAGGCCGGCCTGGGAGGGGGCTACGGCGGCGTGCGCGTCGCGGTGCAGGGCGCGGGCCATGTCGGCGCGGACGTCGCCCGCCACCTGCTCGACGCCGGGGCGGAGGTGACGGTGGCGGACATCCACGACGACCGCGTGGCGCCGCTGGCCGAGGCCGGCGCCGCGGTTGTGCCCGCGGACGAGATCCACACGGTCGAGTGCGAGGTCTACTGCCCATGCGCCCTCGGGGCCGTGATCCGGCCCGAGACGATCGGGCGGCTGCGCTGCAGGGTGGTGGCCGGCGCGGCGAACAACCAGCTCGCCGACGCGTCGATGGGCGACGAGCTGAAGCGCCGGGGCATCGTCTACGCGCCTGACTTCGCCATCAACGCCGGCGGCGTGATCAACATCGGCGACGAGCTGATCGGCGACGGCTACGACGCCGACCGGGCGCGGCGCAGCGTGGAGCGCATCGAGCAGACGCTGGCCGAGGTGTTCGAGCGCGCGCGGCGCGACGGCGTTGCGCCGGCGCGTGCCGCGGAGCAGATGGCCCGCGAGCGAATCGCGGCCGCCCGCTCCTCCGCCGTTCGGTGATCCCGCTCCACGACAACGTCCCCACCCGCAGCCGGCCGGTGGTGACGATCGCGCTGATCATCATCAACTTCGCCATCTTCCTGGCGGAGATCTACGGGCCCGACCAGCACCTCCAGACGACGCGCGGGAAGGTCTTCCTGGTCGACGGGCAGACCGCGATCACCTCGGAGTTCGGCTTCGTGCCCTGCGAGGTGCAGCACATCTGCCGGCTCGGCGACGACCGCGTCGACCTCGGCGCGAATGCGCCGTTCGTCGTGCATCACGTCCCCGTGCTGCTGACCATCTTCACGTCGATGTTCCTGCACGGCGGGTGGGCGCACGTCGGCTTCAACATGCTGTTCCTCTGGATCTTCGGCAACAACGTCGAGGACCGGCTGGGCCGGCCCCGGTTCATCCTCTTCTACCTGCTGGGCGGCCTGGCGGCGGCCGGGCTGCAGTGGCTGGCCTCACGCGGCAGCGATGTGCCCACCATCGGCGCGTCCGGCGCCATCGCGGCCGTGCTGGCGGGGTACCTCGTCCTGTATCCACGCGCGATGGTGATCACGCTGATCGGATGGATCCCGGTGCCGGTACCGGCCATGCTGTTCCTGGTGGTGTGGATCCTGCTGCAGGTGGCCGGCGCCTCCGCGGGCGTGGGGGCTGTCGGGTCGGACAGCAGCGGGGTGGCGTACTTCGCGCACGTCGGCGGTTTCGCCTTCGGGCTCTTGACGGTGAAGCTGTTCGACCGGGGCGTCCCGCCCTAGCGCCGGCTAGCCAGCGGCGCCGACGCCGAACGCCTGCATGGTCAGCACCACGCGGTCGGAGCGAAGGACGGCGTTGGGATGCAGCCGGTGGGGCGGCAGGTCGCGCGGATCGTCACCGCGCCGGGCCTCGTCCACCGAGACGGTCTGCTCGTAGAGATCGAGCCGCACCTCGTACTCGTACCAGGAGATGTCCCAGGCGACGCAGATCGAGACGACGCGGGGAAGCTCGCAGCCCTCCACCGCGACGTTGACGACCGGGTCGCCCAGGCTGCGCGAGATGGCGACGACGCGGTCGACGTGCGACGAGCGGTTGAACGCCTCGAGCGCCATCCGGCGGATCTGGCGCGCGTCGCCCTCCGTCCGCCGCGCCTCGGCGAGCTCGGCGTAGCGGCGCCGCTCATGCTCGAGCTCCTGCTCCAGCTGGGCCATGCGCGACTCCAGCCGCTCGACGATGGCGGTCTGCTCGTCGAGCTTGGCGGCCACCTGGTGATGCCGGCTGATCTCCGTGCGGTGGGCGGCCTCGGCCTGCGCCGCCCGCTCGTCGCTGCGCCGCTTCTCGTCGGCGATCGAGCGGAGCTCGCGGTCACGGCGCCGCAGCTCGTTCGCGAGGTCCTTCATCTCGCGCTTGACGCTGCGCAGCTCGCCGGCCTGCTGCTCGGCCTTGGCCAGCGCGCTTCGCACCTGGTCGAGGTCGAACTCGACGGACTGCAGCTGGTTTCGCAGCCGGTCGATCAGCCCCTCACGCTCCCGCAGCGCGGCATCGCGGGGCGGGTTCGCGTGCACCGCCACGATCGGCCGGCCGTCCGCCCGCCAGCCGCGCCGGTCGGCCTGCTCGTAGCAGAGCGGGCACACCTTGAGGAAGCGCTTGGAGGCGGGATCCTGGTACAGCCGCGCGGGCTCGCCCACCAGCAGGTGGCGCCGGCAGAGCGCGCAGCTCGCAGTGTTCTCGGCAATGCTCGTCATTCCCGTCCTCCGCAGATCGAGCGGACCCGGGAGCATATCGTCTCGCGGAAGGGAGGGGGCGAACCGTGTCGAAGAACGCGCGACGGGGTCGTGGCTAACAGGCGGCCGGCTGCGGCTGCGACGCGGCGGCGATCGCCATGGACGCCGGATCCGTATCGATGTCCATCTGCACGAAGCCCGGCATCGTCGTGGTGATCAGCGTCATGCCGTTTCTCGTCGGAGACAGGCACACGCTGGTGGGCAGCGCATGGCGATACGGCGAGTAGCGGATCCGGGCGACGTACCGGCCCGGCCCGGACACGTGCACCACGATGCGCTCCTGGCCGAGGTAGGTCAGCTTCGCGTGCAGGCCCCGCGGCGCGGTGACGATCGGCGTCGCGTTGGGCAGCTCGTAGAACGTCCAGTGGCGCGTGCGGCCGGCCACCATCAGGCCGGACGCGCCGCTGCGAAGCAGGGCCGCCTCACGCATCGAGCTGTAGTCGAGCGGAGCGTCGGGCAGCAGCACGTAGCGCACGCCGACGGAGCGCAGCCACGTGCGGAAGGCGGTCGCCGACATGTTGTCGTTGTAGAGCGATCCGTTCTGGGGGAAGTCCTCCTGCCGGAACCAGCCGCGAGCCAGCGGCACCCCGGCTCGCGCCACGTAGTACGCCTCCCAGTGCCCCCAGGTGGACACGGCCTCGACGCGGTAGCCCTCGGATTGCGCGCGGTGGTCTTGGAGGAACCGGAGCGCCGGGCGCCAGTAGGAGCGCGCCGCGGCCGGGTTCTCCCAGGCCGAGTAGGCATCGCGCACCTTCGGCCCCACCTGCAGGCCCACCGCCAGCGCGATGATCGGGATCACGATCAGGCGCGAGCGGCGCGGATTGAGGTTGGCCGTCAGCCACAGCATCGGCGCGCCGGCGATGGCGAACAGCCTGCTCGGGTTCGACCCGATCGGGCCCTTAAGCAGGAAGGCCATCAGGTTGAGCGCCAGGTACACCGCGAACATTGCACGCATCGACCGGGTGCGCGCGTGCCGGCCCGCGACCCAGAGGCCCGCCAGCGAGAAGACGAGCACGATCCCCGCGTCCGCCAGATCGTAGGGATACCAGCCTTCGCTGGGGAAGGCGCGCTGCAGCACCACGCCCAGCACGAACACCACGATCACGGCGGCCAGCGCCGCCCGGTGCAGCCGCAGTGCGTGCAGCGGGCGGGCCTGTCCCAGCACGACGCCCGCCAGCACGGCGCAGAGCAGCGAGAAGGAAAGCGGGCTGAACGCGAGCGTGAGCAGCACGCCGACCGCGAACAGGACGTGGCGGGCGCGCTGGAGGAGCAGCAGCGCCGCCAGGGACGTGGCGATCCCGGCCAGGAACGGATAGGTGCCGCCGATCATCATGATGAACGGGGCGGTCACCGCGAAGGTCACGCTGGGGCCGCGCGCCGCCGCGCCCCATTCCCGCCGGCAGACCAGCGCAAAGCACCCGCCCATCAGCGCGGAGCAGGGCACGAGGACGCCCAGCTGCCCGACGTGCGCCGCGAGCGGGTAGTAGAGCATGCTGTAGTTGACGAACTCGTATCGGCCCGCGTACCAGTAGTTGTTCCAGACGTCGAACCCGCCGTGGCGGTACAGCCACGTCTGGAAGAGGTGCGACGGTGCGTCGATGCCGGGCACCATCAGCGCGCCAAGCAGGAGCGTCACGCCGCCGGCGAGGAGGGTGCAGGCGAGCGCCAGCATGTTTCGGCGCGCCGCGGTGTCCAGGGCTGAGAGGCGGGCGTCCACGCACCTGCACGATAGCCACAGGTGCAGCCGGCTCATGTGCAATCGGTGGGAAGGGTGCGTGGGCGCCGACGGCTATGGGCCGCGGGTCCCGGATCCCGCGGCCGCCGGCACGGGCCCGAAGCCGGCGATCAGGATCTGCATGAGGCGGTCATACGACCGGCCGGTCGAGAGGTCGATGCCGAAGCCTCCCAGGCGCTCGAGCTCGACGAAGCCGTGGATGGCGCTGCGGAGTGCGCGGATGGCGTGAATGGTGTCCTCCTCGGAGAGCTGCCATGGCTCGAGGAGGCGCGCGAACAGCTGCACGAGCTCGTCGGCGGGCGCGGCCTGCTCGCTGCCATCGGCCGGCGGCCGCTGCATCGCCGCATAGCGCCCCGGATGGTCGAGCGCATAGCGCCGGTAAGCGCCCGCCGCGGCCCGGACGGCCTCCTCCCCGCTCCGCCCGGCAACCGCCGACAGCACCGCCGCGTGCACCTCCCGCAGCGCGGACGCGGCGACCCCCGCGCGCACGTCGCCGAGGCCGTCTACGTGGTTGTAGAGCGATGGGCTGCGCACCCCCAGCTCCGCCGCGAGGCGGGCCAGCGTGAGGTGTTCGAGGCCGTCGCTGTCGGCGAGATCGCCTGCGGCGCTGATCACCGAGGCACGCGACAGGCCGCGCCGGCTCATGAACGCTCCGCGCGGCGGATGGCCTCGTCCATCCGCTCCACCGGATGCTCGACGATCGCTCCGTGGCCAGGAGCGAGCCGGTCGGGGCGCAGATCGCGCAGGGCCCGCGCCGTCTGCAGCGCGGTGGGCGCATGCCAGGTCGCCATCGAGACGAGCGGGAACCGGCGGGGGGATCGCGCGGCCGTGGCCACGCCGCCCAGGGTCGAGTAGGCGTCGCCTGCGATCAGCGTCCCATCCCTCGTGTCCAGCAGCGCGACGTGGCCGGGGGTGTGGCCCGGTGCTGGGATCACCTCGAGCGAGCCAACCCGCTCGCCGGCGACCAGGAAGCCCGTCGGACGGGTGGTCGCCCCCGGATAGCCGCCGCGCAGCTTTGCGCCGGCCGGCTCGTCCGGATCGGGCGTCATGTCCTTCGCGAGCAGGCGCGCATCCCGCTCGGAGATCAGCACCTCGACGCCGGGCAGTTCTGCAGCCAGCGCGTCGAGCTGCCCGATGTGGTCTCCGTGGGCGTGGGTCAGAGCGATGCGGACGATCGGCCGCCCCATCCGGCGGGCGGTGCCGAGAATGCTCCTGGCACCCCCCGCGATCGTGGTGTCGACGAGGGTCAGCCCGTCATCCTCCTCGACGAGGTAGGCGTTGACGAACCCGAAGCGGGTGATGCGGGTGATGCGGGTGATGCGGGTGATGCGGGTGACGGCGGTGGTGGCGATGGTTGGCGGCACGGCGAGCTCCTTACTAATGAGATTAGGTTGGAGACTAACGCGCGTCGTCCAGGATGTCAAGCGCGGCCCGTGGCGATCAGCCCACGGTCGTCGGCGCCGCGTCCACCAGCCTCCCCGCCCGCTGTAGCGTGCGCGCGCCGGCATTGATCTGGCGAAGCCCGGCCGCCGCCGCGTCCGGATCCGCCGCGTTCAGGCCGCGGATGACCCCGTCGACGCCGGTGTAGAACTGCCGGCACGCATGAAGCGTCTGCCTGCGAGCACCCAGCAGCACAGGCGGGGTCCGCTGCATCGGCGGAGACTCAAGCGGCACGCGGCAGTTGTCGAGCGTGTCGAACGCGTGGGTCAGGCGGTATGCGGCCGTGGAGTCGCCTCCCGCGGCGGCCACGGCGTTCGCGTTCAGGATCCGAATCGCGTTGTTGACGGGCGACAGCACCTTCAGATGCCAGCGCCGCTTCCAGCGCACCACGTCGTGGTCGACCGCGGGCGGTTGGCTCGCCGGCGGCGCCGTCGATGCCTGCGTCGAGGTGTGGCCGGTGGCACCACTGCTGCCGGCGGCCTGGCCGGAGCCGCAGCCTGCGCACAGTGCGGCCGCCAGGACGGCCAGGGTGAGGGGATGAATGCCGGTCATCGCTGCTCCCTTGTCGGTGGATGCAGCGACGCTACGGACGCCGGGCGCGCGCTCGCGTCGGGGATATCCCTTCGGCCGGCAAGGCTGGACGTATCCTCCCGGGACTGCAACCGGAGAAGGAGACGGCGTTGAGCGACGGTGTGGAGCGAAGCCGGGTGGGTGTGCTCGGCAGCGGGGTGGTGGGGCGGCGTCTGGCCTGGGGGTTCGCCGACCGCGGCCACGACGTGATGATCGGGTCGCGGGATCCGGCGAAGGGCGATCTTCAGGACTGGCTTTCGGGCGAGGGCTCCGGAATCCGGTCTGCCGGCTTCGCCGAGACGGCGGCGTATGGGGAGCTGCTCGTCCTGGCGCTACTCGGCACCGTCACCGTCGACGCGGTGACGGACGCAGGTGCGTCCAACTTCAGCGGCAAGGTGGTCATCGACGCGACCAACCCGCTGGACTTCTCGGCAGGCTTTCCGCCGAAGCTTGCGATCAGCGGCGAGGACTCGCTCGGCGAGCAGGTTCAGCGAGCGCTCCCAGACGCCCGGGTCGTGAAGGCCTTCAACATCATCGGCAACCAGTACTTCGTCGATCCGAGCTTCACCGAGGGGAAGCCCACGATGCTGATCGCGGGCGACGACGCGGACGCGAAGCGCACGGTCGCGGCGGTGCTGGCCGACTTCGGCTGGCCGGAGCCGGTCGACATCGGCGGCATCGAGGGCTCGCGCGAGCTCGAGGCCATGTGCATCGCCTGGGTCAAGATCGGCGGCGCACGGGGCGCCTGGGATCACGGCTTCAAGCTGCTCGTGGGTTAGGCCCTCCGCCTCCCCGGCGCCCGGCCGGGGAGGCGAATGCCCGTGACGCGTCAGTCGCCCGCGGCGAGGCCGCTGCCGGCGACGTCGAGCGGTATGTCTGCGGTTTGCGCGCGGACGTCTGCGGCGAGTATGTAGCCGATCACGCTGATCGCGACGATGATCCCAAGCGTGCCGAGCGTGAACACCTCGAATCGGAGCCTGCTCACGCCGTAGCTGTCCATCATGCTGTAGCTGTGGCCGGTGATCTCCTCGAGGATGCCCGGGAAGATGGCGACCCACGAGCCGAGCACCATCCAGGCGGTCGTGACGGTCGCACAGAGCCACATCAAGCCGTTCCCGGATGAGCCCAGCCGATAGACACGATGCACGTGCGGATGGCTCATCCGCAGCTTGATGCCGGCCGGGAAGATCAGCAAGTAGGAAAGGAGCGTCGTGGAGGTGGCCAGGTAGAGCACGACCGTGAAGGTGTTCGCCGCGCTGGCGCTGCTAGAGAGCAGCTTCACGGCCGCGAGCATGAAGATGGTCGAGGCGATGCCCGACATCACATTCACGCGCACCGGCGTGCCCAGCTTGGGATGGAACCTGCCGAAGTAGCCGGGGAACGCGCCGTCGTACGACGCGACGGCGAGGATCCGGTCGGAGCCCATCATCCACACGCTTCCCGAGGTGATCAGCGCGAAGATGAAGCCGAGGGCCATCAGGTCGGTCATGAAGTTCTGGGCGCCGCCGTAGACGCTGAACGTGGTGTGCACGGCGTCCAGGAAGCCGACGATGCCGGTGATCTGGCTCGTGGGCAGGACGGCCAGGATGCCGAAGATCGGGATCGAGTAGGCGAGCACCGTGACGATGCCGCTCTGGATGACGGTCACCGGGACGTCGCGCTGGGGGTCCTGCATCTCCTCGGCCGCACCGTTCTGAAGCTCGAAGCCGACATAGTTGAACAGCAGCAGCGGCACCAGGCCCAGGAAGACGAGCAGGTCGTTGGGCACGAAGTCGCCGGCGGCGAAGCCGTGCACGCCATGCTCGATGCCATAGATCAGAACGGTCAGCGAGAAGAACGCCAGCACACCGACGCGGACGATTGCGCCGATGTTCGGGATCCACTTGCCGCGGCGCAGCGAGATGATCGCGACGGTGATCGAGATCCAGATGAAGACGCCCTTGAACAGGATGTTCCCAAGCGTGAACCCGGACCCGATCGGATGGATGTTCGACGACCAGGCGTCGGTCGCGATGAACGCCAGCGACCCGCCCACCCAAAGCGGGTTCGTCACCCAGTAGAGGACAGAGCCCAGGCCGGCCCAGAATCGGCCCCAGCTCAGCTTCATCCACTCATATGGGCCACCCTCCTGCGGGAACGCGGTCCCAAGCTCGGCCATCAACAGCGCATAGGGCAGTACGAAGACCGCGGCGAGAATCACGACCCATGCGAACGTCTGCGCGCCGAACCCCGAGACCTGTCCCAGCGTGTCGAGGCCGATCAGCGCGCAAATGGTGAAGAACAGCATGTCGAAGCGCCGAAGCGACTTCTGCAAGTGCTGCTTCTCCTGGACCGCCATGGCGGTCGTGTGTTCGATCTCTACAGGTTGTGGCGACGACATTCGTCCCTCCCGGGGCCGAGATCCCGGAGCCGAGACCGGCTCCCAAAAGAACAGATGGTCGATTCTGGCCGATAATCCCGCGAAACGCTAGAGGTCTCGGCCACCAAACCAGCTCGCCCACGCAGGAATGCCCTTCACCCACTACTGGCAGCACTATCGGGAAACGCACGTCCACGGCGGGGGCCATGCGGTCAGCATCGACCCAGCCGCCGCGGTCGCCGTGCTCATCTGCGCCGTGCTTCTCGTCGGTTGGGCCGCGTTCCAACACCTCCATCGGTGCTCGAGCTGTGGCAGCTGGCCCGCCCGCTGCCACTGCCCCGATCACGCCGGCGCGGGATCATCACGTCGGCGGTGATGCCCAAACGGCCGGCGTCCTCGACACCCATCACGCGTCACACGTCGATCTACCTGGGCTCTAACCGAGCTGAGGAGGAATCGGCGCAACGAGGCCTCAAACGAGCATGGAGCGGATCGGGATCGAACCGACGACCTTCTGGTTGCAAACCAGATGCTCTCCCAACTGAGCTACCGCCCCGGGAGCCTCAGTCTACCGTGCGGTGCCGCGGCGGCAGCAGGCGCAGCGGCGCCCAGTCGCGGTGCTCCGGGCGCGCCAGCCGGTTTCGCAGCGAGAGCAGCACCTGTGTCAGCTCCGGGTCGTGCTCGAAGTCGGGCCGCAGGCCGGCGACCACGCATTCCCCGTCGTCCCAGAACGGACAGCCGGCCTCGGGGCAGGGCTCCACGCGGCCGGCGGCCAGCTGCAGATCGCAGAGATGGGCGTCGGAGCTGCCGTTCATGCCGTCTGTCGCTCCGCGTCGGCGTGCGCGGCTGTCACAGCCACCGGCGTTCCCGACAGCACCGGGCACGGCGCGTGGGCGAGCACCCCAGACAGGGTGCTGCGGCTGACGATGCTTCGGAACGTGCCCCACCCGTGCGACCCGATCACGATCATGCGCACATGATGATCGGCGGCGTACCGGCAGATCTCGGGCGCCGGGGAGCCCTCGAGCAGGACCGTCTCGGCGTCCACTCCGGCCGCCGCAGCCTGCTCGGCCGCCTGGGCGAGCGCGTCCTGCGCCCACTGCCGCTCCGCCTCGACGATCTCGGGGCCGAAGTAGGTCGGCGGCACGCCGAAGGTGCTGGTGTAGACCGGATGCCACACCGCCGCGAACACCACGCGGTCGCCGAGGCAGCGCGCCAGGTCGAGCCCGGTCTCGGCCGCGGCGCGGGCCGGATCCGAGCCGTCGGTTGCAATCAGGATGGTTGACACGGGCACCTCCGTGCGGTCGGTTCGTTGCCCGCATCCTGTCGGCCGACAGCCCCCGCCGCGTCCGTCCTCACCACCACCCTGCTGCGGGGATCCCGCAGTCTGGAGCGGGTTATCGCCCCCATGCAGATCGTGGCCTCCCCTGACGCCGGTCGCACGAGCCGGTCGTACGGTGTGGTGCACCATGTCTGTCACAGCGATCGACCACCACGAGTCCATGCCGGTGGCAATTTGCGAGCGCCGCCAGTTCGACCGAGCCGCCCTGCGGGCGCTTTGCAGCTACGACGAGCACCTGCGGGTGGTCGTGGAGGCAGCGGACGGCGGCGAGCTGCTCGAGCGGCTGGCCGACGACGAGCACCTGGTGATCCTGGTCGGGCGCTCGACGCTCAGGCAGGAAGGCCCCGGCCTCGTCGGCCGGATCCGGAGCGCCCTCCCCCGGGCCCGCATCGTCCTCGTCGGGATCGCGGACGAGCTTGCCCCGGCCTCGGCGATCGACATGGGCGCCGACGGCTTCCTGCCCCGCGACGGCGATCTGGCCGAGCAGCTAGCGGCCGTCTACGGCTGATCGCTCGCGTCGGGGAGCGGGATGCTGGCGTTCACCCGCGTGCCCCTGCCCGGTTCGCTCGCGATCTGGATGCTGCCGCCGACCAGGGCCGCCCGCTCGCGCATGCCGACCAGGCCGTAGCCGGAGCTCGGCAGCTCGGGGTTGATACCCGCTCCATCATCCTCGACGTTCACCTCGAGGCGGCCGTCGTGCCGGGCAACCGTGACCGAGACCCTGGTAGCGCCGGCATGCTTGACGACGTTTGTGAGCGCCTCCTGCACCAGCCGGTAGAGCGTGTCCTCGACCTCCTGGGGGAGCTCGCCGCTCGCACGGGTGGGTAGATCCAGCGACATGTCGACGCCGACGCCGGAGCTCTCGATCCGGGCGCCCAGCGCCTCGAGCGCCGGCTGCAGCCCGGCGTCGTCGAGCACGGCCGGCCGCAGCTCGCCGATCAGATGGCGCAGAGAGCGGATGCCCGCGGTCAGCTGCTCGCTGACGTCGTCGAGCACGCGGTGGATGGCGTCGACGTCCGTCGACCGGCGGGCCGACCCGAGCATCAGCTTCAGGCTGGCCATGTCCTGCAGAGTCTCGTCGTGCAGCTCGCGCGCCCATCGCCTGCGCTCGCTCTCCGAAGCCTCGATGCTCCGCCGCAGGCGCTCCTGGGCGACGTTCTGACCGGTCGCGACCGCCGTCGCCCCGCTGCTCGCGAAGGCCTCCAGCACCCGCTGGTGATCGGCGGTGAACGTCGCCGAGCCATCGATCGGGTCAAGGGCGCACAGCACGCCCACGCACGAGGTGCGGAAGACCAGCGGCACCACCAGCCCCGCGCGGGCGATGATCCCCGCCATCACGGCTGTTGGCGACCCCTCGTCGTGGATGTGCAGGGTGCGCTGCCGGTTGATGACCTCAGAGACGGCCGTCCCGGGCAGCGGCACCGCCTGCCCCTCGAGCTCCCGGTCGAGCTGCCCGGCAACCGACCGGATGGTGAGCGTCCGGCCCTCGTAGAGGGCGATCAGCATGGAGTCCGCCTCGACCAGCGCCCGCCCGCGCTTCACGATCAGCTCGAGGATGCGGTCGAGCTCCGTCTCCCCGCCGACCGCGCGCGCCACCGCAAGCGACGCCTCGAAGCCCGCGACCGCCCTGGAGAGCTCCTCGCTGCGCCAGGTCGCGTTCTCGTAGAGCCTGGCGTTCTCGATCGCGATGCCGGCCCACTCGGCCAGCACGACGGCGGCCTCCTGGTCGGCGTCATCGAACTCACCGGACTCCTTGTCGGTCATGTACAGGTTGCCGTACACCTGGTCGCGAATCCGCAGCGGCACGCCGAGGAACGTGCGCATCGGCGGGTGCCCGGCCGGGAAGCCGTAGGAGCGCGGGTGATCCTTGACGTCGGCAAGCCGCAGCGGCCGGGGATCGCTGATCAGCACTCCGAGCACCCCGTGCCCATGGGGAAGGTCGCCGATCCTCGCGCGCGCCTCCTCGTCCAGGCCAACCGTGAGGAACCGGTCGAGGCCGTCCCCGCGTTCGTTCAGCACGCCGAGCGCCGCGTAGCGCGCGCCGGTCAGGTCGCGGGCCGCCTCGACGACGTCCATCAGCAGCGCCTCGACATCGAGCTCGGCCACCAGGCGGCGGCCCACGGCGATCAGCCGCCGCAGGCGCGGCTCGTCCATCGATCCCCCGGTGCTGCCGACCTCAGCCGGTTTCATCCGACGAGTCGAGCATGCCGTTCTCGAGGGCATAGCTGACCAGCTCGGCACGCGATCGCAGACGGAGCTTCTGCATGATGTGGGCACGGTGCGTCTCGGCGGTTCGAACCGAGATGTAGAGCATCTTCGCGATCTCCTGGTTGGTGTGCCCACGGGCAAGGAGCCGCAGCACCTCGTGCTCGCGCTCAGACAGCGGGTCCGCGTCCGCCTTCTCGCGCTCCGCCATGTCGGCCTGCATCACCCGGGCGCCGAGCTCGGGGTGCAGATAGCGGCCGCCCGCCAGGATCTCGTGCACCGCCTGCAGCAGATCCGTCTCGGCGGCCTCCTTGAGGATGTAGCCGTTTGCCCCGTTCGCGAACGCCTGGCGGACGTGATGCGGATCGTCCTCCATGGACAGGATCAGCACCCGGCTTTCGGGGGCTTCGGCTCGCAGCCTGCCGATCGCCTCCACGCCGTCGCCGTCCGGCAACCGCACGTCGAGCAGGATCATGTCCGGCTTGTGGCGGCGGGCCTGGAAGACGGCGTCAGCCAGGTCGCCGGCCTCGTCGACGACCTCCAGGTCGTCATCCGACTCGAGCAGCATGCGCAGCCCGGCGCGCACAACGAGATGGTCGTCGACGAGAAGCAGCCGCTGCATGGGCCCAATTATGACGGACGTCGCCCGATCAGGCAGTGACGACCTGTGAGGCCGTCCAGACGCGCCCCTCGGTAAGCACCTGCGGGTTCGAGACCAGCCTGCCCATGCGCGTCACCTCGGACAGGGGCAGCGACGCCGCCAGGGATCGAACGTTGGTCACAGCCCGCTCGCCCTCGAACACCAGCACGAGCTGCTGGTCGCCGAGGAAGGCGAGATGGCGGTCGAAGCCCTTGTCGGCCAGGTCGAACGGCGGGCCCTCCTCGAGCATGCGAACCAGCTCCTCCCGTTTGCCGGGTCGGATCTGTGCGGTGACGACGACGGTGTGGTTCATGACGGCTCCTTCGGGTGGGCCCGCTCAGCATGACAGCCGCGGCGATCCGGGTGCCTCGTGGGAGCGCCCATCCGGGATGCGGGAATCCCGCACCGGGCGTGTGGCGGACTCGGACGCCCGCCGGCGGCGGGCAGCCGACGATGAGGGTACTGCCACGTCGGAGAAGGAGCTGACATGTTCGAAACCGTCGTACTCGCCCTGGACGGCTCACCCGAGTCGCTTGCCGCAGCGCCGTACGCCCGTGAGCTGGCCGGTGAGCACGGGGCGATCAGGGCCGTCCACGTCCGCGAGATCCTGCTCGGGCGCGGCGGCGGCCAGCCGGCAAACGTCAACGAGGAAGAGGTCGTCGCGGGTGTGCGAAGCACCGTCGCGGAGCTGAAGGCCGCCGGAGCGGACATCTCGCTGGAGGTTGCCACCGCGGCATCCGGCGGCCCGGCGCAGGCGATCGCCGAGATCGCGCGCCGCTCGTCCGCCGACGTGATCGTCGTGGGCACGCGCGGCCGCGGCCAGGTTGCCGGCCTGCTGCTCGGAAGCGTCACGCAGCGCCTCCTGCACCTGGCCCACTGCCCCGTGTTCGCCGTGCCGCCCGGCGCGGTGTCAGCGCAGGCCCAGGCGCCGGCGACCGGCGCCGCTTCAGGCGTCTGACGCGGCCATCCCGCCATCGCCCGTCCGCGGCTCATCCAGCGGCGGGCGATGGCTGACCCGGCCGCCTGACCGGACGCTCAAGGTGTCCGCCGCAACGGCCGATGCCTTGGGTGATGGCTCGGCCCAGTCCCCGACGTGTGCCTGCGCACACGCCCGCGCCCGCCTCCCCCCAGGGGCGGTGGGTTGACCGATGGCTTGAAACGGTCGCGGATCTCGCTGCCCTGAAGGACAGCCATCCGATGCTGGACGCGGTCATCGACGAGATCGACGGCCGCATGATCCGCATCGGCGACCACTGGCTGGCCGACTTCGCCTCGTGCAACTACCTCGGCTTCGACCTCGACCGCGAGATCATCGAGGCCGTGCCCGGCTATCTCGATGCCTGGGGCACGCACCCCAGCTGGTCACGCCTGCTCGGGTCGCCCGTGCTCTACGAGCAGATCGAGGATCGGCTGACCGCGCTGCTCGGGTGCGAGGACTCGCTGGTGCTGCCGACCATCACCCACATCCACACGTCCGTGATCCCGGTGTTGGCGGCATCGGGAACGATCTTCCTCGACAGCCGCGCCCACAAGACGATCTACGACGGCTGTCAGGTGGCCCGCGGCCACGGTGCCACAGTCAAGCGCTTCCGCTTCGAGGACGCCGCCCACCTCGACGAGCTGCTGTCCCAGCCCGGCGCGCGTCCGCGCATCGTCTGCATGGACGGCGTGAACAGCATGACGGGCAACGCGCCCGACCTGCGCGCCTTCGCCGCCGTGGCCCGCGCACACGACGCGCTGCTCTACGTCGACGACGCCCACGGCTTCGGTGTGATCGGTGAGCGGTCGGCGGACGAGCTCTGCGCGTACGGCAGTCGGGGCAACAGCCTCGTGCGCCACGTCGGGGAGACATACGACAACCTGATCCTGGTCGGCGGCTTCTCGAAGGCTTACTCGTCGCTGCTGGCCTTCATCGCGTGCCCGACCGGCCTGAAGACGATGCTGAAGGTGGCGGCCCCACCGTACCTGTACTCGGGCCCCTCGCCGGTCGCGTCGCTCGCCACCGTCCTGGCCGGGCTCGACGTCAATGAGCGCCGCGGCGATCTCCTGCGCGCCTCGATCGCCGAGAAGACGGCGCGCGTGCTCGACTGCCTCGATCGCGTCGGGGCGCACACCCCCAACCACTCCGGCCTCCCCATCATCGAGGTTCCCCTCGCTGATCACGAGCGGATCGGCGAGGTCGGCCGCATGCTGTTCGATCGCGGCATCTACGTGACGCTGGCCGCCTACCCGCTGGTTCCCCGCGAGGAGGTCGGCTTCCGTGTGCAGATCACCGCAGCGAACACCGATGCGGAGGTCGACCGCCTGATCCTGGCGCTCGACGACCTCGCCGCGCGTGGCCTGCTGCAGCCCACGGACGCCGGCGCGGAGCGTGCGGCGTGACCGATCGGCTCCGCCAGCTGCCTCTGTGGGCCATCTACCCCGCCGTCGTGGCGGGCGTGCTGTTCCCCCTGTACGCGTGGGTGCCGCCGGTCGAGGGCAACGGGTTCGTCGTGCCGGCGGTCGGGTTCTCGTGCGCGGCGGCGATCCTGCTTGGCGCCCACCTGCACCAGCCGAAGGCCCGGTGGGCCTGGTACCTCTTCGCCATCGGCCAGTTCATGTTCGCGCTGGGCGACGCCTACACGTACATCTACCCACGCGTGTTCGGCGGCGAGGTGCCGTTCCCGTCGCCAGGCGACGCCATCTACCTCTCCCTCTACCCGCTGCTGTTCACCGGCATCATCATGCTCGCCCGGCGCCGCAACAGCTCGGGCGAGATGGCGTCGCTGATCGACTCGCTGATCCTCACGATCGGCCTCGGGCTGATCTCCTGGCTGAAGCTGATCTCTCCGATCATCCAGGACGACACCCAGTCCACGATCCAGCAGATCGTGTCGGTCGCCTACCCGGTGGCGGACATCCTGCTGCTCGCATTCGCCCTGCGCCTTGCGGTGGACACGGGCAAGCGGGCGCCGGCGTTCTACCTGCTGTTCGGGAGCATCGCAACGCTGCTTGCAACCGACTTCGTGTACGGGATCATGCTGAACAACGGCACCTACAACGGTCAGGTGCTGCTCGACCTGGGCTGGATGTCGTACTACCTTCTGTGGGGCGCTGCGGCCCTGCATCCCTCGATGCGCACGCTCGAAGAGCCGGTGCCCGAGAAGGAGGTGCAGCTCTCGTGGACACGGCTCGCCATCCTCACCGTCGCCTCGCTGATGGCGCCGACGCTGCAGGTCATCGTCGGCGGCCGCGATGCCGGCGTCGACGTGATCGTCCTCATCCTCGCATCGGTCGGTCTGTTCCTGCTCGTCGTCGCCCGCATGGCCGTGCTCGTCCGCCAGCAGGAGCGGTCGGTGGAGCGCGAGCGGGCGCTGCGGGAGGCGGGCGTCGCGCTCGTAGGCGCAACCGGCCGGGCCGACATCGGTGCGGCAGCCCTCTCGGCCACCCGCGCGCTCGCAGGCGCCGGGTACTCCGCGCGGCTGTGCCTGCTCCAGGGTGAGCAGCTCGAGCTGATCGGCGTCGCGCTGAACGGCGGCACGGTGCTGTCCCGTTCCACCACGCAGCGGCTGCTGCTGGACGGCTCGCTGCCCGGGCCCGCGAGCCTCACCACCGAGGTGTTCGGCGAGCTGCTGCTCTCCGACATGCCCAAGCATGCACACGTGTTGCCGCTCGAGGTGCGTGATGAGCAGCGCGGCGTGCTGCTCGCCGCCGGCCCCACGCCCCTGTCGCCGAGCCAGCAGGCGTCGCTGCAGTCGCTCGCCACCAGCGTGTCCCTGGCGCTCGAGAGCACGGCGCTGACCGAGGACCTGCACCGGCGCGAGAGCGAGGCCCGGTTCAGCTCGCTGGTCGCCCGCTCGAGCGACCTGATCACGGTCGTCGCCGCCGACGGCACCGTGCTGTACCAGAGCCCGTCGATCGAGCGCGTGCTCGGATACTCGACGGCCGAGATCATGGGCAGCCGCTTCGACGAGCTGCTCCCCGAGGACGAGCGCGCGCGGCTGCTCGCCGTGCTCTCCAAGGGCGGGCGCCAGGCGGACAGCGGGCCGGAGGCGATCGAGTGCCGCATGCGCCACAGCGACGGCCGCTGGCTGCAGTTCGAGGTGCTCCACACCAACCTGCTCGACGACGAGCACGTCCGCGGGATCGTCCTCAACAGCCGTGACGTCAGCGAGCGCAAGGCGTTCGAGGAGCAGCTCGCGCATCAGGCGTTCCACGACTCGCTGACGATGCTGGCCAACCGCGCCCTGTTCGCGGACCGCGTCGACCACGCCCTCGCCCGCGCGTCCTCCCAGGGCGGCGGGATCGCCGTCGTGTTCGGGGATCTCGACGACTTCAAGACCATCAACGACAGCCTCGGGCACGGGGCGGGCGACGAGGTGCTGGTCGAGGTGGCCCGGCGGCTGGCCGGCACGGTGCGGCCGGAGGACACCGCGGCGCGATTCGGCGGCGACGAGTTCGCCGTCCTGCTCGAGCGGATCGAGAGCGACGACGACGCCACGGAGGTGGCCGAGCGGATCCTGGAATCGTTCCGCCATCCGATCCAGCTGGCCGACAACGAGGTGTTCGTCCGCACCAGCATCGGCATCGCCATCTCGCGCGACGGCGAGCACTCGACGCCGGCCGAGCTGCTCCGAAACGCCGACGTGGCCATGTACATCGCCAAGCGCGACGGCAAGGGCGGCTTCCGCGTGTTCGAGGAGTCCATGCACGCGGAGGCCCTCGAGCGGCTCGAGCTGCGCGCCGACCTTCAGCGGGCGATCGACTCCGACCAGTTCGAGCTCGTCTACCAGCCCGTCGTCCGGCTCGGTGACATGTCGGTCTCGGGCGTCGAGGCGCTGCTGCGGTGGCGCCACCCGAGCAAGGGTGTGATCGCCCCGGCCCAGTTCATCCCCGCGGCCGAGGACATGGGCCTGATCGTGCCGATCGGCCAGTGGGTGCTGCGCGAGGCGTTCGCCCAGGCGGTGAAGCTGCAGGAGGACTTCCCGGCATCCCCGCCGCTGACGATGGCCGTGAACCTGTCGCCGCGGCAGCTGAACCAGGGCGACATCGTGGGCGACGTTCGCCGCGCGATCCGGGACAGCGGCGTCGACCCATCCACCCTGGTGCTGGAGATCACGGAGAGCCTGATGATGGCCGACGCCGATCTGGCGATCCGGCGCCTGGAGGAGATGAAGGGGCTCGGCGTGCGTCTGGCGATGGACGACTTCGGCACCGGGTACTCGTCGCTCAGCTACCTGAGCAAGTTCCCCGTGGACATCCTCAAGATGGATCGGTCGTTCCTGGAAGCCGAGTCCGACGCCGACAGCGGCCTCGCCGCCGCCGTGGTCGCGCTCGGCGCGACGCTCGACATGCAGGTGGTCGCCGAGGGCATCGAGCTGACGACGCAGATGAGCGCGCTGCGCCAGCTCGGATGCGAGCTCGGCCAGGGCTTCCTGTTCGCGCGGCCGATGTCCTTTGCCTCGGTCGCCGATTTCCTGCGCGAGGCCCGCTCCGGCTCGTCCGTGCTCCGACTCCCCTCCCCCGCGAACGACGAGGACGAGACCGAGGCGCGGAGCGATGCAGCATAGCTACGACTCGCTCGACCGCCCTGGCGGGTTCAGCCGCGTGCATCTGCTGGCGCCGCTTCGGAACCGCGACTTCGCCCTGCTATGGGGAGGCCAGACCGGATCGCTGATCGGCGACGGGGTCTTCCTCGTCGCGATGGCGTGGCAGGTGTACGCCATCTCCAACGCCCCGACGGCGCTCTCGATGGTCGGGATCGCGATGACCATCCCCACGATCGTCCTGCTGCTCGCAGGCGGCGTGGTGACCGACCGGTTCGACCGGCGTCACGTGCTGATCGCCGCCGACACCGTCCGCGGCCTCGCGGTCGGGCTGCTCGCGGTGCTCTCGCTGACCGGGACGCTGCAGCTGTGGCACATGTTCGGGCTGGTCGCGCTCTACGGCGCCGGCACGGCGTTCTTCGGCCCGGCGTTCGATGCCATCGTGCCCGGACTGCTCCCCGAGCAGATGCTGCCCCAGGCGAACTCGCTCGACCAGTTCGTCCGCCCCATCGCATTCCGGTTGGCGGGCCCGGCGCTGGGCGGATGGCTGGTGTCCGTGTTCGGGGTGGGGACGGCGTTCGCGCTCGACGCCGCATCGTTCGCGCTGTCGGCGGCGATGGTCGCGGCGATCGCCACCCGCACGTCGCCCGGCGCCGTCGGCACCTCGGTGGCCGGCGACCTACGCCGGGGATTCGCGTTCGTGCGCGACAATGTCTGGCTCTGGGGCACGCTGGTCTCGGCCGCCGTTGCATACCTGCTCTTCCTCGGCCCGGTCGAGGTGCTGCTCCCCTATGTCGTCAAGAACGGCCTGCACGGCAGTGCGGCCGAGCTGGGGCTGGTGTTCGCGGCGGGCGGCCTGGGCTCGGTCGGCGCGGCGGTCGTCATGAGCGAACGGGGCCAGCCGCGCCGCAGCATCACGGTCATCTACGCCTCTTGGACGCTCGCAACGCTGGCCGTGGCCGGTTACGGCCTGGCCAATGCGGCATGGCAGCTGATGGCGGCGAGCTTCGTGTTCAACGCACTGGAGACGGTCGGCACGATCGTCTGGGCGACCCTGAAGCAGCGCGAGGTGCCGCAGGCCATGCTGGGCCGCGTATCCAGCCTGGACTGGCTGATCTCGATCGGCCTGCTGCCCGTGTCATTCGCCATCACCGGGCCGGCGGCCGCCGCCGTCGGAGCGCAGACCACGCTCGTGATCGCAGGGACGGCCGGTGCGGCGGTGACGCTCTCGGCGCTGTTCCTGCCCGGGATGCGCAACGTGGAGCGGGCGCCCGCCGCGCCCGAGCGGCTACCCGAGGCGCGCCCGGCCGCAGGCCCGCGGGCCGGCGCCAGCTCCGAGGCGGCCTAGCATCAGCGCGGATCGATACCACGGCTGAGGGTTAATCCCCGCAGCCAACTCTTCATGGACAGGTGCATCCTGATCGCCGACGATGCGGCCGTCAGCAACCAAAGGAAGCGTCCGTGAGCGCCCAGCCATCCGGCCCCCTGACGGGGCTCCTCGTCCTCGATCTGGCCACCATCTTTGCCGGTCCGTCCGCGTGCCGGCACCTCGCCGACTTCGGCGCCGACGTGATCAAGGTCGAGCGGCCCGGTGCCGGCGACGGCGCCCGCCACCTCGGCGAGTGCGACGGCGAGGACAGCTTCTACTGGCGGCAGGTGGGGCGGAACAAGCGGCCGATCGAGCTCGACCTCAAGGCACCGGCGGGACGCGAGGTGCTGCTGCGCCTGGTGCGCGCGGCGGACGTCCTGGTCGAGAACTTCCGGCCGGGCACCATGGAGCGGCTGGGGCTCGATCCCGAGACCGTGCTGCTCGCCGAGAACCCAGGGCTGGTGGTGCTGCGGGTGACCGGGTACGGCCAGGACGGCCCCTACGCCGACCGCGCCGGCTTCGGCACGATGGCGGAGGCGATGTCCACCCTCGCCCACACCACCGGGCAGCCGGACGGGCCGCCGACCCTGCCGCCGATCGCGCTCGCAGACGAGGTAACCGGGATGCGCGGCGCGTTCGCCGTGCTGGCCGCGCTGCGCCACCGCGACCGCACCGGCGAGGGCCAGGTGATCGACATCAGCCTGCTCGAGTCGCTGGTGGACATGGTCGGCCCGGGGCCCGCCATCTATGCCCGCACAGGCGTCTCGGACGGACGGATCGGCTCGCGCCTCTGCTTCTCGGCGCCGCGGAACATCTACCAGTGCCGTGACGGCTACATCGTGCTGTCCGGGTCGGCGAACCAGGTTGCGCTGCGCGTCTTCGACGCGATCGGCCGCGGCGACCTGCGCGACGACCCGCGGTTCACGACCGGGGCCGCCCGCATCCGGAACGTGGACGAGCTGGACGGCATCATCACGGCGTGGACGCAGGGGCATACGGTCGCCGAGGCGATCGAGACCTTCTCGGCCGCGGGCGCGGCGGTCGGGCCGGTGTACGACGCGGAGGCCCTCGTCAACGATCCGCACGTGGTCGAGCGCCGGTGCTTCGTCGAGGTCGAGAGCCCGGTCGGCAACGATCCGATCCTCCAGCTGGACGTGCACCCGCGCCTGTCGCGCACGCCCGGGGGCATCCGCCATGCCGGGCTGGCGGCCGGCTCCTGCACCGACGAGGTGCTGGGCGACCTGGGCTACGACGCCGAGGAGATCGCCGCCCTTCGCGAGCAGGGCGCGGTCGGTGGGGCGCCCGCACGCGAGCTGGCGCCCGTCTAGGAGGCACCCGCCAGGCGGTTCCCCACCTCTCGCGCGATCTCGACCATCGCCACGACGTCCGCGTCGCTGGTGCGGAAGTTGACGATGCACGGCCGCAGGTACACGGCGCCGTCGACGACGGCCGGCGCCACGTAGACCCGCGCGTCGCGCTGCAGCTCCTGGGCGAGGCGGAGGTTGTGCGCATCCGGATCCCTGATGCCGGCGGGCACGTGGCGGAAGGGGACGATCGAGAGCTCAGGCGGCGCGAGCCGCTCCAGATCGTCGTGGCGGCCGATCTCGTCATAGAGCAGCTGCGCCTGGCGCATGTTGCGGCGAAGCGCGCGGCGGAACGCCTCGGCGCCGTGCGCCCGGAACGCGAGCCACAGCTTGAGCGCCCGGAAGGGCCGCGAGTACTCGAGGGTGACGTCAACCGCGTGCGGCTCCGCCTGCTCGTGCGGCAGGTAGTTCTCCTCGTGGGCAAACGAGTCGTGCAGGTCGCGGCGGCGGCGTACGAGGATGACGCCGCAGGCCTTCGGCAGGTACAGCCACTTGTGGGCGTCGAGCGACACCGAGTCGGCCTGATCGAGGCCGGCGAACACGCCGGCCATCTCGGGCAGGGCGGCCGCGGCGGCACCGTACGCGCCGTCGACGTGCATCCACACGCCCCGCTCGCGGCAGAGCTCACCGATCTCCGCGATCGGGTCGATGGCTCCCGTCAGCGTGGTGCCCGCGGTCGCGACCACCGCAACCGGCGTGATGCCGTCGGCGAGGTCGCGGTCGATCGCCGACGCCAGCTCATCGGGTCGCATCCGGCGGCGCTGGTCGAGGCCGATCGCCCGCACGTTCGAGGCGCCGATGCCGAGCAGCTCCACCGCCCGCAACACCGAGTAGTGGGCTTCCTGCGAGCAGTACACCGCCGCCAGGCGATCGCGCATGCCCTGTGACCGCGTGCCCGGCATCGCATGCTCGCGGGCCGCCGCGAGGGCGGTCAGGTTGCTGACGGTGCCGCCGCTGGTGAATGCGCCGCCGGACACCGGGTAGCCGATCAGCTCGCCCACCCACCGCACGGCCTGCTCCTCGATGTCGCTGGCGGCGCCGGCGTAGACCGCGAGGTTCGCGTCGAAGCACGATGCGAGGGCATCGGCGACCACCCCGATGGGCAGCCCCGAGGAGCCGACGAAGGCGAAGTAGCGTGGGCGCGGCTGGGCGATGCTCTCGTCCAGGATCAGCGCCGCCTCCTCGAGCGCCTGGGTGACCGGCTCGGGCGCGTCGGGGAGCGGCTCGCGGAGCATCGCGCGCAGCTCCTGGTCGACCACCGGCTGGCCGGGCCGGGCGCGGTCGAAGCTGTTCCACGCCTCGCCGATCAACGCGGCCGCACGTGCGAGCACCTCGTCGCGGGGCGCGTCGAGCGACAGCTCGGGCGCATCACCGACGGTGCTCATGGTATGGACTGTACCCCCGGGCGCCCGTCGTGAACGGCCGTCGCGCCCAACCCCGGTGTCAAACACTCCCCCAGACCGGCGTGACGTGGATGCGACCGGATCGTGACGGTCGCCCGCCGGTGCGTCAGCCCGGCGGCCGGAACGTGCGCGCTCCCTGCACCAGCCACCCGTCCTCCGTCTCCCGCCAGAGCACCTCGACCGTCTCCTCGCCCTGATCGAACCGGCAGCGGATCAGCGTCCGCGGGCCGACGCCCGCGATCAGCTCGGCGGAACGGACTAACGGTATGCGCGGCAGCACCTCCTCGCCGTGCGCCTCGCGGAAGGCGGGCGTCCACATCGCCGCCGCGCCGTCCACATCGCCGGCCGCCAGGCGCCCGGCGTAGCGGGCGGCGGCATCCTGGGCAGCCAGCTTCGTCCCCAGCCGGGCCAGCCGCTCCGCATCGCCCGACGCCTCCACCTCCGCCCGGTCGACCAGCGTGAACAGCCGCTGATCCTCGACCACGTAGCGGTCGCCCGTCCACTGCTGCTCGACCGCGTACCGGGGATCCGGGCCGCCCGGGGTCTCCACCAGCATCAGCGACCGCCTGCCGAGCACGCCGAGCATCTCCACCGACGCCGCGTCGCGGGCCAGCGGCACAAGCTCGGCATCGCCCACCCGCTCCCAGAAGCCGTCATCGCACAGCTCGCGCAGGGCAGCGACGTCGTGAGCGAGCAGCAGCTGCCGCATGCGCAGCGCACGCTCCCACACACGGGCCTCGTCCGACACCCGCCGTCTACCAGCCGGACGCGGTATGGATGCCGATCACACGCCCCTGCGGCACGAGCGCGTCGGCATCGAGCCCACCGAAGGCGCCGCGGTGGAAGATCAGCGGCTGGCCCCCCGATCCCTCGAAGTCGATCACCTCGCCAACCACCAGATCGTGGTCGCCCGCGGTATGGACGCCATACACCTCACAGCGCAGGATCGCGAGCGCGTGGCGGACGGCCACGAAGCCGTGCGGGTCGATCACGGTGTAGCCCTCCGGGAAGGGCGCGCCCGGGTTTGCGAAGGCCAGCGCGACCTCGCGCTGGTTGCGGTGAAGCACGTTGACGGCGAACCGCTGCGACGCGGTGACCGCCTCCAAGGTGCGCGTGCCGTGCGCGAGCGAGACGAGCACCAGCAGCGGGTCGAGCGACACGGAGGTGAACGAGTTCAGCGTCATCCCCGCCGGGCGTCCGTGGCTGTTCGTCGTCACGACCGTCACGCCGGTCGCGAATGCCCCCACGCATTCGCGAAAGTCGAGCCGCAGTTCGCCAGAGGTGCTCACGGACCGTACAGTATCCATCGCGGCGCACCGTGTCGGCGCCGCAGGGGATTGCCGGAGGAGCGCCATCATCCTGATCAGCCTGACCGGCGTGTCGAAGACCTTCGGCGCGCGCACCATCCTCGCCGGCCTCGATTTCGAGGTGGCCGAGCGGGCACGCGTGGGCGTGATCGGCCCCAACGGCGGCGGCAAGTCAACCATGCTGCGCCTGCTCGCCGGCCTGGAGGAGCCGGACGACGGCACGGCGGCGAGGCGCCGCGGGCTGGTGACCGCGTACCTGCCCCAGCAGGTCGCCCCCGAGGCGCGGACGCCGCGCCAGATCGTGCGGGCCGCCCGGCCCGAGATCGCTCGTATCGAGCGGGAGCTGACCGACTGCGCGATGCGCCTGGGCGAGCCCGACGTGGTGGGCGATCTCGACCTGATGGGCCGCGTCCTGCGCCGGCAGGAGCGCCTGCTGGACGAGTACGAGCGCGCGGGCGGCCACGCATTCGAGGGGCGCATCGAGTCGCTGCTCGCCGACCTCGGCCTGCGGGCGGAGCAGATGGACGAGACGGCGGCCTCGCTGTCGGGCGGCCAGCGCAAGCTGGTCGCCCTTGCCGCGTGCCTCGCGCAGGAGCCGGATGTGCTGCTGCTCGACGAGCCGGAGACCCACCTCGACGCGGAGCGGCGCAGCGACCTCGAGCGGCTCGTGCGTCGTTTCGACGGCGCCGTGATCATGGTGAGCCACGACCGGTATCTGCTCGATGAGACGGTGACCACCATCGCCGAGCTCGACGGGGGGACGGCCACCCTGTGGCCGGGAAACTACTCCGCCTACGCGTTGGCGCGCGAGCTGGGGCTGAAGCGGCAGCAGGAGCAGTGGGTCGCGCAGCAGAAGGAGATCGCGCGCCTGGAGGACGCGATTCGCCGCTTCCGCCAGTGGTTCCAGCAGGGCGAGAACGAGCGGCATATCCGGCAGGCGCGGGTCAAGCAGCGGCAGATCGACCGGATGGAGAAGGTCGAGCGTCCGGTGCTGGAACGCCGCAGGATGGGGCTGCAGCTGCGCAGCGCCCGGCGCGGCGGCCAGCGCGTGGTCGAGCTTCGCGACGTGGACGCCTCCTATGGGGAGGATCCGGTGCTGATCGACGTGTCGCTGACCGTCATGCGCGGCGAGCGCGTGGGCGTGATCGGCCCCAACGGCTCGGGCAAGAGCGTGCTCACCCGGCTGATCACCGGCGAGCTGGAGCCGGCCGCGGGTGAGCGGTGGGTGGGCCCGTCGATTGAGATCGGGTCGCTGGCGCAGGAGCAGCATCCGGCGCTCGGCGCCGCCACGCCGCTGGACGCCGTCCGGCTGCAGAAGCCGTGCACGGAGGGCGAGGCGGTGCACACGCTGATGCGCTTCCTGTTCACCTACGAGCAGGTGCGACAGCCGGTCGAGAAGCTCTCCGGCGGCGAGCGGACGCGGCTCGAGCTGCTGCTGCT
>DASQYY010000074.1:0-8765 GCA_035638975.1 Gaiellales bacterium
AGCGTGGTCACGTCGTAGGCCGTGGACACGCCCTGGAAGCCGGCCACCAGCACGATCATGCCCGCGTCCAGCGCCTCCGTGATGCGCTTCGGCCGGATGTCCACGATCTTCGCGTTCGTGTGGCGGGTGTCGGTGACGATGCCTGCCTGCGACCCGGTCAGGGACACGGCCCGGTGGCCCATGTCCTCGATCGCCATCGCGCACAGGGCGGCCGTGATGCGCTCTCCAGTCGAGAGCAGCATGTCCATCTCGCGCGGGTGCGGGCGCGGCGACACCTCCGCCGCCAGCGCCGCCAGCGTGTCGGTGGTCTCGCCCATGGCCGAGACCACGCCCACCACGGGGCGGCCGGTCTCGTGCGTAGCGACCAGGCGGCGGGCGACGTTCCGGATCTTGTCGGTATCGGCGACGGACGAGCCGCCGAACTTCATGACGTTGACGCGCGTGGCCAGCGCGGGTGCGGCGTTCTCCACCCGGGGAGTGTAGTGGGGTACGGCTTTCGCCTGATTCGTTGGGGCCTGGCTCAGCCTGACCCCGGCCTAGGCCATCGTCGCCAGGATCCCCGCGAGGTCCGACGCCGTCGTCCGCGGGTTGATCACCGCGAACCGCGTGCACGGCTCGCCGCGGTGCGTGGTCGGCGTGACGAACGCATAGCCCTGATCCAGCAGCTGCCGCGTCCATGTCAGGTAGTCGTCCGCCTCCCATCCCACCCGCCGGAAGGTGAGCACCGACAGGTCCGGCTCGACCAGCAGCTCCAGGTAGGGCCTGCTCCGGATCTCCTCTGCGCCGGCACGCGCCACCGCCAGCGTGCTCTCGATCGCGTCGCGGTAGCTGTCGGTCCCGTGCACCGCCAGCGAGAACCAGAACGGCAGCCCCCGCGCCCTGCGGGAGAGGTGCACGGCGTAGTCGGACGGGTTCCACTCGTCACGGGCGGTCACGGGGTCGAGGTACCCCGCGTGCTGCGTGTGCGCCTGCCGGGCCAGCTCCGGCTCCCGGTAGATCAGCGCGCAGCAGTCGAACGGCGCGAACAGCCACTTGTGCGGATCGACGATGAAGCTGTCCGCCCGCTCGATGCCCTGGAACAGGTGCCGCACCGACGGCGCCGCCAGCGCCGCCGCTCCGTACGCGCCGTCCACATGCATCCAGATACCGTGCTCGGCGCACACGTCCGCCACGCCGGCCAGGTCGTCGACGACTCCGAGGTTTGTGGTGCCTGATGTGGCAACAACCGCGAACACGCCATCCGTTCCCTCCGCCGCCAATGCCTCGCGCAGCGCCTCGCCGGTCATCCGGCCGCGCTCGTCGGCCGGGACGAACAGCGGCTCGACGTCCATCACGTTCTGGAGCGCGTAGGTGACGGAGCTGTGCGTCTCGCCCGTGACGGCGACGCGCCAGCGCCCCGCCGGCTGCCCGCGCCGTACGCGCGCCGTGTGCCGCGCGGCGACCAGCGCCGAGAGGTTCCCGACGGTCCCACCCTGCACGAAGCAGCCGCCGGCCTCAGGCGGCATCCCGGCGAGATCGGCCACCCAGCGCAGCGCCTGGTTCTCGGCGTAGACCGCGCCCGAGCTTTCGAGCCAGCTGCCGCCGTAGAGCGACGAGGCGCCGACGACCAGGTCGAACAGCGTCGACGCTTCGGTCGGCGCTCCCGGGATGAACGCGAGGTACCGGGGGTGGTCGACCGACATGGTCGCCGGCGCGAGCACGTCCGTCCAGATACGCAGGGCGCGCTCGCCGCCGAGGCCCTGCGGGGTGATCGTCTGGCCGGCGCGCCGCTCGAGCTGCTCCGGGGTGGAGGGGCCGTCCAGCGGAGCATCCATCCGCAGGCGGTCAAGCGCGATGCGCATCACCGATTGCGCGAGCCGCTCCGTCTCGCCCGAATAGCGGTGCATGTCCATGCGCCGCAGCCTAGTGGCGGCGTGGCCGCGGACGCCCCGAGCGTCCGCTACCGTTGCCGCAGAGCCGCTACATGTCGCGCCGGCCCGCGAATGCGCGCCCGAGCGTGACCTCGTCCGCGTACTCGAGGTCGCCGCCCACCGGCAGGCCGCTCGCCAGCCTCGTCACCCTGACGCGATCGCGGAGCCGGTCGGCGATGTAGACCGCGGTGGCCTCGCCGGTCATCGTCGGGTTGGTCGCGAGCACGACCTCCGAGGCGTCGTTTCGCTCCACGCGCTGCAGCAGCTCGGCGATCCGCAGGTGCTCCGGGTCGACGCCGTCGATCGGCGACAGCGCGCCGCCCAGCACGTGGTAGACGCCCCGGTACTCGTGCGTCCGCTCGATGGCGACGATGTCGCTCGGATCCTCGACCACACAGATCACCGCCCGGTCGCGCCGGGCATCCTGGCAGATCGTGCAGAGCGGCCCCTCCGCGAGGTTGAAGCACTCCTCGCAGAACCCGATCTTCTCCTTCACCTCACGGATCGCATCGGCGAGCGCGAGCGCCTGCTCGGGGCTCGACCGCAGGATGAAGAACGCAAGCCTCTGCGCGGTGCGCCGTCCGATGCCGGGCAGCCGCGCGAGCTGCGTTATCAGGTTGTCGACCGCGGGCGAGTACACGTAGGGCTACATGCCGGGCAGGCCCAGGCCCCCGAGCCCGCCGAGCTGGCCCATCATCTTCTGCTGCTGCATCTGCTGGGCTGCGGCCAGCGCGCCGTTGACCGCCGAGACCAGCAGGTCCTGCAGCATCTCCGGGTCGTCGGGATCGATCGCCTCGGGCTTGATCGTGATCTCCGAGATCTCGAGGGCGCCGGACACCTTGACGGTGACCGCGCCGCCGCCGGCGCTGTGCTCGACGTAGGCGGTCTTCAGCTCCTCCTGCGCCTTCTCCATCTGAGCCTGCATCTGCCCCAGCTGGGCCATCATCTTGTTCGGGTCGATCTTCGTCATCCTGCGCTCCTTCGAACTGGTGGTCACACCTCGTGGGCGTCGAACTCCTCGGCGAGGCGCGAGACGAGCTCGTCCTCGGACACCTGCTCCTCGTCCGCCGGGGCGTCTCCCGCAGGCGCATCATCCTCCCCGGCCACGACGAACCGCACGCGCGGCGAGCCGCCCAGCGCCTGGCCGACGACCTCGGTGATCAGCCGCAGGTTCTGGGGCGTCTCGATCATGCTCTTCGCAAACGACTGGGACGCGGGGAGGCTCACGACCACCTCGGACCCGTCATAGGAGACCGGCCGAGAGGGCGCGACCAGCGCATGCAACGGCGTCGCCCGCCTGCCGATCTCGGGCAGGATCGCGTCCGACCAGCGCTGGGCGAGCTGCTCGACCGTCATCTCCGCCGGCTCGGCGGCCGGGGCGGGAGCGGCAGCTGCCGGCGGGGGCTTCGGCGGAGCCGCCTCGGGCGCGGCAGCGGGTGCCCGCTGCTCCGGTGCGGGCGTGGCCGCCGGTCGGGCGGGGGGCGGCCCGCCCTCCAGCTGCGACAGCCGCTGGTCGAGCGCCTCCAGTGCGAGCTCGGTCTGCGGGCGGCTGACCTTGACCAGCGCCAGCTCGAGCGGCAGGCGTGGATCACCGCCCTCCTTGACCTCGTCCACCACCTCGCGCAGCAGGTCGATCAGCCGCACCACCGCCCGCGGGGTGATGATCTCCGCCTGCGCCGCGAGCTGCTCGAGCTCCTGCGGCGCGAGCGCCAGGTCGCCGGGCGGCCGGCCCAGCTGCTGGGTCAGGAAGAGGCCGCGCAGGTGACCGAGCAGCCCGGTCGTGAACGAGGCGAGGTCGGTGCCCGACTCCGCCAGCCGGTCGACCATCTCGAGCAGGCCGGCGGCATCGCCGGCGGCGACGAGGTCAATGGTCGCGAACAGCGACGCCTCGTCGGCGGTGCCCAGCAGGCTGCGGACATCGTCCACCGTGATCGCGCCGCTCGAGGCGGTCGACAGCTGATCGAGGATGGTGACGCCGTCGCGGAAGCTGCCGCCCGCCGCACGGGCGACGAGCTCGATGGCGGCGTCGTCGATCACGATCGTCTCGGCGGTCGCGATGCGTGAAAGCACCTGGGCGATGTCCGCAAGGCCGGGCCGCTGGAAGGCGAACCGCTGGCATCGGCTCCGGATGGTGGGCAGCATCGCGCCGAGCTCCGTGGTGCAGAGCACGAAGACGACATGGTCGGGAGGCTCCTCGAGCGTCTTCAGCACCGCGTTCGAGGCCTCCTTGGTCAGCATGTGGGCCTCGTCGATGATGTAGACCTTCATACGGCCCCGAGCCGGCCGCAGTGCCACGCGGTCGCGGATCTCGCGGATGTCGTCGATGCCGCGGTGGCTCGCGGCGTCCATCTCGATCACGTCGATGGCGGTGGCGTCGTGGATCGTCCGGCAGGACTCGCAGACCAGGCACGGCGTGACCGTCGGGCCCTGCTCGCAGTTGATCGACTTGGCCAGGATCTTGGCCATCGACGTCTTCCCGGTGCCGCGCGGGCCGGCGAACAGGTAGGCATGGGCGACGCGGTCGAGCTCGACCGCGTTGCGCAGCGTCTGCACGATGTGCGGCTGCCCGACCACCTGGCTGAAGTCCTGTGGTCGGTGAGTTCGGTACAGGGCCGACACGTCAGGGCATTGTAGAGGCCGCCGAGAAGCGGTCGCCGCGCGGCCGCACCGGCAGTGGACGAAGGGTCAAGCGTGAGGGCGACCGTGCACCCGCCTTCGAGGCCTCGCACCCGGACGGTGTCCGTACCAGCGGCTCCTTCCAGGCTTCCCCACGGCACCCGGGTGACATTGCTTAGCGCTGCTTCCTTCCGGACCTGACGCGGTTCGCAAGCCTCCGTTGCGTGGGACCTGGCTATCGACACCGATCGCACGGACCCAGTTTCCGAACACGCAGCCCCTCTGGGCGGGAATTCGGCCCGGCTAGAGCGGATTGCCGGTACAGGGAACCGCTATCTCCCCGCTTAGCACGGTCGGCGGGGATGCTACCACCTACGTAGATGAGTGATTCCACAGCTCCGCACGGGCCGTGGGATCAATCATCTCGCGGCCTGGCGCTCCTCGGTCTCGCGCAGGCGGCGGGCAAGCAGCTTTGCCACCTTGATCGCGATCTGGGGGTGCTGCTCGAGCAGCGGCGTGAACTGCCACGAGGTGAGTGCGAACAGCCGCATCGGCGACTCGGCGATCACGGAGGCGGTGCGCCGGCCGCCCTCGTCCAGCAACGCCACCTCGCCGAAGGACGAGCCCGGGCCGAGCGTGCCGACGCGCTGGCCGTGGGCCTCCACCCGGGCCGTGCCCTCGGCGATCACGAAGTAGCCGACCCCGCCCTCGCCCTCGCTGACGATGGCGTCGCCGGTGTCGTACCGGCGCTCCTTGACGGCGGCGGCGACGGCGGAGAGCTCCTTCTCGGACAGGCCCTCGAAGAGCGGGACGCGCCCCAGGATCTCGGTTCGCTCGTCAGCCATGCCACTCCTCTCGTCGCGGGCGGGAGCGCATAGTACAGCGCAGCCGGGGCGTGTGGGCAAGTGCCCGCCCAGCACGACCGCACACCGCTTCCGGCTGGCATACTGGGTGCTCCAGGAGAGGTGTCCGAGCTGGCTTAAGGAGCGCGACTGGAAATCGCGTAACGGGGGGTTTCCTCGTTCGCGGGTTCGAATCCCGCCCTCTCCGCTAGGTGGTCTAGACCTGATTGCGCGCGCAACTACAGAGTATGCTCGCGCGCAGCGGCGCACCGGTCGCGCCGCGGGGACGCCAATCGAATCAGGGAGGACGAATGACCGCATCAAGATGGCCCGGCGTGGGCGCGCTGGGCTTCGCCGTTCTGTGGATCGCGGGTGTGATCCTGGCCGCGCCGCCGGGCGGCAACTACAGCACGAAGGACCTGCAGGACTTCACCGCATCCGGGCACCGGACTGCCGTCGGGATCGGGATGGTGGTCTCGCTGGTCGGAGTGCTGGGCCTGCTGATCCTCATCACCGAGTTGCGTCGCATGGCCGCGGGGCGCCCGGGCGACGACGGCCGCTTCCTGTGGGCCACCGGCCTGCTGTCCTCGGCCGGGTTCGCGATCGGCACGGTGCTGATCGACGTCGTGCCGATGGGCCTCGCGAACGGCGGCCGGCCGATCCCCGCGTCGGTCACCTACATGTTCACGCAGACCGGGTTCGCGACCGCCTGGGGCATCGGCGGCACCTTCCTCGCCGTGACGCTGCTGGCGCTTGCCGTCCGCGGCGCCGTCGCGATGCCCTCGTGGCTGCGCTGGTTCACCGTGGTGGCCGGCGTCGTGGGGCTGTTCTCACTGGCCTTCTTCCCGTTCTTCATCCTCGTGCTGTGGGCTCTCGTGGCCGGGATCTGGCTGCTGGTGTCGGCGCCGAGGGGCGCTGAGGCGACGCGATCGTTGACCACGGGCGAGGCCACCGCCTGACGTCGGGCGCAGGCCGCGTGGAGGGACTGCCCTCGGGGTAAGGCGGAGGCGATGACCCCCGCGCTGGAGGGCGCCCTCCACCAGACCTGGCCGCCCTTCGTGCTCGTGCTCGGGCTGCTGCTGATCGGCCTCGTGGTCGAGCGGGAGGGGCTGTTCGAGGCGGTGGCCGCCAGGATCGAGCGATCGGGCGGCCCGGCGGTGGTGCTGTTGGCCGGGCTGCTCCTGCTTGAGGCGGCGGTCACCGCCCTGCTCAATCTGGACACGGCAGCGGTGTTCATGACCCCGGTGCTGATCCACGCCGCCCGCCACCGTGGCTGTGATGCCCGCGCCTTCGTCTACGGCGCGCTGCTGATGGCCAACAGCGCCTCGCTGCTCCTGCCCGGGTCCAACCTCACCAACCTGATCGTGCTCGCCCACGAGCAGGGCACCGGTCGCGACCTGGCCGCGGCGATGCTGCCGGCCTGGCTGTTCACCGTCGCGGCCACCATCGCCATCGTGGCCGTCTGGTTTCGCCCTTCCGACGGCGCGCCGCCCGCCGCGACGCTGCCTCCGCTTCGGCTGCACACCGGAGCCGCCGCAACAGCCGCCGCGACGGTGCTCATGCTCGCACTGGCGAATCCTGCCCTTCCGGTGCTCGCCGTCGGCCTGATCGCAGTCGCCGTGGAGCGCCTCCGTCCCCGCGTGCCGCTGGCGGTGCCCGCGCTCCTCTTCGCCATCGCGGTCGCGCTCGGCACTCTCGCCCGCGAGTGGTCGGGCCCGGCGGACCTCCTCGCACGGCTCGGTCCCGCCGGCACCGCCGTCGCCGGCGCCCTCGGCGCCGTCGCCGTCAACAACCTCCCGGCGGCGTCGCTCCTGTCCGCGCGGCCGCCAGGTCACCCGCTCTCCCTGCTGCTCGGGCTGGACATCGGCCCGAACCTGGCGGTGACGGGGTCGCTCTCGTCCTATCTCTGGTACCAGGCCTGTCGCTCGGCGGGCGAGCGACCTTCGCTCGCGCGGGTGTCCCTGATCGGCGGCGTGCTCGTGCCCGTCACGCTGGTCGGCTCGCTCGCCGCCCTGTGGGCGACCGGCGCGCCGGGGCTATGACCTACATGGTCACGTACACGCCGACCTCGAGCACCCGGTCGGGCGGGATGCGGAAGTAGCGCGCGGCCGGCGTCGAGTTCTGGTGCAGCACGGCGAACAGCTTTGCCCGCCAGCGTGACAGCGTCCGCTCACCGGTCGGGATCAGCGAGACGTGGTTGACGTAGTACGAGGTCTCGTCGAAGTCGATCTCCAGCCCCTGCTCGACGGCCAGGCGCAGCGCGGCCGGGACATCCGGCTCCTCCTGGTAGCCGTAGCGGGCAACGATGCCGACGAATCCGAGGCGGTACCGCGAGATCTTCAGCCGTCCGCCCAGCGGCACCTTCGGGATCCCCGCAGTCTCCACGGTCAGCAGGATCACCTGCTCGTGCACGACGTGGTTGTGCTCTGCGTTGGTCAGCAGCGCCGGCGGCACCGTGTCCTGAGAGGAGGTGAGGAACACAGCGGTGCCCGGCACGCGCAGCGGCGGCTCGTCGATCATGCGGTTCAGGTAGCGCCGAAGCGGCACCCTGCCCTTGCTGACCCGCCGGTTGAGGATCGCGCGCCCGCGGCGCCAGGTGGTGATGACGGTGAAGAACACCGCCCCGACCGCGAGCGGGATCCAGCCGCCGCTGAACAGCTTGCCGAGGTTGGCGGCGAAGAACGTGAGCTCGATCGTCAGGAAGAAGGCTGCCCCGGGGATGATCACCTTCAGGGGCTTGCGCCAGAGGACGCGGAACACGGTGAACGCCAGCAGGGTGTTGGTGGCGAAGATGGCGCTCAGCGCGACCCCGTAGGCCGACGCCAGGCCCTGCGGGTCGCGGAAGCCGATCACGAGCCCCACCACCGCCGCCATCAGCGCCCAGTTCACGAGTGGGATGTAGATCTGCCCGCGGATCTTGGCGGAGGTGTGGCGGATGGACACGCGCGGCAGGAAGCCGAGCTGGACGAGCTGCTGCGTGACCGAGTAGGCACCGGAGATGACCGCCTGCGACGCGATCACCGTCGCAATCGTCGCGAGGATGACCATCGCCTTCTGGGCGGTCTGCCCACCCGGGACGGCGATGAAGAATGGGTTTGAGACCGCCGCGGGATGATGGAGCACGAGCGCTCCCTGGCCCAGGTAGTTCAGCATCAACGTCGGCAGGCAGACGATCAGCCAGGCGCGCGTGATCGCCTTACGGCCGAAGTGTCCCATGTCGGCGTAGATCGCCTCGGCGCCGGTGACCGCCAGGAAGACCGACCCCAGCGAGAGGAACCCCGCTCTCGGGTCGCCGGCCAGGAACGACGCCCCGTAGGACGGCGAGAGCGCCTTGACGATCGACGGATACGAGGCGACCTCGGCAAGGCCGAGCGCGCCGATGGTGAGGAACCAGATC
>DASQYY010000075.1:0-23710 GCA_035638975.1 Gaiellales bacterium
TTTCCGATGCGCATGTCTCGCCTCCTCGTCCTTCATCGAGGTGGCGACGGTACCGCAAGTGGGACATCGGAGCCGTCACCGACCCGCTGGAGCCGCAAATCGCCTAGGCAGTCTGGGAGAAGCGAGCGCGCGGGCCGGTGACGGTACAGACACAGAGACGGCCGAGCGGCGCGCGATCTTCCCCACTTCGTCACGGGCGCGTCAGAGCCGCTCGACGACCACCTCCACCGCGTGGACGGCCGTGCTCCCGCCGAAGTCGGCCTTGCGTCCGTCGTTCAAGACGTTCACGTTGGCGAACCCGTGCTCGCGCTTCGGCCAGCGGCCCTTCGGCGAGTAGGCAACGCCGGCGGGCACGATGTCCGAGACGGCGGCCACCAGCTCCAGCGCGCCAACGCCGTTTCGCATGCGCACAGCGTCGCCCTCGGCGATGCCACGGGCAGCAGCGTCCACCGGGTGCAGCGTGACGGTGGGCGGGCCCATGCGCTTGGCGATCTTGCGGTCGTTGGCGAAGCTGTCGTTCATCAGCCAGGCCGACGCCGGCGACAGCAGCCGCAGGGCGCCGTTCGCCGGGTGGGGATCGCTCAGGGGCTGGGGCAGGCGCGGATGGCCGTCTGCCTCCGCCGCGGCCGACGCGATCTCGATGCGCCCGCTGGGAGTGTCGAACCGCATGTCGGCGAACTGGATCACCGGTGCCCCTGTCAGGGGCACCGTGCCGACGGCGGCCAGCTGCTCGAAGCTCTCGACCACGCCGCTCTGCGCGATCATGGCATCGATCATCGACCGGTCGCTCTCAAACAGCTCCGGCTCGGTGTAGCCCATCCCCGACGCCAGGCGCCGGAAGATCTCCTGGTTCGGCAACGCCTCTCCGGGCGGATCGACCGCGCGCACCTGGGCAGACAGCGACAGGTCGAAGTAGGACGAGACGAGGTCGTCGAACTCGAGGAAGCTCGCGGCGGGCAGGACGACGTCGGCGTAGTCGCAGGTGTCGGTCGGAAACAGGTCGATGACGACCGTGAACAGGTCGTCACGGCCGAGCGCCTCGCGCAGCCGCGCCTGCTGCGGGTTCGAGGCCGCGATGTTGATGTTCCAGCAGAGCAGGCTGCTGGCCCGCGCCGGATCGGCCAGCACCTCCGCCAGATCCATGTGACTGACCGGATCGGGCGGCGAGCCCAGGTGCGGAGCCTCGAACCAATCGCTGTCCATCTCGAGCTGGTCGTTCAGGTACAGGAACCCGGCGCCGGGCTTCGCCAGGTTGCCGCTGATCGCGGGCAGCATGGCCACCGACCGCATCACATTGCCGCCCGTCGGCTGCCGCTGCAGGCCCTGGCCGATCCAGAGCAGTGACGGGCCGGCGCCGTACAGCCTCGCGGCCCGCTCGATCGACTCCGCGGGAACGCCGGTCGCCCGCTCGCCCCACTCCGGGGTGCAGCGCTCGAGCAACGGCTCCAGCTCGTCCCACCCGACGGTGTGGCGCTCGAGCAGTGCGCGATCGGCCAGCCCCTCGCGGACCATCACGTGGGCGAGCGTGAAGGCGAGCGCCGCATCGCTCCCGGGGAAGGGCTGGAGGTGCAGGTCGGCGATCTCGGCGGTGGGCGTGCGGATCGGGTCGACGACGATCACCTTTGCCGGCGACTCCGGCAGCCACTGCTCGTGCATGTGCGGGGCCGACGCCGAGGGGTTGGCACCCCAGACAACGATGCATGAGGCATCACGGGCGGTGCGCGGGTCGAAGCCCGTCACGGATGTGCCGTACATGTAGCCCAGCGCCACGTGCCCGGCCTTGTTGCAGACGGAGTCGGGATCAACCTCGGTGGCACCCAGGCGGCGCAGGAACCGCGACCCGAACCCACCGGCGATGAACGAGCAGGTGCCGGTGTAGTGCGCGTTGAAGATGGTCGCGGGCCCCGACGTTTCGGCGATCTGCCGCCAGCGCCCGGTGATCAGCTCGATCGCCTCGTCCCACCCGAACGGCTCGAACGAGCCGTTTCCTTTTCGGCCAACGCGACGGAGCGGGCGTGTCAGACGCTCGGCCGGGTCGAGAAAGACGCCGTTGTAGCCGATCGAGCACTTCCGGCAGAGGCGGCCGCGGCTCACGGGGTGGGCCGGGTCGCCGCGCACGGAGCGAATCGCGCCGTCCCGCAGCGTGACGAGGATCCCGCAGGCGTCGTAGCAATCGCGAGGGCACGTCGTGAGAAGCGTCGTCTCCACCGGCACAGTCTATGGTGGCGCGATGACCGACCTGCGGACGAAGTTGCGGATCGTCGAGGGAGCGCGGGTGTGCCTCCTGCGCATCCCGGACCGCCACGTGCCGCTGCTCGGCCCGATCGAGCGGGTGGATGCCGGAGCCGGTGTCGTCGTCCTCTACTCGCGTACCAGGGAGCAGCTGGATCGCGACGCGCCGGCGGCGATCAGGGCGCTGACCGACGGCGGGGTGCTGTGGATCTGCTACCCGAAGCTCAGCGCAAAGACGCCGTCCGACCTGTCGCGCGAGGTCGTCCGCGAGGCGATGGCCGCCCATGCCCGGCGCGCGGTGTCCCAGGTTGCGGTCGACGACACCTGGTCGGCGCTGCGGTTCACGCCCGAGTCGTAGCCTCGAACCAGTCGAGCGATGGCATGCCCGGCCGCAGGTCGATGCAGCTCTGCGCGACGAGCGCCGCGCCGATATCTCCCGTCCAGAGGGAGTACCTGCCCATCCCGTGCTCCTGCCGCTCCCGCTCGACCTGCTCGAGCGCGTGCACGGCGAACCGCCGAGCCCGCTCTGCCCACAGGGGATCCCCCGTGCGTTCATGGAGCGCAAGGAAGGCGACCGCGTTTCCGGCGGTGCCATGGCACAGCCCGTGCCCCGTTGCCAGAGGACCGGCTTCCCAGATCAGGTTGCCCGCTGCAACCAGGAGGTCGGTGAAGTCGACGTTCTGCGTCGCCACTCCAGCCAACGCAGAGACCACGCCCGGTGCGCCATGGCACCACTGCACGCGGATGCGGTCGCGGTGCGCGAGTGGGCCGACGGTGGGCGCCCAGTTCGCGAGCCCGCCCTCCCGGAACGCCAACGCGGTGGCCGTCACAACCGCACGCTCCTCCAGCTGCCCGACACGGTCGTCGTCGAGAAGGCTCCGGCCGGCGAAGAGGGATCGGACGTTTCCCGCGAACCCGTGGCCCGGGCCGATGTAGCGGTCGACGTTTCCGTACAACAGCTGCGTCCACATGTGCCCGCCGACCTCATCGTCGAATGCCCACCGCTGCCACAGCACATCGGCGCTCGACCGCCAGGCGTCCGCCCAGCGGGTGTCCCGTGTGCGGCGGTACATCTCGAGCGCCACCAGCATCGTGCCGGGCGCTCCCCACATCAGCTCGTTCGATTCGTTGTCCGCGTTACCGCGAACAACCTCCTCCAGCCGCGCGAGGTCGACATCATCGGCGTCGAGCAGCTGCCCGACCAGCAGGATGCCCGCCTCGCCCGCCCAGTAGCTGTTCGATCGCCCGGGCCAGTCGGGCTCCGCGAGATAGCTCTGGTAGAGGCCGCGGATCAGGTCAGGGCGGGAGCGCCCGGCTGCGTGCATCCCCCAGATGACACCCGCCGCCCCCATGTAGACGGTCTTGGGGAGGCCCCAGTCATCGTCGTGGTCGTCGGGGTGCTCGGGCCAGACGCCGTCGTCGCCCACAGCGCCTTCGGCCGCCGCGACGATCCGCTCGATCCGCCCACGTACCCACGCCTCGTCCCAGGCCCGCCCGGTGAGCGGCTCGTGGTACTCCGGAGAGAACAGCATGCTCCAATCTTCTCCCAAAACACCCATGGGATAGTGGCGATCGACCGAGGAGATCGGAACCCCCTCGAGAACAGGCCGCGACGCAGACACCGCGGTCGCCAGTCGCAGCACCGGCTTGACCGGGCCGGTGCAATCCCTCCCGGCCGCCCGGTAGTCCCTCCCCAGGTTACCGGGCGGCCGCGACTGTCACCGGGACGTGAGATGCAGCAGCTCGATCAGCTCGGCCGCGTTCGCCGGCGCCTGCGCGAACGAGGCACCCGACGCGTCGGTGCTGCGGCCGTTGTTGTTGAACATGGCCCAGACGTTCTCGGCTCCAGCGGCGAGCTCACGCAGCGGCTCGATCCACTCCGCCAGCTCATCCCGCGAGTACAGGTGGTCGAACCGCTCGGCGGCGCTGCCGCCGCGCCGGTTCCAGGTGGACGTGTTGCGGCCGTGGAATCGGATGTAGGCCGTCTCGCTCGTCCGGGCGACAACGGTCGGCGCCACATTGGCGCCCTGCACGGGCGGCGCATCGACGATCACGTACGTGGCGGGCAGCCGTTCGAGGAACGCGAACACCTCGTCTCGCACACCGTCTTCGAGCCAGCTGCGGTGCCGGAACTCGACCAGCATCTCGGCATCGCCCAGCTGCTCCCGAGCCCACTCCAGGTACTCGAACGCCGAGGGCTTCGCGACGATGTACTGCGGCAGCTGCATCAGGATGCCGCCCAGCTTTCCCGCCTCGCGCAGCGGGTCGAGCGCGCGCAGGAACTCACGGAAGACGACCGCCCGCAGCTCGCGCGACGGATGGTCAACACGGCCGCGCTCGTCGAACGCCACCTCCGACCGAAGCTCCGGCGGGAGCTGCTCGACCTTGACCGGATGGCGGGTCATCATGCCGAACGCCTTGACATGGAAGACGAACCCCGGCGGCGTCCGCTCCGCCCATGCGGCGGCCATCTGGGACGTGGGAAGCGCGTAGTAGCTGGAGTTGACCTCAACCGTGTCGAAGTGCTCGGCGTAGTACCGCAGCCGGGCCTCGGCGGAGCCGACGCCCGGCGGGTACCAGAGCTTGCTGAGCGACTCGTCTGCCCACGAGCAGGTGCCGACGCGGACGCTCATGCCACGAAGCCGTCGACCGGCTCGATCGGTAGCGAGGAGATCTGCCACGCGATCATGCCGCCGGTCATGTTCGAGGCGTCGACCCCGGAGCGCACCAGCCAATCGGCCACCATCCCGCTCCGCGAGCCGCTGCGGCAGACGATCGCCAGCGGGCCGCCGGGAAGCTCGTTCAGGCGGTCCGGCAGCTCGCCCATCGGAATCCACACAGCCCCGGCGATGTGCCCGGCGTCCCACTCGCCGGCCTCACGGACGTCGACGGCGGTGACCTCGCCGCGCCCAAGCGCGGCCGCCACCTCTGCGGCGGACAGCTCGGGGGCGGTCACGCCGGTGCGGCCGCCGAATGCTCGAGCGGATGCCCGAGCTTCTCCCATGTGCCAACACCGCCCGGCGTCACGTGGATCACCTCGACGAGGCCGCTGCGGCGGACGAGGCCCGTCGCGGTGGCGCTGCGACGCCCGGTGGAGCAGATCACGGCGACGGGCCGGTCGGCGTCGAGCGGCACATCCACACGGCCGACATCGTGGTAGGGCACATGCAGCGAGCCGGGGATGCGGCCGGCTTCCCACTCGTCGTCGTCGCGGACGTCGAGCACCTGCACCTCCGGTCGTCGCTCGAGCATGTCGGCGAGCCCTGCGGCATCGACGGCGGCGAACTGCTCGAGCGGTAGGCCGGCGTCGGCCCACGCCGCCAACCCGCCGGCCAGCACCCCTGATGCCGAGACGCCGACCGAGCCGAGCAGCTGCTGCATGCGCCGCTGCTGCTCCTCGTCAACGCCGACCAGCAGCAGCTCGGAGCCCTGGTCGGCGATCCACGCCACCTTGGTGCCGAAGCCGTTGTGGGCCACGTCGACGCCCACGGAGCCGGGGATATGGGCCGCGTCGTACTCGGCAGCCGACCGGCCGTCGACCACAAGCGCCCCGGCGGCCACGCGCTGCTCGAGCCGGCCGGGATCGAGCGCTGCCGGCTGCACCGCACCCGGTGGCCGTCCAAGGCGGTTCGCCTCGGCGATCATCGCGAAGTTGGGGGGCTGCGGCGCGAGGCCCGTGATCAGCTCCTCCACGAACCCCCGCTCGTCGTGCAGCGCCAGCATCGGGTTGCTCGCACGCTCGTACCCGATCGTGGAGGAGGTGGTCTCGCTCATGCGGGCGCTTCCGCACAGCGAGCCGCCCGTGTGGCCGGGGAACACCTCGACGCCGTCCCCCAGCTCCAGCAGCCTGCGCATGCTGCCGAACAGGTCGCGCGCGCCCTCGCGCTTCTCAACCGCGAGGTCGGGCCGCGCGACGTCGTTCACGAACAGGCTGTCGCCGGTCAGCACAGCGCACGGAGCGCTCGACCGCGCGCCGTCGATGACGACCACGGCGGTGTGCTCCGGCCGGTGGCCGGGGACGTGCAGTGCCCGCAGGCGCACGGCGCCGACCTCGACCTCCGCGCCATCGGCGAACGGCTCGTGGGCATACGCGGCATCGGCCAACGGGCTGATCCAGCAGGTGGCGCGGGTCGACTCGACCAGGCGGGGGCGGCCGGACAGGTGGTCGGCGTGGTTGTGCGTCTCGATCACATGCGCGATTCGGAAGCCGTGCTCCCGGGCCAGGTCGAGGTACTCATCGACCGCCCACTTCGGGTCGACGACGGCGCCGACACCCGCCGCCGTGTCCGCGATCACTTAGGAGGCACAGCCGAGATCCGGATGCAGCACCTGGCGGAAAAGCACGCCGAAAGCGTAGTGGAGTTCGACGCGTCGATCAGGGAGGCCCGGGCCGCGTCGCCCCGACGTAGGTGCTCTGGAACCACCCCATCGAGAAGGGGCTGATCTGCACCGTGACTCCGGTGTGGGGCGCGTGGAGCACGTAGCCGTTGCCGATGTAGATGCCGACGTGGCCGAGCTCGTGGAAGAACACCAGATCGCCGATCCGCAAGTCGGACTTCTGGACGAACGGGCCCATGTGATACTGGGAAGCGGCGAAATGCGGCAGCGACACGCCGTGCTGCGCCCACAGCCACATCACCAGCCCCGAGCAGTCAAACCCGGTCTGCGGCGACGCGCCGCCCCACTTGTAGGGCACGCCGATCTGGGCGAGACCATCGAGGGCGACCTGGTCGCGAAGCTCCGCCCCGGGGTCATTGTGGTTGATCCGCATGTCGGCGCGGATCCACTGCGCCGCCGCGAGGGCGAGCGTGGTCTGGCCGATGCTGGAGCCGGCCGCGGCGATGCGCACCTGGTCGCCAAGCACCCGCATCAGCGCACGGCGGTGGCGGAGCATCTTCTCGATCGCGGCGCGCTTGCTCTCGATGATGTGCTTCTGGGTGCGGGCCTTGTCGCGTGCGACAAGCAGCTCGAGGCGCTCGGTGACGATGGCGTCGCGGGTGATCCGGATCTGGTTGACGGCATCGGCCACCGCTGCGTCGAAGCGCTGCTTGATATCCATGTCCCCGGTCACCTGCGACAGCGAGGATGCCCCGAGCACGATGTCCAGCGTGGTGGCGTCGAGGCCCTTGTAGCGTGCGACCACGAGATTCGCGAGCACGCCCTGCTCGAAGGTGAGGTGGATCTGCGCGGCCTTCAGCCGCCGGTTTGCGTCGCGGATCTCGACCTTGAGCTGCGCCAGCTCCGAGACCGCGCCGTCGTAGCGCTCGGTCAGCAACTCGACGCGGCTGTCCAGCCGGCGCACCTGCCCGCGCACCTTCTGGTACTGCGCGCGCTTCTGATCGACGAGTGGGTCAGCCGACGCCGGGCCGGCGTGGGCAAGCGCCACGAGCAGGGAAAGCACGAGCGTGACCCCCAGCAGCCGCGGCAGCGGGCGTGCGAATTCCCGTTGCATGGTTCATCAGTCGGCGGGGGCGCGCGTGAACTTGAGGCGGCAGGCGGTGTCTCGGTCACTCAAGGTCGGGAGCCGGAATGCCGACAGGGACCCGCATGCAGGTCACGATCGCGTGCCACCAGTGCGAGCAGCCGAAGCGGCCGCTGACGCCGTGCCCGGCCTGCCATGCAGCGCCGCTCGCCGAGCCGGAGCTGCAGGCGTGGCGGCTGAGCCTGCACGCACGGCACCTGGCCCGGATCAAGCGGACGCCGCAGCCAGCCGAGCTGCCCGAGCGGGCGCCGCGGCGGCTGGCGCCCCTGCGCGCCGTCCTCACCGCCGACGACCTGCCCGAGGTGCACGCGGCGGAGCCCGAGCTCGCCCCGATCGTGCCGCTCGAGCCCGCCATCCCAGCCGATCAGGCGCTGTCGTTCGACTGGGAAGACGACTCCGGGCTGTTCCGGCGCAGCGCCTAGCTGAGGCCTAGCGAAGGTCGAGCAGCCCGTCGGGCAGCTCCAGCGCGGCGACCACCACTCCCCGACCGGCGAGCTCCTCGAGCAGCGCGTCATAGGCGCCGGCCTCGACCGGATCCGAGGGCGTCCAGGCGTTCAGGTACCTGATGCTCGTCACGCCGGCCTGGTAGAGCTCCTTCAGGCAGCCGAAGCACGGTCGCAAGGTGGAGTAGCAGGCCGACCCCTGCACCGAGTAGCCGAGCTTGGCGGCCTGAAGCACGGCGTTCTGCTCGGCGTGGACGCAGATGCACACGTCGTAGCCGCGACCGGCGGCGTAGTCATCGGGGTGTGCGCAGCGGTGGCAGCCGCCCTCGTCGCAGTTGGGAAACCCCGTGGGCGTCCCGTTGTAGCCGGTGGCGATGATGCGCTGGTCGGCGACGAGCACGGCGCCGACATGGCGGCGCAGGCAGTTGGCCCGCTCACGCGTGGCCACCGCCAGCAGCATGAAGTACTGCTCGCGGCTCGGCCTCACGGCGGAGCGGCGAAGGTCGGGCGACGTTGAAGGCGGGTGGTCGGTCACTGCGCCGAGTGTAGCCAGCGGCAGTTCGGGAGTTCCCGGCAGACGAGGCGCTTCAGCGGTGGGCGGCCGCCCGTCATAACGGGCCGGCTCAAGTCTTGACGAGCGGGCGAAACGTCGTCGTGGAGCCGACGGTTCTCAGCCGATGCTGTGAAGCGACGGTGCATAGGAGATGCCGACGATCAGCCCCTCGGCGGAGAGCAGACGAGCGACCGTCTGCCCCCATGGTTCCTGGCGGGCGTCGTGGAGGAGATCAAAGCCCGCCTGGCGGAGTTCGGCCGCCGCGCTCGCGACCGCCGCAGCATCAGCCACCTCGAACTCGACCGACGCCTGCGGCACGGTCACGTCCTTCGGCCATTCGCGCTTCCCGAAGCACGCCTGCGCCGCCTCGGCCAGCGGCCAGACGCCGAAGTGCCTGGCGCCGCTGATCCGCTCGCTATGGAGATAATTGCTGCCTGGGCCCGCGTCGAGCGGCAGGCCGAGCGCGTCAACGTAGAGTCCGCGGCTGATCTCGGGGTCGGGCGCAATGACGGCGAAGCCTGCGATGAACTCGATGTCCAGGGGTTCTCCGATCGTCGCCTCCCAAGACGGTAGCCGGTTGGGCGCCGACAGCGACCGTGCGAGCGACACATCCACGGGTACCAGATGTTCGAGAGGTAGCCGATGCTCGGGGACGGGCCGGCTGGTCCCACCATTTACCATTCCCTGCCACCACGCCTCGCTCAGGTGCGTTGGCCGGCGGTCGCAACGCACATGGTTGAGACAGATCGGCGATGGGCGGTGACGGGATCGAACCGCCGAGCCCCTGCGTGTAAAGACGGCAGGCCGATCACGCTGTAGGGCGCATGGTTACGCGGCAAACGGGGCATAGCGGCGGGCTGGCCAGGCCCGATCGGTTCGGGGTGTTTGGGGCTTGTTTCCGTGGGCTCCGGGACGGTTTAGGCCCATTGGCCCATTGGGGGGTGGCGGCTCGCGACCCACCCTGGATCGCCGGTAGCAGCCCGGAAAGACGAATGGCCCACCCGCCGTAGCGCCCTCTGGGGCGAAACGACTCAGGTACCCGTAATCGCCTTGAGCGTCGACTGCACAAGGGCCCAACTATTGCCGGACGGCGTGCGGCCACGACACTTGGATTCGCTCGGTGGGAAGTACTCGCCGAATGAGTAGACGATGAAGACGTGCGGTCCAAAGGCCTTGACGTAATCGCAGCCGATCCCCATCGAAGCGCCCGTCTTCCCACCGTTGGTGATTGCGATCGAGTGGAACTTCTTCCCCTCGGGCCCAGGGTGCCGAGATCGAGCATGCCACTCATGGGCGTCCATGAAAAGGCGTGGGAGGTGACGCCGTCGACAAGATAGCTGTACCCAGCGACTTGCCCGCTGTTGTTTACGTCATATGCGTCGCTGCCGCCGCCAAGCGATCCGAGGTCGACCATGCCGTCGCGGGCAGTCCAGCGGAACGCGTGCGTCTGGACGTCTCCGGGGAGCCAGGAGGAACCGGCGACGAAACCTGTGTCGCTAACCGCCCACGCGATTGCGCCGCGACCACCCAGGTTACCCAGGTCCATGAGCCCGTCACGCCGATCCCAGATGAACGCTCCGAGGTAGTTCTCGGGCGTCACGCTCTCGCCCACGACCTGCCCGCGGTCGTTCACATCGATGGCTTGGTCGCCGATGCCGCCCTTGCCGACGAGGTCGACCATTCCTCCTCGGCGAGTCCAGAGGACGGCCCGGTACTCGTCGTTCTCGTTGATCCGCCAGCCGACAATCTGGCCTCGTGTGTTGATCGCATCAGCGCTGCTGAGCGAGCCGGAAGGGTCGAGGTCGACCATTCCGCCGCGTCTCGTCCAAAGAAATGCATGCGGGGTGCAGTCCGGCGTATAGCTCTGGCCGATCACCTCTCCCCGTGTGCTGATGTCATGCGGTTCGGCGATCGGGCAGCCTTGCCCGCCGCCGAGTGTGCCCAGGTCTGTCATGCCATGGCGCCGCGTCCAGAGGAAGGCGTGCGCATCGGCGTTCTTTTTGGTTGTTGAGCTCCAACCGGCGATCATCCCGGCCTGGTTTACGGCAGTGGCGACGCTGAACGAGCCGCCCAGCGTTCCCAGGTCGGCCATGCCATGCTGGCGCGTCCACGCGAACGCGTGCCAGTTTCCCGGTCGGGTCATGCTCTCGCCGACCACTTCGCCGGCCGCGTTCTGATCCAGCGGGAAACCATCTGCACCACCGAGCGTTCCGAGATCGACCATCCCACCGTGTCGGCTCCACTGAAACGCGTGAAAGATCGGCTCAGACGAGGAAACCTGAGGAACTGAGCAAGCGGATAGCCGATGCGGCAACCGCCGCTGCAGTGGGGGTTGGACCCCGAGCCGGCACGTCGGCAGCCCGTGCTGCAACTCTGGCAATTGGGCGGAACTCCGCCCGAAGGCGTTGCCTGCGAAGACGGCGATCCCGAACACCGATGTCAGGATCACTAGCGTCACCCCAAAGCGGGGTGCTCGCACTGTCGCACCGACTCTGCCACTGAATCTGCCCACACTGCTCATCCTCCCCCTGCTGGCCCCTGTGCCAAGAGTCTGCTCCCCCACCATCCGTGAACCGTCCGTAATGACTGGCAGCGCTTCTCCGCAGAAACCACGGAACGGGGCACGGTTTAGACCTCCGCGCCGAGGTGCGCGTCCGCCCACGCCGCGTCCAGTCGCGCCCCGATCCGCGTTTCCGCTGGACGACCCTCGCGGTTGTCCGCCCGAACATCCTTACCCAGGAAAGGACGAACGGGCCCGACTTGTCCCGCTGGCGGAGACGCTGACCCGGAAAGCAAGGCGCGAGACCGACTTGGTCGGGCTGCCGCTGGCCAGCTGCTGGGCGGGTTTAGGCCAATCTAGGCCGCGTTGGCCCATTTACGGCACTTCCCGACCCGCCGGCCCAAGAGCGGAATCGTCGTAGTGGTGCCGGATGGGCGGTGACGGGATCGAACCGCCGACCCCCTGCGTGTAAAGCAGGTGCTCTCCCAGCTGAGCTAACCGCCCTGGGGAGGCACGATACGCGAATCCGGCGTGCGCGCACCCCCGCCGCTCTGACACAATCCCCACCGCAATGGACGAACCCGCGCCTCCGGACACGGTCGCGGGGCTGGAGTTGCTGCTGGAGCGCTTCCGTACGGGGCTCGACGCCGAGCGGGTGGCGATCGAGCCGGGAGAGGAGCCGCCGGCGGGCGGCGACGACCCCAGACTCCTGGTATCTCCCGTCCCGATGGAGGACGGGCGCCCCGGCGTGCTCCGGGTCGAGCGTTCGCGCGACGCGCCCGCGTTCAGCAAGGCCGAGCGGATGGTGTTCGCCCACCTCGCCGGGCTCGCCGACACCGTGCTGCGCGTCGCCGCCGAGTCCTCGCAACGCTCCCGCCGCCTGCAGCTGGCTCAGGCGGTGGCGGCAGGCACGGCGCCGGCGCTCTCGGCGGCGGACGCGCTCGCCGCCAGCGTCGACGCCATCTTCGAGCACTCGGGCTACCAATCCGTCACGGCCACGCTGATGGACCACGACGCCGGGGAGCAGGTGATCGTGGCCGACCGCAGCCGAACGCTGCGGCATCACACCGGCCTTCGCCGGCCGATCGGGGCCGGACTGGTCGGGCACGTCGCCAGGGAGGGCACGGTGCAGCTGTTCGCCCAGGCCGACGAGGAGCCGGCCTTCGATTGGCCGGATGGCACCGTCTACCAGTCTCTGCTGCTCGCGCCCGTCATGGTCGACGGCCGCTGCGAGGCCGTGCTCGAGCTGTGCGACACGCGGCCGGGCGCCTTTGGGGCGGCCGACGTCGAGCTGATGAAGGCGATCGCCTCGCAGACCGGCGGAGCGTTGATGCGCACCTTCGCCGTGGAGGAGTCCGGGCACCGCGCAGCCCGGCTCGCGGTCGGCTCAGCCGTCGCGGCCGCCCTCCCGGAGGCGCGCACGCCGTCCGAGGCGCTGGCGCTCGCGGCCCATACCGTGTTCGAGAACTCGACCTACGAGCTGGTTGCCGCGACGCTCGTGGTGGAGGAGACCCGTGAGCAGGTGCTGATCGCCGACCTGTCGCGCGAGCAGCGGGAGCCGGAGCGCGTGCGGCGTCCGCTCGAGGCGGGCATCGTCGGCGCTGCGATCACCGGACGCGAGGCGATCATGCTCGGCGATGCCCAGGCCGACCCACGGTTCGACTGGCCTCGCGCGCTGCCGGTGCACTCACTGCTCGTCACGCCCGTCATCGTCGACGGACGCGCCGTGGCGGCGCTCGAGGTGTGGGATCACGGCCGCGACTGGTTCGACCGGTTCGACGTGGCGCTGATGCAGCATGTGGCCGACCACCTCGCGGCCTCGTGGCGCAGCATCCGCCTGCGAGAGGAGTCGGAGCGGCGCGCGCAGCGGCTGGAGTTGATGCTGGAGGTCACGCGCGGGGTGGCCGCCGCCACCAGCCCCGAGGGGGCGCTTGCCGCGGCCGTGGACGCGGTCGCCAGGTCGACCGCCTACCACATGATCGCCGCGGTGCTGGCGGATCACGCCGCCGGCGAGCAGATGCTGGTGGCCGGGTACGGCGGCCGCCGCCAGCTGTCGATCGGGCTGCGGCGGCCGATTGGCGAAGGGCTCACGGGCCATGTGATCGAGCATGGCCGGCCGGTCCGAATCGACGATTCCAGCGGCCGCGAGGACATCCGGCTGTGGCCGGACGAGCCGCCTCTGGTCTCACGGCTGCTGATGCCGGTGCTGGTCGACGGCCGCTGCGTTGCCACGCTCGAGCTCGGCGACGAGCGCGCCCACCGCTTCGCAGACGGTGACATGGTGCTGATGGCCACCGCCGCGGAGCAGGTGGCCGCGGCGCTGCGACGGATCGGGCTGCGGAAGGAATCCACCCGCCGCGCCGACCGGTTGGCGCTCGCCGCGGAGCTGGCATGGGACGTGGCGTCGGCCGGCACCGTCGAGGAAGCGCTCGACGTGGCCGCGCACACCGTGTTCGAGCGAGTCGGTTACTCCTCGGCGATGGCGACGCTCGTGCTGCGCGACGCCGGGCAGCAGCTGCTGGTGTCCGACTACAACACGGACGGCAGCTCCCTGGCCGGCATGTGGCGGCCGGTGGAGACCGGCATCCTCGGCGAGGTGGTGGCGTCCTGCCAGCCGCTGCTGCTCACCAGGGTGAGCGACCACCCGTCCTACGACTGGCCGACCGGGGACGTGTGGGAATCGATGGTGGCGGTGCCGGTGATGGATGCGGGCACCTGCCGGGCGGTGCTGTCGGTCTACGAGCGGGATGCCGACCGGCTGGACGAGGACGACCTGCGGCTGATGATGGCGGTCGCCGGACAGGTGGCCGCGTCGCTGCGCGGAATCGACCTGCGCGACCAGTCGCGCCGGCGCGCGGCACGGCTCGCCCTGGCCGCGTCGATCGCCGGCCGGATCGCGTCGGCGGCATCGGTCGACGCGGCGCTCGAAACCGCGGCAACGATGCTGTACGAGGCAACGGAGTACGAGGTGGTCTCGGTCATCCGCTGCGACCACGAGCGCGGAACCGCCGGCATGACGTTTGCGCTCGACCGCAGCGGGCTGCCCTGGCACCCGATGACCTGGCCGATCGATGACGGCATCACCGGCCGTGTGATCGCAAGCGGCGCGCCGCTTCGTCTCGGCCGCGCGACCCAGGAGCCTGACTACACGTGGCCCGGACCGGAGCGCTACGAGTCACTCGTGCAGGCGCCGGTGATGGTGGACGGGCGCTGTGAGGCGGTGCTCGAGCTGGCCGACCCCGCACCCGACCGGTACACCCCGGACGACGAGGCGCTGATGATCACGGTCGCCGAGCAGGTGGCGGCGGCCATGCGCGGCATCGGCCTTCGAACGGAGTCCGAGCATGGCGCTCGGCGACTGGCGCTGACGCTCCGCGCGGCCCGTGCAGTGGCCGCCGCCGACAGCGCCGACGCGGTGCTCGAGACGTTCGTGCGCACACTGCACGAGGCGGGCGGCTACGACCTGGTGGAGGCGCTGGTGCCGCTCCCGGATGCCGGCGAGCAGCTCGTCGTTGCATCGGTCTCTCGGTCGGGTGACACGCAGCTGGGCGTGCGCCGCCCGCTGGGGGCGGGCGCGGCCGGGGTCGTCTTCCGGGAGCAGCGCCAGGTGACCATCCAGGACGCGCTGACGCAGGACCTCGCCTACGGGCTGCCCCCGGAACAGTGGCGCTCGCGCCTCGCCACACCGGTGCTCGTCCGGGGCAGGCTGGTCGCCGCCCTGGCGGTGGCCGAGCCCGAGCCGAACCGCCTGAACGAGGGCGATGAGCTGTTCATGCAGACCGTCGCCGAGCAGGTGGCGGCGGCGCTGCTGGGGATGGAGCTGCGCGAGGAGTCACGGCAACGAGCCAAGCGCCTGGAGCTGACGGTGGCCGTCGCGGAAGCGGTGGCCGGGACGGCGACGGCGGAGCAGGTGCTGTGCACGGCCGTGGAGACGCTCGCGGCGCAGATCGAGTGCGCGGCGGTGACCGCGTTCCTGGCCGATCCGGAGACCGGTGAGCAGGTCGCGCTGGTCGACCGCGATCTGCAAGGCACGCTCATCATCGAGGGCCTGCGCCGCCCGGCCGGGCACGGCACGACCGGCGACGTGTTCGCGTCGGGGGTGCAGGTGCGGATCGACCGCAGCTCGGAGCAGGAGGGGTACGTGCCCTGGGTCGAGAGCGGCATGCGGTACGAGTCGATCCTGCTGACGCCGGTGACCGTCGGCGACCAGGTGCAGGCGCTGATCGGCCTCTACGACCTGTCGCCGTACCGATTCGACCACCAGGACGAGCTGCTGATGCAGGCGGTCGCCGAGCAGATCGCCGCGGCGCTGCGCGGCGCGGTGCTGCAGTCCCAGCTCGGGATCCGCGCGGCTCGGCTCGAGCGCCTGGAGCGCCGCCACCGCCAGCTGCTGGAGCGGATGGTGCTTGCACAGGAGCAGGAGCGCTCACGCGTCGCGGCGGACCTGCACGACGACACGGTGCAGGTGCTGTCGGCGTGCGTGATCGCGCTTGACCGCGTGCGCCGCTCGATCGAGGCGGGGGAGGTGCAGCGGGCCGCGGCAACGCTCGACGAGGTGTCCGAGCTGATCTCGGGCGCCGTCGACCGCACCCGCCGGATGACCTTCGAGCTGCGGCCGGCGGTGCTCTGGCACAACGGGCTCGAGCCGGCGCTGCGGCAGCTGCTTTCGACGGTGGAAGCGGAATGGGGCATGACGGTGACGTTCGACGCCACCGGCCTGGACGAGCGGCTGGACGTCACGCTGGAGACGATCGCGTTCCGGTCGATCGGCGAGCTGATCGCGAACGCACGCCAGCACTCCCGGGGCAAGCACCTCACGATCACGCTCTCGACCGGTGACGGGCACCTGCATGCCGTCGTCAGCGACGACGGGCGCGGGTTCGACCTGGACGAGGCGATCGTGAGGGCGCGGGTCACCAACCACCTGGGGCTGGAGGCGCTGATGGAGCGGATCGACGCCGCCGGTGGGTCGATCGAGTTCGACACCGCGCCCGGCAAGGGGACGACCGTGCGGCTCAGCCTGCCGGTGCGCCCCTCTTAGCGGCCACGCGGTCAGCCCAGCTGCTGATCCAGGTTGACGGCCGCCGAGATCAGGGACAGGTGCGTGAATGCCTGCGGGAAGTTCCCGAGCGCCTCGCCCGAAGGCCCGATCTCCTCGGAGTAGAGCCCGAGATGGTTCGCGTAGGTCAGCATCTTCTCGAAGGCGAGGCGCGCCTCATCCAGCCGCCCGGCCCGCGACAACGCCTCGACGTACCAGAACGAGCAGATCGAGAAGGTGCCCTCGTCGCCGTCCAGCCCGTCGGGTGTAGCCTCGACGTTGTAGCGGTAGACGAGGCTGTCGGACACGAGCTCGTCTCCGATCGCATCGAGCGTCGAGAGCCAGCGCGGGTCGCGCGGCGCGATGAACTTGGTCAGCGGCATCAGCAGCACCGAGGCATCGAGCACGTCGGTGTCGTAGTGCTGGACGAATGCGCCGCGCTGCGGGTGCCAGCCGCGCTCCATCACCTGCTCGGTGATTGCGTCGCGCACGCTCAGCCAGCGCACCATGTCGCACGGGAGCCCCCGCTGGCGGGCCATGCGGATGGCGCGCTCGATCGCCACCCAGCACATCAGCCGCGAGTAGGTGAAGTGCTGGCGGCCGCCGCGCACCTCCCAGATGCCCTCGTCCGGGCGGTCCCAGTTTGCGCAGACCCAGTCGACGATCGCGGCCAGCGCCTGCCACTCGTCGTAGGAGATCGGCTCCCCGTACTTGTTGTACAGGTACACGGAGTCGATCAGCTCACCGTAGATGTCGAGCTGCAGCTGGGTGGACGCGCCGTTCCCGACGCGCACCGGCTTTGACCCGCGATAGCCGTCGAGGTGGTCGAGCTCCAGCTCCTCGAGGTCGGGGCGGCCGTCGACGCCGTACATGATCTGGAGCGGGCCGTCGCCGCGCCCCGCGCTCTCGACGAAGCGGTCGGAGAGCCAGCCCATGAAGGCTCCGGCCTCCTCGGTGAAGCCGAGACGCAGCAGGGCGTAGAGCGAGAACGCGCCGTCGCGAATCCAGGTGTAGCGGTAGTCCCAGTTGCGCTGGCCGCCGATGCCCTCCGGCAGGCTGGTCGTCGGCGCCGCGATCAGGGCGCCGGTCGGCCGGTACGTGAGCAGCTTGAGGGTCAGCGCCGAGCGGTTGACCATCTCCCGCCAGCGGCCGCGGTACGTGGAATGAGCGAGCCAGCCGCGCCAGTAGCGGACGGTGCGGTTGAAGGCCTCGCCGGCCTCGTCCTCATCGATCGGCCCGGGCAGCGCGTCCGGCCGGCACTGCTCGAGCGAGAAGGTCGAGCTCTCCCCCGCCCGTAGCGTGAACGAGGCGGCGACGCCCTGCTCCGTCCGGTGCAGCGGCACGTTGGCCTCGAGCAGCATGGAGAGCGCCTGGGTGCGGAACACCGCGCCGCAGTCGGTGAGGTCGGTGTCGTGCGGCGTGCGGGCGTAGTCGAACCGCGGCTCGCACTCGGCCCGGAAGTGCATCTCGCCGCGGACGCAGATGACGCGGCGGACGAGACGCCGCCGGTGGTCAGGGTCGCGGTGGATGGGCATGAAGTCTTGCACCTCCCCGACGCCGCCGGGCGTGAGGAACCGCGTGATGAGGACATTCGTGTCCGGGAAGTAGAGCTGCTTGGCCGTGTGATCACCCTCCACCGGGGCAACCCGGAAATGGCCTCCCCGCTCGGCATCGAGCAACGACGCGAAGATGCTCGGGGAGTCGAACCGCTCCGGGCAGAACCAGTCGATGGTGCCGTCCGTGCCGACCAGGGCGACGGTGTGCAGGTCGCCGATGATGCCGTGCTGCTCGATCGGAAGGTAGTCAGCCATGACCACGTCGTCGGCGCAAACCGTACAGATGTTACGGACGCGTGGGAATGCGCGTCGTGGCGGGATCGCGCCGAGACGGCCTGTGGCATACTCATCTGCGGCGCCCCGCCAGGCGCGCCCGGGGGCGTAGTTCAGCTGGTTAGAACGCCGGCCTGTCACGCCGGAGGTCGCGGGTTCGAGTCCCGTCGCTCCCGTTCTCACAAGCAGCCGAGCTCAATCGTTCCCTGTCGGGATCACCGCGGCCGGCTCGACCATCAGCACGACCGTGCGCCCGTGCGCGCGGGGATGGTGAAGGACTCCACGTGGAATCGTCACCCCTTGGAGCGCGCCAAGCATGAATGGCTCTCGCCCCTCCACCTCGAGCTCGAGCGTTCCCTCGAGCACGAGGAAGAACTCGTCTTCGTGCTCGTGGCGGTGCCAGTCGACAAGCTCTCCCTCGATCACGGCAAGGCGGACGACGGAGTCGTTCACGCTCGTGAGCGTCTGATTCACCCACGGCCGATGCCGCGCGCCCTCTGACGCGACGTCGATCTGCGCAAGCTGGCCGTACTTGTCGTCGTATCTGATGTCGTAGTCCTGCATACGCTCCTCCCAGCTGCTCGTGACGGGCTGCTCAGTCGATCCAGGCTGGATCGACGAAGACGCCGTCGCCGCCGTCGGGGCGATCGGAGCCGATGGCGATCACCTCGAGGCCGTCGCCTCCGGCTTCGAACGCCCGCACCGTTTCGGGGCTGACCCGAACGGCATCCCAGCAGCGCAGCTCGCGGATCTCGGCATCCAGCCTGATGTGCCCGGAGCCGCCGATGACGACGTAGACCTCCTCCTGTTCGCGGTGGCTATGGGCCGACGGTGACCGAACGCCGGGGCTGAATCGCAAGTAGGAGACGCCGAGATGCTCGGACTCGATCTGCGTGCGCGCGAACCGCCCCTCGATCCGGGGCGCATGCTCGCCCATCGCGTCCTGCACCTCCGCTTTCAGGTTCACGATCGAATACGCGCTCATTGGTTCTCCTCTCCCGGGGTCAGTGTTGGGTACGGGCCGGCTGCCGATACGCCGCAGCACGCCCTGGCTCGGCCGGCTGCGGCGACGTCGCCGGCGCAAGGGGATCGGGGATCCGGCTTCCGAGTCGAAGAAAGCCGGCTCCGGTCAGTGCCATGGCGAAGGCGCCGCCCCACCAGATGCTGTCCGGTGACGTCCCCAGCAGCACGCCGCCGACCGCGGGGCCGAGAGCCACGCCGACCATGAAGCTGAGCTGGTAGAGCGACATGTAGCGGCCGAGCAGATGCGTCGGCGCGATCTCTGCGACCAGCGGGCCGAGCACGATGAACTGGCCACACTCCGCGATCGCGATCAGGATCGCGACGCCGGCCAGAACGGCGGTGGCGGTGAGCGTCGAGTGCGTCAGCGTTGCGAGCAGCACCGCGAGCAGCCCGAGCGCGAACATGGCGCTGGTGGCGAACAGCGCGTGCGTGCGGCGCATCCTTGCCACCACCCGGGTCGCCGGTATCTGCGCGACGACAATGAAGAAGGTGTTGATGAACAGGACGACACCGAGCGCGCCGGTCCCGACGGGTGTATGCGCCACCGCAAACGGCGGGAGGACGTTGGAGAAGAAGGCACCGCCGACCATCACGAGCGCGAGGTTGCCCGCGATCAGGGCGAGCAGCAGCCGATCACGAGCCACCGCTCGGAAGCCCCGAGCGCCATCGCTCGCCGACGGAGCACCCGCGGCGCCGGGATCCGGGATCCAGACGAGCACAACCAGCGCGAAGGCGAGGAACGTGACTGCGTCGAAGAGGTACAGGCCCTGGAACGCGCGGAGGTCATGATGGGCCGCCGCGACGAAGAAGCCCGCAAACGTCGCGCCGAGGCCGAGCCCGAAGTTCCCTGAGACCCGTCGCAGCGCGGTCGATGCGGCCCGCTGCTTCGCCGGTACCAGGGTCAAGGTCAGCACGTGGCCGGCGGTCCCGGCGAGTCCGAAGCCGGCGCCGGCAACGGCCGAGCAGACGAACCCTTGCCAGGGACGCTCGACAAACGCCAAGCCTCCGTACCCGAGTGCGTTCACGACAGTGCCCGCGATCAGGATCCGTTTCGCGCTGAAACGATCGAGGAGCGCACCCGTATGGAGCGTCACCACTGCGGCCGTCCCCATGACCGTCGCGAGCACGAGCCCCGCGGTCGCCGTCGAGAAGCCGCGGACCGCGTGCAGGTAGATGATCTCGAAGGGAAGGATCAGCCCGGTGCCGAAGTAGTTGAGCGCGTCCCCGCCCTGAAGAAGGAGGACGGGCCTCGGTAGGCCCGTACGCCAAACGGCAACCATGCGCGCGAGCGCGCTGCTCACCCTGGGACGACTATCTGCCGATCTCATCAGCTCATCTCCGATCGCGGTTGTCTGGACGTCCAAGACACCGCATTGCCGCGGAACGGACCGCCGGTCCGTTTGCGACCGACGTGGTGTCATTGACTCGATGACCGTCGATCTCGAGCGGGCCAAGGAAGGCGACGAGCGTGCCTTCGCGTCGCTGGTCGAGCCGTTCCGGCGCGAGCTCCAGCTGCACTGCTACCGGTTGCTCGGCTCCATGCAGGACGCCGAGGACCTCGTCCAGGAAACACTGCTCGCCGCCTGGCGCGGGCTCGACCGGTTCGAGGAACGGGCGTCGCTGCGCTCCTGGCTCTACCGGATCGCGACCAACCGGAGCCTGAACGCAATTCGCGACCGCCGGCGCCGCCCAGCCACGGAGAACACCATGAGACCTTCAAAGACCAGGCTCCCCGTCGAGCCCAGCTGGCTCGAGCCCTACCCGGACAGCGCCCTCCCCGATCCAGCCCCCGGGCCAGAGGCACGCTACGAGCAGCGCGAGGCGATCCAGCTCTCGTTCATCGTCGCGCTGCAGCAGCTGCCTGCGAGGCAGCGCGCAGCGCTGGTGCTGCGCGACGTGCTCGGCTTCCAGACCGACGAAGCCGCCTCGATCCTCGAGACGACCCAGCAGTCGGTCAAGGCCGCGCTGCAACGCGCACGCGCAACGCTCGACTCGTACACCGTCGAACGCGAGCAGGCGCCGCTGCCCGACTCGCCGACCGAGCGGAACCTGCTCGCCGGCTTCAGCGACGCCGTCGAAGCCGGCGACACGGCGCGCCTCCTGACGCTGCTCAGCTCTGACGCTCGGGTGACCATGCCCCCGATTCCGGGAGAACTCGTCGGACTCGAAGCGATCCGAGCGTACTTCGACCACGGCGCCGAGGCCCGCGGCGCCCCGCTGCAGCTACGCCCGACTCGTGCCAACGGCCAGCCGGCCTTCGGCTGCTACCTGCGCTCGCAGCCCTGGGGCATGATGGTGCTCGCCCTGAGCGGCAGCAATGTCGACGGGATCACGCTGTTCGCCGACCCCACGCTGCCCGGTCGCTTCGGCCTTCCGGACCACACTTAGCCGGTTCGCCTTGCTCCCGTGCGCCGAGCCGGCCCGGGGCGCTCGAGTCCCGGGCCGGCCACTTCGCCGGGGGCTACGGTCGCCAGCCGCCGCTCAGCGGCTCGCCCACGCGCACGCCGAAGCGCTCGACCAGGCCGGGCACGCTGTCGCGCTTGAAGTGCACGCCGTAGCGGCCTCCAAGGGCCGTCAGGTCCTCCGGCGCCGCCCGCATCGAGCCGCCCATGTCCGACAGCTCACGGAAGAACTCCTCGAATCCCGCCGGTGCGATGATCTCGAGGATCCGGCAGGGCTCATCCCCCGCGTTCCAGAAGGTGTGCCACTGGTTCCGCGGCTTGAAGACGAGGTCGCCCGGCCCGGCCTCGACGGCGTCGTCGCCGAGCAGGGCGCCCATCCGGCCCTGGAGGACGTAGCTGTACTCGTCCTCGCGAGTGTGCAGGTGCAGCGGCGCGGCAAGCGCCCGCGGTGACATCGGGTGCTCGACCAGCGAGAAGCGCTCGCCGGTATCCGGGCCATCGATCAGGAAGCGCGCTCCGATCGAGCCGAGAAACCCATGCGCGCCCTGGTCGGGCGTGATGATCCTGGGAGCAACGGTGGTGTTGTTGGTGCCCATGGGGCCTTATCCTTTCGCTTGACAGTAGCGTAAATCCATTTGCGAGAGTACACTTCGCCTACATAGATGTCAAGTGAAAAGTCGCACACACGTCCGTACCGCCTGAAGCGTCGCGCCGTACAGCAGGAGCAGACCCGGCAGCGCATCGTCGAGGCCGCGGTCGAGCTGCACACCACGCTTGGCCCGGCCCAGACCTCCGTCCAGGCCATCGCCGACCGCGCCGGCGTCACGCGCCCCACGGTCTATGCCCATTTCTCGGACACCCGGTCTCTCCTGATGGCCTGCTCCGGGCACGTCGCCGCCGCGGATCCGCCGCCCGACGCCTCAGCCTGGGTGGACATCACCGACCCAGCCGAGCGCATGGCCGCGGCACTCAGCGCGGTGTATGCGTACTACGGCCGCCACGAGCAGCTGCTCGACAACGTCCAGCGCGACGTGGCGATCATGCCGGAGCTCGCGGAGATCTCGAAGTACCGCAGCCGCTATCTGCGAACGGCGCAAGACGCGCTGTTGCAGGGCTGGCCGGCACGCGGCGCCGCCCGCTCGCGGCTGCGACGCGCGATCGGCCACGCACTCGAGTTCAGGACGTGGCAATCGCTCGTCCGCCGGCAGGGCTGCAGCGTGCGCGAGGCGGTGGCGCTGATGACGGCGCTCGCGGAGGCCGCGTCGTCAGGCCGCCCGCCGGCAACGCCCCCTCAGAACTGATACCCGGGGCTCTCGCGGTCGAGCTGGCGGCGCACCGCGGCGAACAGCGTCGGCGGGTTGTTCACGTCGGCGGCGGCCTGGCCTGCCGTGCGGGCGGCGAGCTCCTCGCTCACCTGGATCAGCGGCCGGCCGGTCGACTGCGCCAGCACCTGCACCTGGCACGCGCGCTCGAGGAAGTACAGCCGATGCCACGCCTCGGCAACCGTTTCGCCGATCGCGAGCACGCCGTGGTTCTCGAGCATCACCACCCAGGTGTCGTCGCCGACCGCATCGCCGATCCGCGTTCCCTCGTCGGCGGCATCCGCATGGCCGCCGTATTCAAGGCTGACGACGCGGCCGTGGAACATCATCGAGTTCTGGCTCGCCCTCGTGTCGAGCCCGCCCTCGATCATCGACACCGCCGTGGCGTAGGGCATATGGGTGTGCAGCACGCACCGCGCCGACGGTCGGGCCAGGTGCACGCCGCGGTGGATCATGAAGGCGGTCACCTCCCAGTCACCGTCGCCCTCCACAACCTCGCCGTCGAGGTCGACCATGATCAGGTCTGACGCCGTGATCTCCGACCAGTGCGGCCCGAACCGGTTCAGGAGAAACCGGTCGTCACGGCCTGGAACGGCGAGGCTGAAGTGGTTGTCCACGCCTTCGTTCAGCCCGTACAGTGCCGCCGCGCGAAGGGCCGCGGGGAGGTCGACCTTCGCCTGGGTGACGGGATCGATCGCTGGGGTCGTGGTCATCTGCTGCTCCGTCGACGGGGTGTGGGACGGCGATTGTCGCACGGCCTGGTACTGATACGCGCATGGCGGACGCCCGCATCGTGCTCGTGCTGAGCGAGAACTGGACGCTCGTCTCCCCGCGCGACCTGCCCGCGCTCGTCCGCGTCGCGGTCGAGGCCGAGCAGGCCGGCGTC
>DASQYY010000076.1:0-7608 GCA_035638975.1 Gaiellales bacterium
GTTCGCCGTCGAACACGGGGTAGGTGGTGTAGCGCTGCGCCCAGACCACCGCGTTCACGAACTCCGCGAGGCTGAGGCTGGGCAGCACGCAGACGGGATCGCGCTCGATCACATCGGCCACCGTCAGCCCGTCGAGCAGCGACCGCACCTGCTCCGTCCTGCGCTCGCCGGTCGCCGCCATCAGCAGGAACAGGCCCATCACCGAGAGCCAGCCGAAGCGCGGGTCCTGCGCCGCGAGCACGCCCGCGATGCCGACGCCGACCATCACGATGCCGAAGCCGCGCCCGATACCGGCCGAAACTCTGGTGGCCGCGCCGCGGTCGCGCTGGAACCGCCACAGCACCGCGTGCAGCATCCGACCGCCGTCGAGCGGGTACGCCGGGATCAGGTTGAACGCCAGCAGGAAGAGGTTGGCGACCGCGACCATCGAGACGACACCGTCCACCGCCGAGGGCAGGTCGAGCAGGAGCGAGGCGGCCGCGAACCCGAACCCGAGCACGCAGGTGACGAGCGGCCCCGCGAGCGCCACCCGGAACTCGACCCCGGGCCCGGCGAACTCGCCGGTGATGCGGGCCACGCCGCCGAACAGCCACAGCGTGATCCCCTGGATTTCCATCCCGTTCCGCCGGGCGATGAATGCGTGGCCGAGCTCGTGCAGCACCAGGCCACCGAAGAAGAGGCCGGTGAGGGCTACCGCCATCGCCAGGTACGTCCCGCTGGACAGGCCCGGGTTGCTCGTGGGGAACACGTCCCCGGAGTAGTTGGCGATCACCAGCGCGACCACGGGCAGCCACGTCCAGCTGGCGCCGATGGGGATGCCGGCGATACGGCCGAAGGGGATGACTCCGCGCATTCCCGGGAGTCTAGGGGCGGGGGCCGATCCCGCCCGGACGGCGGCTCACGGATCCGGCGTTTCGCCGAACCGGTCGACCAGCGCCAGCACGGTGCAGATCTGCCGGAATCCCAGCCGCTCCAGGATCGGCCGGGACATCTCCCCGGCCTGGGTGACCAGCACCGGCGTGCCGGCGGCCACAGCGTCCTCCCAGCGCGCGCGGACGAGGGCGCGGTAGGCGCCGCGGCCGCGATGCTCGGGCAGGGTCGACCCGGCGTTCAGCAGGACGCCGTCGCGGAGGAAGGTGGCCGTCGCCGTTCCGATGTCGGTGCCGTCGATGCTCGCGATGTACCGCCGCGACACCTCCGGGTTCCGGCGCTCGAAGAGGGCGGTGACATGCTCGTCGGACGGCACCAGGCCACCGAACGCGGTGTGGGCAATCGCCTCGCTCACGATGTAGTCCTCCAGCGAGTCAGCGACACGCACCGTCACCTCCGCCGGGCCCGGCTCCGGGTCGCGGTCGAGCACCATGCCCGCCTGGTGGCTGTCGTGCTCCGCCCAGTCCATGCCCCGCGCGAGCAGCAGCTCCGCAAGGTCGGCCGGCCGCCCCGTGCTGCCGATCTCCCAGCTGCACGCGTAGCGGCCCCGCTCCGTCAGCAGCTCGCGCACGTCGGCGATCACCGCGTCGACCTCCTCCGGCTCGAACCGGAAGCGCTGCACGGACACCCAGCCGGGGCCGTCGCCGGGGCCGATCCAGATCACGAAGCGGGGGTCGACGATCCGCTCCTCGCCCTCGCGAAGCGGGGTGTGCGTGTTCGGCTCGTCGGCCAGCGCGAGGATCCGCTCGTTCATTCGAACCTGTCCAGCAGCACGGTGATCTCGCCGACGACACGGAATCCCAGCCGCAGGAGGATCGGCTGGGACATGGGCTCGGACTGCGTGACGAGCACGTCGCGGCCGCGCGCGGCCGCCTCCTCCCAGCGCCGGTGCACGAGCGCCCGGTACGCGCCGCGGCCCCGGAGCTCCGGCAGCGTCACGGCGCCGCCGATGAACACCGCGCGGTCGTGCTCGAGCCAGGTGATGTCTGCGGTGGCAACGGCCCGTCCGTCGATCCGGGCCAGGTAGCGCGTGACGAAGCCGGGGCCGCGGAGCCAGTCGTCCGAGGGGTGCCAGCCGTCTGCCTCGGCGAAGATGCCGCGCACCTCGTCGAACTGCGCGTCGGTCTCCACCCGCTCCGTCTTGATGCCCGGCGTGGGGCTGGCAGGCTCCGACGTGCACGCCAGCGCCAGCATCGACCCCGGGTCGTGGCCGGTCATGCCGAGCGCGCGCAGCCGTTCGACCAGTCCGAGCGGGGTGGCTCCGGTGCCGACCTCCCAGGTCGCCTCATGCCGTCCCGCCTCCCGGAAGGTGCGACGGGCGTCGGCCACCGCGGCCTCCAGGTCATCGCCCTCCAGGCGCAGCCGGGAGACGACGTTCATGTCTGGGTCGGGATCCGGCCCGATCTCGATCAGGTACCGCTCGTCGGTGACCCGGCGGGTCCGCCCACCGGCCGAGGGCTCCGGCGCCGGCGGCGACTCGGCGAGGTCGCGCAGCTCCGGCTCGGTCAGACCGCCAGCCGCTCGCACGTCCGCACCACGTTCGCGCGATGCTCCTGCGGATCGCTGGCGCCGCCTCGCTGCGGGTACGGGACATTCTCCGCGCCCTCGGCGGAGCTGCCCGACTCCGCAAACGCGATCAGGCGCTCCACGTACTCGAGATCCTCGGCGGCGATCTCGCCGGCGCGTGTGGCGGTGTGCGGGCTGCCGTGGCCGACCACCACGTGCGCCGGCTCGTGCCGCTCGATCAGGCCGATCAGCGTGTGCAGGGTGGCCCGGTAGTTCCATGCGGAGTCGTAGATGAACGGCACCTCCTGCTCCGACAGGTAGTCGCCGACCACTAGCAGGCCCTCCTCGGGCAGCCAGGTGGTGACCCCGTCCGGCGTGTGCCCGGTGGTGGAGTGACACTCGGCCTGCCAGGGACCGAGCCGGAACGTCGCCGGCTGAGACGGCAGCTCGCGGTCGACGCGCAGTCCGTCCAGGCCCTCGAGCGGCACGCCGTAGACCCTGGCCTGGCTCTCGACCGAGGCCTTGGCCTCCCCCGAGCGGATCCGCGCCGCCGCGGCCGAGCCGGCCCAGACGGTCGCGCCCGGGAGCAGGCCGATGCCCATCACGTGATCCCAGTCGGCATGCGTGATCAGCACGTGCGCCGCGCCGTCCCTGGCGGCCTCCTCCACCTCCCAGGGCGCGATGCCGGGATCGACGAGCAGGCGCTCGCCGTCGCGCGTGACTTCGATCGTCGTCGTCTGCCACAGCACGCTCGGCCACCAGGTGGCCGACGGGCTGATCGAGCGGGCGCGCGGCATCGGCGTGAGTGTAGTGTCCGGGCATGCGCGTCGGCATCGACATGATCGAGATCGATCGCGTCCGGGCCGCACTGGCCAAGCGTCCGCGCTTCGCGGAGCGCGTGTTCACCGAGGCCGAGCGCCGGTACTGCTTCTCGCGCCCGAACCCGGCGCAGCACTTCGCCGCGCGCTTCGCCGGCAAGGAGGCGGTGGGCAAGGCGATCGGCTGCGGGGTGGAGTTCATGTGGCGCGACATCGAGATCAGCGGACGGCCGAAGCCGAGCGTGTCGCTCTCCGGGCAGGTGGCCGAGCTCGCGGAGCAGTTCGACGCCGGCGACATCGACCTCTCGATGACGCACTCGAAGGGCATGGCCGCCGCCGTCGCCATCGTCCACCCGATATGACGGTTCGCCCTCTGCGGCGGGCACGCTGACGCCATACGAGGATCCGCGTAGCGCCGGTCGGTGAATCGCGCGGTTCGGGCCGGGCGATCCCCGAGGCAGATTCACCGGCTCACGGCCAGGCTCCTGGGTAGCTGGTTCATTACCGATCTGCCCGAGTGAGGTGAGGATCGTGCGTACCACGCCACGTCCCTGGTCTTCCATCGTTCCGCTCGTCTGCGTGTTCGGCCTGCTGGCGGCAGCCGGGTGTGGCGGTGGCTCGGGTGGCTCCTCGGCGAGTCAGCCATACCGCGTTGCGCCGGTTGCCCCGGATACGGCCTATGCAAAGCGGGTGCTGGTGCAGATTGCCGATCTCGGCGTGGACTGGTACCCCCACGCGTCATCGGCGAGCGCCGACAAGTGCCTGAGGACGGTCAACCCGCCGGCTACGAAGACCGGTGACTCCGGCGCGCCCGCCTCCTACGCGGAGGGCAGCAGCCTGTCGGTGCGCTCGGCGACTGACGTGTACAAGACGGCCGCGCAAGCGCATGCGGTGGTGGCGGCATATCGCAGCGCGGCGTATCAGAAGTGCTACCGCGAGGAGACCGTCAGGTCTCTTCAGGCTTCGGCAAAGGGCGGTACCACGTACGGAACAGTCCAGATGGCCAAGCTTCCCGTGCAGCCGGCCGGGGACGAAACTGTCGCGTACAGGATCACCGTACCCGTCACGAGCGGCGGCACGACGGTCTACATCGACCTGGTCGGAGTGCGGTCGGGACGCGCGATCGCCCGGTTGTTGTTCGCGGCTGACGGCGGGCCGTTCACCGGCTCCAAGGAGCAGGAGGTCGCCAACGTGATCGCCCAGCGTGCTGCAACGGCGGCAACACAGCCGCTTGCCTCGGCGCTGACCGACTCACAGCTGACGTTCGTCGGTGACCTGCTCGACTCCTACGGGGTGCCGCACAATGCGTACTACCACCAGCTCGATCACTGCTCGAAGACGTCGACAAGCCCGACCGCGTGGGCCTCGTGCGTCGACAAGGCCTACCACTCCTCGAACATGCTTGAGAAGGGAAGGCAGATGCTGGTTGCCGTCGGGCAGCTGACCGACAGCACGTCCGGAGCGTGCAACGTGGCGCTGAGTCGATACGAGGCGCGGTTGAAGACCGAGGTCAGCCTCGAGTTCCGGCTGCACGACGCCGTGTCGCATCTGCGCGGTGAGACGATCATCATGGCGCTGGCGAAAGCCGACGACCGAAACGTCCCGCTGATGCTCAGCGCGTCGGAGCGTGTGCAGGCGCAATGCCTGGGCGTGTGAGGTGCGCACCGGGGCACTCCTGGTGCTCACCTCGATCGCGGTCTTGACTGCAGGGTGTAACGATTCGGGCCATACCGCCGGGTCCTCCGTGCCGGCGACCGGGGGCAGCACCGGCGCGACGGCGGTGACCGCTCGGGACCGCGGCCAGGCGGCGGCGGTCGCCCGGGCCTACATCGACCTGCTGACCCAGCACCGCCTGTCCGCCGCACGGGCGCTGACCGCGGCGGGCGGCCCCGCAGCGCGCAGAAGCCTGCTCGACCTGGAGACCTGGCTCACGGGCCTGCAGTCCGAGGAACACCGGGTGGTTGCCAGGAGTGCGAGCACCGGCGCATACCCCGTTCGGACGCGGGTCACGCTGGACGTACGCGTCGGCCGCCCGCCCGGGTCGCCATGGTTGCGCGTCGGACGGTGGACGTTCGCCTCGGTCAACCGCGCCGGGAGCTGGCGGGTGATCGGCGAGTTGCGGGGCGGTCGCGTGGCGGTGGGCGGGCTGATCAACCTCCGAATACCTGTCTCGGTGACCGGCCGCCGGGGCACGGCCCTCACCGGATCGATCGACGATGTGTCCCGCGCGCGCATGATCGTTCGCGTGCTCGACGCCGCCGCCCCTGGGCTCGCGCGGCGCTACGGGCACAGCCGGAGCGTCGACCGGCCGGCGGCGCTCCTCGCCAGCAGTCCGGAGGCTGCGCGCCTGGTATGCGATTGCTGGTTTCCGAACTCAGCGGTGGCCGCGAGCACCAACGGCATGATCGTCGTCGACCTGCCGTCCTGGTCGGCATACGGACGTGTCATGCGCGCCGCCATCATCGTCCATGAGCTGACGCATGCGGCGATGACCGGCGCGCTGACGCCCCATCACCTGCTTCCGCGGAGCCTGCAGGAAGGAGCGGCGAGTTACGAGGAGTATCGCTACGCGGCTCGCCACGGCGTTCTCGAGCCGCTCGGCGCGCTGGCTGCCGCCTACCAGGCCGGATATCCGAGCGAGCGACGGTGGCGGTCCACGCAACCTCGCTGGGGGCTGACGAATCTTGCGGAGATCCGGCTCGCATACGGAGACGCGCTGGCCATCGTTCATGTCGTCGCGACCCAGCACGGCGGGGTTGCAGCCGTACTGCGGCTCGCGGCTGCGTTCGACCGAGGGGGCCGGACGCACGGCCCCTTCACGTCGTCCGAGCTCGACAGGGCGTTCGTACGTGCCACCGGCACGTCGTTCACGCAGATTGCGCAGGAGGCGTCGGCGTGGGTGGCGTCCCGTGCCGCCGCCGATGCATCAGCCGGTATAGCCGGCTACGAGCGCAGCGGATAGACCCGGAACCGGGGCACCGGGCGCCATCTCCGGCCCAGATCGTGAGGCCGCCCTCCCGGTTACGATGGGCTGAGATGAACGAGCTGCTACCGCTCTACGACGCCGACGAGATGCGCGCGCTCGACCGCGCTGCAATCGAGACGCTGGGCATCCCCGGCGCCGTGCTGATGGAGCGGGCGGGGCTCGGGGCTGCGCACGAGATCATCCAGCGCTTCGGCGACGCCGGTCCGGTGGTGGTCGTCGCCGGCGGCGGCAACAACGGCGGGGACGGGTTCGTTGTTGCCCGGCATCTGCTCGCGGCCGGACTCGACGCCCGCGTGCTCTTTCTCGGAGCCTCGACCAGGCTGGGGGAGGATGCGCGCCGGTACCTCGCCGTCGCCGAGCGGCTCGGGGTGCCTGTCACCCGGCGCCCACAGGCGGCTGCGGTGCGCCGGGCGCTGCGCGGCGCCGGCGTGATCGTCGACGCGCTGTTTGGCACCGGGTTCGCCGGCCAGCCGCGAGCGGCCGCAGCCGCGGCGATCGAGGCGATCAACGCGGCGGGCCGCCCCGTGGTCGCCCTTGACGTCCCCTCCGGAGTGGATGCGTCCGACGGCACCGTCGCCGGCGCCGCCGTCCGCGCCGACCTCACTGTCACCTTCCACGGGCCGAAGCTGGGGCTCGTGGTGGCTCCGGGCAGTGGGCACGCCGGCCAGGTGGTGGTCGCCGACATCGGCATCCCGCCGCAGCTCGAGACGGCCACGTCCGCGGCCCTGGCGACACGGGCGCTGCTCGACCTGGTGCCGCGTAAGGACCGGGAGTCGACCAAGTACGCCGCCGGGTCGGTGCTCGTCGTCGGCGGCGCGCCGGGGTTCGCCGGCGCCCCCGTCATGGCCGGCCGGGCCGCGCTGCGCGCGGGCGCGGGAACCGTCTGGCTGGCCGTCCCCGGCGACGTCGCGCCGCAGATCGCGACGGTGCATCCGGAGCTGATGGTGAAGGAGATGGATCAGGGGCTCGAGCTGGCCGAGCGGGCCGGCGCCGTCGCAGTTGGCCCCGGGCTGGGTCGCGGGGAGGACGCTGGTCGGCTCGCCCGACGGCTCGCGCAGCGCCATCGCGGGCCGGTCGTCGTCGATGCCGACGCGCTGTTTGCGATGGCCGGGCGTCTGGAGCTGACCGCCCGCCGCCGCGTGCCGGCCGTGCTGACGCCGCACGAGGGCGAGATGGCGCGGCTGCTCGGGCGTGACTCCCAGTGGGTGCGGGCCAACCGGCTTGCTGCCGCCAGGCAGGCGGCCGCGGCGTCCCGTGCGGTCGTGCTGCTGAAGGGCGCCGACACCCTGGTCGTCGCCCCTGGCGGCGAGCGCGTGGTCGTATCGGTCTCGGACACTCCCGGGCTGGCCACCGCCGGCAGCGGCGACG
>DASQYY010000077.1:0-17864 GCA_035638975.1 Gaiellales bacterium
TAGACCGGACTCTAACCCTCAACTTTAGGGTGAGAAAGGGTTGTGCGCACATGTACCCTTGTGAGAAGGTGGTAATCGCCCTAGAGCAAATGTTGGACTTGGGGTAGGCTCCGCCCGGTGAAGAGGGGGCGCTCCACTCAGGTCTTTGCGGCCGTGCTTGCCGTCATGGCGGTGGGCGGCCTGTCCGCGGCCGCGCAGGGCGCTACAAACGCGCCGGCTACTGCCCGGGCCGTCGTCATCGCCCCGAACGGCGGCACCGTCATCGCGACACCGGCCGCCGTCGCGCCCGGCAACCCCTCCGTGACCGTCACCAGTTGGAGCTCGAGTGCCGACCAGCCCCTCGTCACGCTCGGATCCAGCACAACGACGGCCACCTCGAAGAACGGCGTCAATGCGGGCAGCGCCCAGCTCACGAATGTGAGCGTGTTCGGCGGCGAGATCCAGCTGCAGTCGCTGAACGTCTCCGCAAGCACGTCGACGACTGCGGCCGAGCTGGACGGCCAGGGCCTGCAGGTGAACGGCGTGCCCGTCGACCTCCCCTCAGCCGGCACGCCGACGCCGCTCGGAGACTGGGGGACACTCACCGTCGGCTACCAGAACCAGGTCGTCGACGCGCGCACCGTGGTCGCAGCGCTCGTGACCCTGTCGGCTGACCACGACGGCCTCCCTGCCGGAAGCAGGATCCTGCTCGGCGATCTGCACCTGGCGCCCGCCAGCCCGGGTGGCAGCGGTGCGGGCGGGGGCGGGGGCGGAGGCGGAGGCAATGGCGGAGGTAGCGGCGCCCCGGGAAGCACCCCGCCGCCCGCGCACCACAAGCATCACCATGCACATAGGCCCCATTCCCACCGGCACCACCACGCGACGCACCACCGCGGCCATCACGACAAGGTCCATCGCGTCAAGGTCCATCACCCGGCGCACCTGCCCAAGCTCGGGCGGGGCCTCCGCGGCCGGGTCGTCCAGGCGGCCGCCGAGCAGATCGGCTGGCCGTACGTGTGGGGCGGCGAGAGCCGCGCCGAGGGCGGCTTCGACTGCTCCGGCCTCGTGGACTACGCCTACGCCGCCGCCGGACATCCGCTTCCCGGCCGCCCGACCGCAGCGGTGCTCTGGCAGATGGGCGTGCCCATCACCGTCGATCAGCTCCGGCCCGGCGACCTCGCGTTCCTCGGTGCTCCCTCGGGCCAGCCCTACCACGTGGCGCTTTATGCCGGACACGGGATGATCATCGTCGCCTCGGGACGCGGCCGGCCGATCGCGATGGAACCCCTGGACAGCGCACCGTGGGACGGCTACGCGCGCATCTGGGCGCCGGGCGCGGGCCACCTGCTCAAGCGTGCGCCGTGGCTGACTGCCGCGGTTCACACGGACAGCGGGCGCCTCGGCCTGCGCTCGGACATCATCGCAGCCGCCAGGGCGAACGAGGCCCCGCCCTCGCAGGCGAAGCCGTCGCGGACGCGCGTCCAGGCTCCGGCGCCCGCCCCGGGCCCCGACCCGGCCGCTGAGCACGGCAGCACGCTGATCACGCTCGCTGACCTGCGCCTGCGCCTCGAGCTTGGCATCCGGGCTGCGCTCGGCGTCCCGACGGCCTGATCAGTAGCGCGCGCGGGAGAACCAGAACCGCTCGACCAGCAGCGCCGCAACCAGCAGCGCCAGCCACGCCAGCCCGATCTTCGGCTGCAGCACCGACGGGATGTTGTGGCTCGTCCAGCCGCGCTTCACAGCCTGCTCGTTCCAGCCATCGTTGAACGCGATGGCGATCCCGTAGCAGAACATCAACGCCAGGTAGAGCGACAGCAGCCTGGGGCGCGTGCGGGCGGAGAGGAGCAGGGCGGTGATGACGAGCATCAACCCGAACAGGCCCTCGTGCAGGCCCAGATGCACCGATGCGAGGCCAGGCTCGCCGGGCGTCGGCTGGCGCGCCCGGATGACGTGGCCGAGCAGCGGTAGGTCCTGGGCGTAGAACCCGGTCGCCGCAATCATCCACGGCACCGACCAGAGCGCGACCAGGATGATGATGACGCAACGGGCGCGGCCGATCGGCGGCTCCCGGCGACTCGGAGCCCACCACGTCAGCCAGAACGCGAGCCCGACGCCGATGGCAGCGGGCACGTTGGCCCAGCTGGCGGTGAGGTCGCCCTGGTCGACGACGCCGGGAATGGCGACGACTGCGCACAGCGCTATGGCAAGCCATGCGAGCGGGCCGCGGGCGACGGCGCCGACCAGCGCGATCGCGATCAGCGCGACCGGGAAGTTGACGTAGCTGATGAGGCGCGACACGGCCCCGCTGAACCCGGTGTCGTCGAAGTGGTAGGTGGCTCCGGGCGGAAGCCGCCAGTAGGTGACGGCCGTGACTGCACCCACCAGCGCGCACATCGCCCAGATGGCTCGCACTCGCACGGGCCAACACTAACTACAATCAGCCGCCAATGGACGACGCGCGGCGTGATGAGCTCGAGCGTCGCACCCGTCACCAGCCGGAGGCCGTGGAAGCGCGGCTGTTCGAACGCTGGGAGCGCGAGTGCGGCTTCTCCGGCGACCCGAAGAGCGACCGGGAGCGGTTCGTCATCCCGCTGCCACCCCCCAATGTCACCGGCGAACTGCACATGGGGCACGCGCTCAACGGCACCATCCAGGACACGCTGATGCGCCTGCGCCGCATGCAGGGCTACGACACGCTGTGGATCTGCGGCACCGACCACGCCTCGATCGCCGTCCACGCGGTGATCGAGAAGCAGCTCCGCGCCGAGGGCACCAACCGGTTCGAGCTCGGCCGGGAGGAGTTCGTCCGGCGCGTATGGGAATGGCGGCGCGCAACCGGTGCGACGATCATCCAGCAGTTCAAGCGGCTCGGGTGCACGCTCGACTATGACCACGAGCGGTTCACCATGGACGAGGGCTACGTGCGCTCCGTGCTGGAGATGTTCGTGCGGCTCTACGGCAAGGGCCTGATCTACCGCGACAACCGGATCGTCAACTGGTGCCCGGGGTGCAGGTCGACGGTGTCCGACCTCGAGGTGCGGCACGAGCACGCGGCCGATGCGCTGTATGAGGTGCGCTACCGGATCGCCGGCACCGAGGATTTCCTGACGGTGGCGACCGTGCGGCCGGAGACGATCCTGGCCGACACCGCCGTGGCGGTGCACCCCGACGACGATCGCTACACGCACCTGGTCGGCAGGACGGTGATCGTGCCGATCGTCGGCCGCCAGGTGCCGATCATCGCCGACGAGTACGTGAAGACCGACTTCGGCACGGGTGCGCTCAAGATCACGCCCGGCCACGATCCGAACGACTTCGAGATCGGCCGCCGGCACGGGCTCGAGGAGCTCTCGGTGATCGGCTTCGACGGGCGCATGAACGACGCGGCCGGCGAGTTCGCCGGCCTGCCGGTGGCCGAGGCGCGGCAGCGCGTGATCGACCGCCTGTTCGACGAGCAACTGCTCGCGGGCGAGCAGCCCTACGAGCACGAGGTCGGGCACTGCGACCGGTCGGGCGACCGGATCGAACCGTTGATCTCGTTGCAGTGGTTCATGGAGATGCAGTCGCTCGCCGAGGCGGCCAACGCCGAGGTGCGAGCCGGCCGGGCACGGTTCATTCCCAAGAACCAGGAGAACATCTACTTCCACTGGATGGACAACATCCGGCCGTGGTGCGTCTCGCGACAGCTCTGGTGGGGGCACCAGATCCCGGTCTGGTACTGCCCGGACGGTCACCAGACCGTCGCGACCGAGACGCCGGACGCCTGTGCGGAGTGCGGCTCGACGGAGCTGGAGCGTGATCAGGACGTGCTGGACACGTGGTTCTCGTCGGCGCTGTGGCCGTTCGCGACCCTGGGCTGGCCCGAGCCGACGGAGCGGCTCGCCGTCTACTACCCGAGCAAGGTGCTCGTCACGGCCCGCGACATCATCAACCTCTGGGTGGCGCGGATGCTGATGATGGGACTGGAGTTCATGGGTGAGCGCCCGTTCTCGGACATCTACATCACGTCGATCATCCAGGCGGCGGACGGGCGGCGGATGTCGAAGTCGCTCGGCACCGGGGTGAACCCGCTCGAGCTGATCGACCGCTACGGGGCTGACGGGACGCGGTACGGACTGCTGAAGATGAGCTCCACGCAGGACGTGCGGTTCGCCGAGGGCATGATCGACGAGGGCGGCAAGCTGGCCAACAAGCTCTGGAACGCATCGCGGTTCGTCCTGCTGAAGGCGGATCCCGATGCAGCGTCATCGCCCGAGCAGGCAACGATGGAGGACCGGTGGATCCTCTCGCGGCTGGCCTGCACCACCGAGGAGGTGCTGCGGCTGCTGGACGGCTACGAGTTCGCGGCGGCCGTGAAAGCCCTGTACGCGTTCATCTGGAACGACTTCTGCGACTGGTATGTCGAGGCGACCAAGCCGCGCCTGTATGGAGAGGACGCGGCCGCGCGACGCTCGGTGTCCTCGACGCTGCTCTGGGTGCTCGAGCGGACGCTCGCCCTCGCGCACCCGGTGATGCCGTTCGTGACCGAGGAGATCTGGGGGTTCCTGCCGGGGGACCGCGCGATGCTGCTGGCATCGCCGATGCCGCAGCCCGAGCCCGGCCAGTGCGATCGAGAGCTCGACGAGCGGGCGCGGGCTGATATGGAGGTCGTGTCGGAGGCGCGGTACCTGGCGGGCCGGGGCACGACGCCGCAGGTGATCGCGGCGCCCGGCCTCCTGTTCCGCGACCTGCTCGATCGCATCCCCGGCGTTGTCATCACCGACGACGAAGATGCCGCCGTGTCCTCCGTGGTCGCAGCCGAGGATCGTGCATCGCTCGAGGCGAAGCGGGCCGAGGCGATCGCCGAGCGCGACCGGGCGCGGGCAAAGCTCGCGAACGAGGGCTTCACCTCACGGGCTCCGGCCCAGCTGGTCGAGGCCGAGCGGGAGAAGGCCGAGCGCTACGCGGCCGAGGTGTCCGAGCTCGAGCGCAGGCTCGGCGGGTCATGACGAGGGCCGTCATGAGCGCATCGGAATACATCGAATCGCTCGAGCTGATGGGCATGCAGTTCGGCCTCGACCGGATGCACGCGCTGATGGACTCCCTGGGGCACCCCGAGGAGCAGTTCGACGCGATCCACGTGGTCGGGTCGAACGGCAAGAGCTCGACCGTGCGGTTCTGCGAGGCGCTGCTCGAGTCCGAGGGCGTGCACAGCGGCGCCTATACGTCGCCGCATCTGACGACGTTTCGCGAGCGCATCCGGCTGGGCGGCGAGGCGATCTCTCCCGAGCTGTACGAGGCGGCCGTAGGCGCGGTGCAGGGGACCGGGCTCGAGCTGACCCAGTTCGAGGCACTGACCGGTGCCGCGTTCGTGGCGTTCGCCGAGGCCGGCGTCGGAATGGCCGCGGTCGAGGCCGGGCTGGGCGGGCGGCTGGACGCCACGAACGTGCTGGCGCGCTCGGTGGTGCAGGTGCTCACCAACGTGTCGCTCGAGCACGCGGAGCTGCTCGGCTCCACGCGGGAGGCGATCGCCCGCGAGAAGCTCGCGGTCGTGCCGCCCGGCGGTCACGTGATCGCCGGTGAGCCGGGGTGGGAGCAGCTGGTGCCCCAGGCCGAGTGGGTGAAGGTGGTGACCGTGGGCGGGTCGTACCAGGATCAGAACCGAGCGGTGGCGTGGGCGGCCGTCGAAGCAGCGCTCGGCCGTCCGGTCGATCCCGAGGCGATCGAAGATCTGCAGGTGCCGGGCCGGCTCGAGGTGCGCGGCACCCGTCCGCTGGAGATCTGGGACGGAGCCCACAACCCGGCCGGCATGCAGCGGCTGGTCAGCGAGCTGCCGGCGATGCTGGGCGATCGGCGGACGGTGGCGGTGTTCTCGGCGCTGGCGGACAAGGACGTGGCGTCGATGGTGTCGCTGCTGCGGACGGTCTGCCCGACGATCGTGGCGACGACGTCGAGCAACCCTCGGGCGATGCCGGCGGAGGCGATCGCCTCGCTGGCCGGCGGGCCGGCGGCGGAGAGCCCGCACGAGGCGCTGGAAGCGGCGCGGGTGCTGGCCGGGCCCACGGGCGCGGTGATCGTGTGCGGGTCGCTGTATCTGCTGCACGACCTCGCCGGCGGGTAGCCGGGCGAGCAAGCCCGGACGGGCCCCCCCGGAGGTCAGAGAGGGAAAGCGCCCCACCAGCCCGAAGACGTGTGTCAGAACCACGGTTGTGACGTACTTCCACCCGTAATCGTTGCCATCCGACCGAGAACCCACCTAGACTCCTCGCAGGCGTGACGTTGCTCGCTACCTCATCGACATCGAGCTCCGGCCCGTTCTCGGGCATCGGCAACTTCTTCAGCTCGGGATATTTCACCGCCCTCGAGCGCGTCACGGCGCTGTTCATCATCGCGATCTGGTTCGCACTCGCGTTCTGGACGGCGAAGGACGCGCGCCGACGGATCGACGATCAGGTGATCGTCGCGGTGTGCGTGGCCGCCGCGGTGCTGTTCGGGCCGCTCGGCGTCGTGATCTACCTGTTCCTGCGGCCGCCCGAGTACCTGAGCGACGTGCGGGAGCGCGAGCTCGAGATCCGCGCCATGGAGCGCAGGCTGGGCGCCGACCAGGTGTGCCCGTACTGCCGCAACCCGGCCGAGCCGAGCTTCCTCTCCTGCCCGCACTGCGGCACGAAGCTGAAGAACGCCTGCCGGCGCTGCAAGAGCCCGCTTGACCCCGACTGGCGCCTCTGCCCGTACTGTGAGACGGCGGTCACCGGTAGCTCGTCGCCGCGGGCCCGTGACGTCGTCACCGGGCGCACGACCACCGAAGCCTGACCCGGCGGTGTAGAGCTGGTCCGTCCGCGGACTGGCGTGTGTATCCGCTGCGCGCCCAGCTTCGCCAGCTGGTGGCGGAGGCGCGACCCCCGGCGGCATAAGCTTCTGCTCCCTCTCGACCCAAGGAGCAATGCATGGCCGACCAGGAGCGCACCTTCGTGATGATCAAACCCGACGCGCACGGGCGCCGGCTGTCCGGCGAGATCCTCTCGCGCTTCGAGCGCCGCGGGTTCACGATCCGGGGGCTGAAGCTGCTGCGCGTCAGCCGCGACCAGGCCGCCCGGCACTATGCCGAGCACGAGGGCAAGCCGTTCTATCCGGACCTGGTCGAGTTCATCACCTCGGGGCCTGTCGTCGCCATGGTGCTCGAGGGCCCAGCTGCCGTCTCGACGGTGCGCACGATGATGGGCGCCACCAATCCGCTCGAGTCCGCGCCCGGCACCATCCGCGGCGACTACGCGCTCGAGATCGGCGAGAACGCCGTGCACGGATCCGACTCGCCCGAGTCCGCCGAGCGCGAGCTCGCGATCTACTTCTCCGAGGACGAGCTGGTCTGATCGATCCGGCCAGGATCGGGCGGCTCACCCTCGCCTCGCGCTCCCCCCAGCGCCGCGCCATCCTCGAGCAGCTGGGCGTGCGGTTCTCGGTCGTCGAGCCGTCCTACGAGGAGATCGACCCGCCCGGCGCCGCCCCGGAGCAGCTGGTCGTCGACCACGCAACGGGCAAGGCGCGCTCCGTCGAGGGGGCGCTCGTGCTCGGCGTCGACACCACCGTCGCGCTCGACGGCGACAGCCTCGCCAAGCCCGGGGATGAGGCGGAGGCGGCGGCCATGCTGCGCCGCCTTTCCGGCCGCATGCATACGGTCTACTCGGGGCTCTGCCTGCGGCGTGGCGACACCGAGGTCGTCCGCCTGGCCGCGACCGCGGTGACCTTCCGCCCGCTCGCCGACGAGGACGTCGCCTGGTACGTGGGCCTCGGCGAATGGCGCGAGCGCGCGGGCGGCTACGCCGTTCAGGGCGCGGGCGCCGCGCTGGTCACCGGCGTCGACGGGGACTACACCAACGTGGTCGGCCTTCCGGTCGCCGCCTTCATCGATGCCGTGAGGGAGGCTGGCTGCTAGACTGCGCTGCCCGCCAACGCCTGCAATAGCAGCGGCTTTTCCGGAAGGACCAGCGATCGGGATCCTCAACTCACTGACTGGGTTCGGTGGCCGCGACATGGCGGTCGATCTCGGCACAGCCAACACGCTGGTCTACGTGCGCGGTCGTGGCATCGTCCTGTCCGAGCCGTCCGTCGTCGCCATCGACCAGCGCACGGGCGACGTGCATGCCGTCGGCATCGAGGCGAAGCGCATGCTCGGCCGCACGCCCGGTGACATCCAGGCCATCCGCCCGCTCAAGGACGGCGTCATCGCCGACTTCGACGTCACCGAGCAGATGCTGCGCCACTTCATCCAGAAGGTGCACCAGAACCGCTGGGCGCATCCGCGCGTGGTCGTCTGCGTCCCGTCCGGTGTCACCGGCGTCGAGAAGCGCGCGGTCGAGGAGGCAACGTATTCCGCCGGCGCCCGCCAGGCATACCTGATCGAGGAGCCCATGGCCGCCGCGATCGGGGCGGGCCTGCCGGTCTCCGAGCCGACGGGCAACATGATCGTCGACATCGGCGGCGGCACCACCGAGGTGGCCGTGATCTCACTGGGCGGCATCGTCGTCTCGCAGTCGATCCGCGTCGGCGGTGACGAGCTCGACGACGCGATCATCGAGCACGTCAAGCGCGAGTACAAGCTGATGATCGGTTCGCAGACGGCCGAGGAGGTCAAGCTCGAGATCGGCTCCGCCGCCGAGCTGCCCGAGGAGGTGGAGGCCGAGATCCGCGGCCGCGACCTCGTCTCCGGGCTCCCGAAGACCGTCGTGCTCTCGAGCGCGGAGGTGCGCCAGGCGCTCGAGGTGCCGCTCTCCCAGATCATCGACGCGGTCAAGCAGACGCTCGACAAGACGCCGCCGGAGCTGGCCTCGGACATCATGGACCGGGGCATCGTGCTCGCCGGCGGCGGTGCGCTGCTGCAGCGCCTGGCCGAGCGGATCCGCAACGAGACGCAGATGCCGGTGCACCTGGCCGAGTCGCCGCTCACCTGCGTTGCAGTCGGCTCCGGCCGTTCGCTCGAGGAGTTCGACGCGATCCACCGCGCGAACCAGGCATACGCGAACCGCCGCCGCAACGGCCGTCGCAGCTACAGCTACTGAGCCCGCGGGGCGGTCTCCCTACCGTCCGAAGCAAACGCCTGTGCGCGCTGCGCAAAGGCCGTGAGGCCTTTCGCGGCGTACCGGCGTTGCGCGCGGCTCGCCGCCTCGCGGGCCTCCTCGATGCGGGCCGCGGCCGCCAGCACGTGGCCGTCCGCCAGCAGGGCGTCCCCCTGGATCACGGGCGAGTCGGTGCCGGAGGCGATCTCGACCGCCTGCGCCGCGAGCGCGACGGCCTCGCCCGTTTCGCCTGTGCCGGCCATCGCGCGCGCGAGCGAGGAGCGCCACGCGATCTGATTGCCGACATCGCCGGGCGCAGCGTCGCGGAGGGCGGCCTCGGCATGCGTGAGAGCCTCCGCGGGGCGACCTTGCTCGCAGAGAACCGTCGCGAGCGACGCCTGCACCTCGCACAGGATCTGGCGGTGCTGATGCTCCTCCGCCATCGCCAGCGCAGACCGGAGGCTGTTCTCGGCGGCCGGCAGGTCTCCCGCGCTCTGGTGAAGCACGCCCGTGTACCAGGTAATCTCGGCACGCGAGGTGGCCGGCGAGCGGGAGAAGAAATCGGTCGTCGCAGCGATCAGGGTGAGGGCCTCGTCCGCCTGGCCGGAGCCGGCGAGCAGCATGGCCAGGGGGATGGCGATGTGCGCCTCGGCCGTGGCGTGGCGCTCGCGCTCCTGCTCCATCAGCTCGCGGCACCTGGCCACCGCCTGGTCGCAGCGCGTGTCGCTCAGCCACAGGCAGAGCGAGAGGTTTCCGAACACCGCCCGCTCCTCGGCCATGGGGCCGGCGTCCGCGAGATGCATGCGCGCCCGCTCGAGCGCCTGTAGAGCGTCGCCATAGCGGGACAGCGCCTGCCGGGCGAAGCCGCGCCAGAGCCACGTGCGGACAAGCCCCTGCGTATCGCCGGCCTGCTCGAGCACCGGCACGGCGCGTTCGGCGGTTCGCTCGAGCTCCGCGCCGTCGCCCGTCCGCGAATAGAGCAGGAAGGCGTGGCCGAGCATCGCCCGCTGTTCGTTCCGCCGGTCTCCGAGCTCGACGCTGAGCCGCAGCGCTTCGTCCAGTGAGGCCCTCGCCTGGTCGGTCTGCCCGAGCCAGATCATCGCAAGCGCCAGCTCGGGCAGGATCTCGAGACGATCCTGCGGGAGGTGCTCGAGCAGATCGGCGGCACGGCCGAGCAGGTTGGCGCTTGCCGGTGCGTCCATCCGTCGCTGTGCCCGCATTCCCGCCGCGACCAGCTCGCGGCCGGCGTCGCTCGCGAGCTCCCGCGCGTGCCCGTCGGCAGGTCCGAGCGCGGTGCGCTGCAGGTACGCCTGCTCGAGGTGGTAGCCGATCATCTCGGCCGGATCCACCTCGGCCGCCACGCCGGAGGCGCGGATCCATCCCGCCAGGCGCTCGTGCAGCTCGGTGCGCCGGCGCTTGGGGATGCGTATGTACGCGGAGTCGCGAACGAGGAGATGGCCGAACCGGTAGGCCGGGGCCTGATGGAACGCGGAACGGCTCGGGCGGACGAGGTCGCGCTGGAGCAGCGATCCCAGTGCGGGGCCGGGGTCTGCGCCCAGCAGCGCGGCGAGCGGATCCGCCCCGAACTCCTTGCCGATGACCGACGCGCACTCGAGCACGGCGCGCTCCTCATCCGGCAGCGCATCGAGCCGAGCGCTGATCACCGCGTGGATCGTGGACAGTGCTCCCACGTCCGCGTCCCGCCCGGTGGAGAGCGTTGCCAGCAGCTGCTCCATGAACAGCGGGTTGCCGCCGGACAACGCGATCACGCGTGCGCGAACCTCCTCGGGCAGCGGTGTCTCGAGCAGCTGCTCGACGAGGGCGGAGGCGTCGTCGTCCGACAACGGCTCGAGCAGCACCGTGGTGGCGTTCCGAAGGCCTCCAGCCCAGGTCGGCCGGTCCTCGAGCAGCTCGTCGCGGGCGCTGCAGAGCACCATCAGCGGCGACTCGCGTGCCCACCGCGCGACCTCGGTGATCAGGTCGAGCAGGGTCGGCTCGGCGAAGTTGATGTCCTCGAATGCGACCATCAGCGGCCGCTCACGGGACAGCCTCTCGAACAGCCGCCGCGCCGCCCAGGTGACGTCCTCCGTGTCGGCCGGCTGGGCCACCGCACCCGCGGCCGCGGCCAGCAGGCGGGCGACCCGTGGGCCGTCCGGGTCGTCTCCCATCGCCTGGCGCAGGCCCGGCTCGATCTGGTCCCCCGCCACGGCTCGGATGATCTCGACCAGCGGCCAGTAGGTGATGCCCTCGCCGTATGGGAGGCAGCGGCCGATCAGCACTCTCGCGTCACCCTCGACCGACCCGAGGAACTCCCGGATCAGCCGCGACTTGCCTATCCCGCCGGGGCCGACCACGGTGAAGAGCGCGCAGGATTGCTGGCGAACGCTGCGGGTGTAGGCGTCCCACAGCTGCCGCAACTCGTCCCCGCGGCCGATCAGGGCCGTGTCCAAGCGACGCCGGTACGGGGTCTCGTCGACCACCTCGATCAACCGCCACGCCGGCACGGGCTCGCTCTTTCCACGCGCCTCGAGCGGTGGGACTGCTTCCACTCGGACGGCGTTCTCGGTGAGCGCATGGGTCGTGTCGCCGATCAGGATCTCGTCGGGGCCGGCGAGCTGCTCGAGGCGGGCGGCGACGTTCACCGCATCGCCTGTGACGAGGGCGTGACCGGCACGGGGGTCGCCGGCGACCACCTCGCCGGTGTTGACCCCGGTGCGGGTCTGAAGCTGCACGCCCCAGTCACGGTCGAGCTCCTCGTTGAGGTGGGCGAGGTCGACCCGCATGTCCGCCGCCGCGCGCACCGCTCGCAGGGCGTCGTCCTCGTGCAGGCGCGGCACCCCGAACACCGCCATGACCGCGTCGCCGATGAACTTCTCGACGGTTCCGCCGTGTCGTGTAAGCGCGGCGGACGCGGTCTCGAAGTACCGCTCCATGACGCGGCGAACGGCCTCCGGGTCGAGCGTCTCGCCGAGCGCTGTCGACCCCGTGACGTCGGTGAAGACGACGGTAACGGTCCTGCGTGACTCGTGCCCGGAATCCACGTCACAACTGTAACGCCCATCCGGTAGAGTCGTGCGGTCTGCAACGAGTGGAGGGGAGACATCATGTTGGACGACACCGGCGGCGACGACTTCAACCCCGTCGAGTACTACATTCAGCACCGGAAGGTTGAGGACGACGCCCAGCTCAGCGAGGACGAGATCGCCACGCTCGAGGGAATGGACAGGACCGACGTCGACGACCTGATCGACATCGACTGGAGGGCCTGGAAGCTCCGCAGGAGGCATGGGCAGCCGCCGTCGACGGAGGACGCGACGGATACGGCCGATACGATCAAACGCGTCGGCGCAGTCTCCTACTGAGTGCACCTGGCCGACCTGCTTGCCGCGCGCTCCACGCCGGGGGCGGGCCTCTTTCTCAGCCTGACGCGCCGTTGCCCGCTGCATTGCGCGCACTGCTCCACGGGCTCGACGATGAGGTCAGAGCAGCACTCGGAGCAGCCCTTCGCCAAGCTGGTCGATTCGTTTACCGTCGCCAGCCATCCTGAGGTCGTGTGGCTGACCGGCGGCGAGCCGCTCTTGCGGGCGACGCTCGTGGCGCGGCTCGCGGAGCGCGCGCGTGGGTCGGGGTCCGCGACCGCCCTCCTTTCCGGGATGTGGTTCGCCGAGCGCGGCCCCACACCCCGCGTGGCTCGAGCACTTCGCGCGGTCGACCACATCTCGGCGAGCATCGATCGGTACCACGAGGCGGAGGTGCCCCGCGCTGCGGTGCTCGCCCAGCTCCGCGTGCTCCTGGACGAGGGACGCGACGTGAGCGTTCATCTCGTCGTGCACGGCCCGGACGATCCCTACCTGACGGAGACGGTCGACGACGTCCGAACGGTGCTTGACGACCGCTGCCCCATCCACGTGTCGGTGATCGCGCCGGTTGGCCGGGGGCGCGACATTGCGAATGCAGGGTTGCTTCGCGCTTCCGGTACGGCCGACCCGTGCGAGCTGGCCTCCTGGCCCGTTGTTGCCTACGACGGCACGGTGATCGCCTGCTGCAGCCAGATGGCTGTGGACGGGCCGGTCCCTGACCACCTGCGGCTCGGGCATGCCGCCGTCGACAGCTGGGCCGTGATCCGCGAGCGCGCCCTCACCTCGCCGATGGTTCGAGCCCTGCGCACCTACGGCCCGGGATGGATAGCGGAGCGACATGGAGGCGGCCGCTGCGACGGATACTGCGAGACCTGCATGTCACTCTCCGGAGACCCCGCAATCGCCACGCGCGTGGCTGCGCACATGGCGCGTCCGGGGATCGAGCTGCTCGAGCGCCATGCAGCTGCGGCGATGCCGGCCGCCACCCAGTGGGTGGATCCACCGTTCGGCGGGCTGCTCGAGCTGGGCCGTCCGGTTCCGGCATGAGCGCCAGTGAGCGCCTGCAGGCGAAGGTCGAGCTCGCGTATCCCACCCTCAACGCCGCCGCCGAGCCTGTATGGGCGGGGCCCGACGCGGCTCGTCTCTATCCGCTCTTCCTGGCGCGCCTGCACGGCGTTGCGACCGGAGCGGTACCGCTGATGCGCCGGGCGCTCGACCGGTGCCGTGAGCTGGACGACGCCGCCAGCCGGGCCCTCGCGCCCTTTCTCCAGCATCACATTCCCGAGGAGATGGGCCACGACGACTGGCTGCTCGACGACATCGCGGCGCTCGGAGGTGACCCCGACGAGGTGCGGAGGCGACTGCCGTCGGCGTCCGCCGCGAGCGCGAACGGGGCACAGCTCTGGTGGATCGAGCATGCGCATCCGGTCGCGCTGCTCGGCCACGCCGAGGTGCTCGAGTGCTCACCGCCGGCGATCGAGATGCTCGACGAGTTCGAGGCGCGAACCGGCACCCCCCGGGCCGGAATGATGTTCTTCCGGCGCCACGCCGAGATCGACCTGCGCCATCGCGAGGAGATCCACACGACGCTCGACGCCCTGCCGCTGACCGATGAGCTGGAGGGGCTGATCGGGCTGAGCGCGCTGCACACTGCCTCGGCGCTCGTGGACCTGTATCGGTCGGTTCGCTGACGACGGCTCGTCGATTGCCGCGTTGCACCCGCCGCCGCCGGTACGCTCCCGCGTCGTGCCGCTGCTCTCCGGCCCAATCAGCTACTTCCAGGCCATTCTCCTCGGCCTTCTTCAGGGCTTCTCCGAGCTCTTTCCCATCTCGAGCCTGGGCCACAGCGTCATCATCCCGCAGCTGCTCGGCTGGGACATCCACCAGAACGACGAGTACTTCATCACCTTCCTGATCGCGACCCATCTCGCGACCGCGATCGTCCTGTTCTTCTTCTTCTTCGACGACTGGATGCGCATCTTCGCCGGCATGTGGCGCTCGCTGGTGGAGCGTCAGATCACCGAGGACAACACCGACGCCAAGCTCGGCTGGCTGCTCGTCGTCGGCACCGTGCCAGCCGGCCTGCTCGGCCTGCTCTTCCAGGACGCGCTGCGAAGCGTCTTTGCGTCGGGTCAGTCGGCCGCCTTCTTCCTCACGCTGAACGGGTTCATGCTGTTCGGCGCCGAGCGCCTGCGCCGCCGCGCGCCGGAGGTCGAGAGCAGCGAGGACTCCGCCGCCTCCGATGCCCGGATCGCCAAGCGGACGTCCTACGTCGACGCTGCCGGGATCGGCGCTGCGCAGGCGATCGCCCTCATCCCCGGCTTCTCCCGCAGCGGCGCCTCCATGAGCGGCGGCCTGCTCGTCGGCCTGTCGAACGAGGGCGCCGCCCGGTTCTCGTTCCTGCTCGCCACCCCGATCATCGGCGCCGCCGCCCTGCTCAAGCTTCCCGACCTGTTCGGGCCGACCGGCAACGGGGTGCGCGGCCCGGCGCTCGTGGCCTCGCTCTGCTCCGCCGCCACCGCCTGGGTGTCCGTGCGCTTCCTGGTCAAGTACTTCGAGACGAACCGGCTGACGCCGTTCGCCGTCTACTGCGTGGTCGCCGGCGTCGTCTCGTCGATCTGGCTCTACGTCACCTAGACCGCACCGGGTCTACGTCGTCGTCTGCGAGTCCTTCGGGCCCGACGCGAACCAGGCGTAGACGAAGCACGCGATCCCGACCAGCACCGCCGCGATGCCGTGCTTGACGTGGTGGTGGTTCGAACCGGACTCGTGCCCGAGGAAGTTCGGGAACGGCAGCGACTTGGCGGGCAGGGCGAAGTAGGTGATGCCGATGACGATGAAGACGATCCCCAGGATGATGGCGAGGATGACGAGCGGTCGTTTGTTCTCCACGTGAGCTCCAGTTCGGTGTCGACACCAGCGTACCCCCGGCCTCGGTTGGAGGCGACGGCTCAAAGCGCCTGCTAACGCGGAGTTAACACCGCTCGCGTACACTGCTCGTTCCGACCGCCTTCGACGTGTGCTGATCGGCAAGAACCGACATCTCCGGCGGCGGGCCGTGATCGGCCTGCTACTCGCGGCCTCGCTCACGCTCCTGACACTCTCGTTCCGCGAGGGATCCCAGGGCGCGATCGGCGCCATCCAGCGCGGAGCGCTGGCGACCACCGCACCCGTCTCGTCCGTCGTCACCCGGATCACGCAGCCGTTCGTCGATGCCTGGCACTGGACGAGCGGGCTCGTCGACGCGCGCGCCGAGAACATCAAGCTGAAGCGCGAGGTCGCCATCTACGCCGCCCAGAACCAGCAGCTCCAGCAGTTGCGCTACGAGCTGGCGCAGGACAACCAGCTGATCAAGTTCACCGACCAGTCGCGCATCGCCTCGCAGTACGACTACGTCGGCGGCTCCGTCATCCGCCAGGTGCCGAACGCGTACACCCAGACGATCACGATCGACGTCGGCAGCTCCGAGGGCGTCGCGGTCAACGACCCCGTCGTTGCCCCCGCAGGCGACAGCAACGAGTTCGCCGGGCTGATCGGGCGCATCACGGCCGTCACCCCGAGCGCCTCCAGCGTGCAGCTGATCCTCGATCCCGACAGCGCGGTGTCGGCCCGCATCCAGGGCGGGACGGTGCACGGCGTCGCCATGCCGTCCGACGCCGACCCCGGCCTCCTCAGCCTGAAGATGGTGCCCCAGGAGGAGCAGGTGTCGACCGGCCAGGTCGTCGTGACGGCCGGGCTGCAGGCGAACGCCCAGCACCTCAGCTCGCTGCTGCCCGCCGGCATCCCGCTCGGCCAGATCACCAGCGTCTCGCAGGACGAGCTCGCCACCACCAAGACCATCCAGGTCACGCCGTTCGTCGACTTCGGCAGCCTCGACCGCGTGCTCGTGCTGAAGGTGCACGGGCCGTGATCCGCGACGTGCTCAAGATCGGCGCGCTGGTGTTCCTGCTGGCCGTGCTCCAGCTCTCCGCCATGCCCCAGCTCACCCCCGGCCCGGCCGGGCCCGACCTGCTGCTGATCCTGGTCGTCATGGTCGCCCTGCTCCGGGGCCCGGAGGCGGCGGCCCTGACCGGCTTCGCGGCGGGGCTGCTGCTGGACGCCATGCTGGTCGGCCGGCTGGGGCTCTCGTCGCTTCTGTACATCGCCGCCGGCGTCTGGGTGGGCCTGCGCGCCGAGCCCGGCGACCAGGTGGTGCCAACCATCCCGGCGCCGCCGCGGCCGTCTGCGCAGCTCGCGTACGTCGTCGCCGCCACGGCGCTCGTGCAGGTCGCCACCGCGGCTGCCCACGTGCTGCTCGGCGACTCCTATCCCGTGCGCTACGAGCTCACCACCGTGATCATCCCCACGATCATCGACACGACCCTGGCGGCGCTCGTACTCGTGCCGCTGCTGCGGCGACTCCTCCCCTACCGGATCAGGCTCGATGGTTATCCAGTCGCCGCCCTCTAGGCCCGAGCCGCCTCCCGACCAGAACCAGCTCGTGATCCGCGCCGCGGCTCTCGGGCTGGTCGCCGCGATCCTGTTTGGCATCCTCATCTTCCGCTTGTGGGCGCTCCAGGTGCTGCACTCCGATCACTACGTCGCACAGGCCAACCAGAACGAGGTGCGCCAGCTCGACCTGCCGGCGCCCCGCGGCCAGATCGTCGACCGCACGGGCACGGTGCTGGTCAAGAACACGAGCCACGTGCTGGCCGAGGTGAACCCGGCCGGGCTTCCCGGCAAGGTCGACTGCACCACCTTCCCGGCGGACCAGCAGTCGACGTGCGCCGCCATCGTGCAGGCCACGCCGCCCGGCGCCGTGCCTCGGTGCGCGGCGCTGCAGCTGCAGGCGCGGTGCGTCGAGCTCGCCAAGCTGGGCAAGGTGCTCGGCCTGAAGAAGCGCGACATCTGGAACACCTACGAGCACACGCTCTACGTCAACCCGGACGGCAGCGGCGGCTGCACACCCAAGCTCGGCCACCCCTGTTACGTCGTCAACGCCGGCGCGCCGCTCCCGATCAAGACGGTCACCGAGCCCCAGGTCGCCTACGTGCTGGAGCGCCGCAGCGAGTTCCACGGCGTCCAGTTCCTGCAGACCACCCAGCGGCAGTACCCGTTCCACGACCTTGCCGCCAACGTGCTCGGCTACGTCAGCCAGATCTCACAGGGTGAGCTGAAGGATCCCAACTTCCACGGCGTCAAGAGCGGCTCCGACGTCGGCCAGGCCGGGGTCGAGTACTCCTACGACAGCAAGCTGCGCGGCATCGACGGCATCCTCCAGCAGAACTACGACGCCACCGGCCGCGCCGTGGGGCAGGCGTACGTGCAGCAGGCCGCGCAGCCGGGGGAGACGCTGAAGCTGACGATCGACTACCGCCTGCAGCAGATCGCGCAGCGTGCGATCGCCTACGGCATCCAGGTGGCGCACTCCAACGCCGAGCCCTATGCGCACACCGGGGCGATCGTGGCGATGAACCCGCAGACCGGCGCCATCCTGGCCATGGCCTCGTATCCC
>DASQYY010000078.1:0-17785 GCA_035638975.1 Gaiellales bacterium
TTGCCGCTGTCAGCGCTGGCACGTGCTGCTCCAGCCGCGAGAACTGCGCTCCTCCCCGGATCGACTCGTAGGTCTCCGCCGCGGCGCCGTCCACCGAGATGCACAGCCACGATAGTCCCGTGCCCACGAGCTCCTCCGACCGCGCCGGCGTCAGCAGCTGCGCGTTCGTGTTGAATCCGACCGCGATCCCGCGGGCGGAGGCGTAGGAGATCATGTCGAGGATCCCCGGTGCCAGCAGCGGCTCGCCGAGCCCCTGGAGCGTCAGCCGCTCGAGGCCCGGCAGCTCGTCCACCAGGCCGCGGAACATCTCATAGGACATCGACCCCTGCCGCTTGCCGATCTTGGGCCGGTAGCTGACGAGGCACATCGTGCAGGCCAGGTTGCACGCGGCCGTGACCTCGAGCTGCAGCTCTCGCGGGAGCGCCGGCGCGTCCGTGGGCATGGTGGTGGTGTTCCCGTGGGCCGCCCCCGAAAAACCGGCGTCGACGAGCCGGGTACCTCGTATCGGCATCCATATCCCTCCCGGGGGTGGCGGGCCATCGCCCGATCGCGACGACACGTTCTGCATGGGTGCCGCCCGGCTTCGACGTGCCATGGCCGCGGCCGTCGTGTCGGCGGCTGCGCTCGCGGCTGCGCCGGCGGCCTCCGCCGCGACCGGCCCCATCCAGTCGGGCCTCGGGGCCCCGACGGCGCAGAAGACGCTGCGGCCCGGCGTGACGCTTTCGGTCTACACCGTCAAGGTGCTCGATGCGGGCGTGCTGCGCACGGTCAAGATCCGCAAGATCGCCTGGCAGATCGGAAACAGCCACGTCGGCCTGCAGTCGGCCGTGCTCGGCTCGTACTACACCGACGACTACGCGATCGGCCTGAACCGGATCTCCACCTGGTACTCCGGGCTCGCCGGGCAGTCTTCGGTGGCCGCGGCCATCAACGGCGACTTCTTCGCCGACGACTGGCGTCACATCGGCGCCGGCGTCCCCAGCGGCATGCTCGTGCACGCCCGGACGATCTATGCATTCGGCTGGGGCGGACCGCGGTGGGGTACCGCCCGGGCGGCGACATGGTGATGGGCACACCCTCGCTGCGCCCGGCGGCGATCGCGCTTGGCAACGGCTCCACGGCGACTGTGGGAGCATTCAACGGCCTCACCACGAACGGGGTCGCCATCCACTCCGACCAGGTGGCGGCCTACGTCAACGCCGGGGCTCATGTCACCGTGCCCAGCGGGTACGCCGGCTACGTGCTCCCGTCCGCCGTGCTCGCCCAGACGCTGCGCGGCGCCCGCAGCGGGTACCGCTTCTCCACCGGCGCGAACGTCAGCGAGACCGTCGCCGGCTTCAGGTTTGCGGTGCCCGGCGTCATGCACGGCACCGCCTCGGTGCCGACCAGCCAGCCGGCGGAATGCCCGACCGGCACCTGCAACGCCGGCACGGCGCTGACGGCGCCGACGGGCGGCGTCATCCTCCTGGCCAAGGCGGGCGGGACCGCCGCGGCCGGGCTCTCGGCGCGGTCCGCGGCCGCGGCGCCGCTGAGCGTGGCCACCGACCCGTCGGGCTGGGGCACCGTCAACGACGTGATGGGCGGCAAGCCGCAGCTGGTGGCAAACGGCCGCGCCATCACGCAGCGGCCCTCCTACGTCGACTCCTGGCAGTGGGACAACGCCCACTGGCGCCCCGCCGTCGTGCGGGCGGCGAACGGCCAGGGATGGATGCTCGTCGAGGGCGGAACGAACGGTGTCGGCGTCAAGGCCCTGACGTGGGCGCGAATGCTGGTGCAGATGGGTGCGCGCGATGCGATGGGCTTCGACAACAACTCCTCCACCGAGCTGTTCCGGCCCGGTGCGCGGCCGCTGACCGCGTACGGGTACGAGCGCGACATCACCAGCGCCACGTACCTCGCGTACAACTGACCGGCGCAGGGCGCCGGACCGGCGATCCTCTACAGTTGCGCCGTGATCAGCGAGCGGCAACCGGTCGGACTGGGACGTGCCGTGTTCGTGAGCTTCACGCTGTTCGTGCTGCTCGTCTTCGCCGAATCCCTGTTCGGCGTGCGGATCGGCGAGAACCGCATCGGCCTGCTGCCTGCGGTCGTGTCCTCGCTGCTCATGGTGCTGTGCGTCGCGCTGCTCGTGGCCGTGTGCTTCGAGCTCGCCTTCGCCAACCGGCTGCGCGATCCCGCCGCCTTCGGAGCCGCCCGCGCCCGCCGGTGGGTGTCGGGGATCCTGATCTTCCTACCGGTCGGCCTCGTCATCCTGGTGGTCACCAGCATCCTCACGTCCGTGATCGGGCTCCCGGGCAACAACGAGATCCCGACCGGCGGCTCGTCGCTCGGGTATACGCTGGCGATCGCCGTGCTCGCGATCTTCGTCGCCCCGTGGACGGAGGAGATGATGATCCGCGGCTTCCTCTTCTCCGGCCTCTACCGCCGGTTCGGCTTCTGGCCGGCCGCCTTCGTCTCCGCGTTCGTCTGGTCGGGCCTGCACCTGGTCTGGGGCGTGCTCATCATCTTCACCGCGGAGGGGATGCTGCTGGCCTGGCTGCGCGCTCGCACGGGCTCGGTCCTTCCCGGCGTCGGGCTGCACGGCACCTGGAACACGCTGGCCTCCGCGGTCTCCGGCGGGGGCTGGCTGCCAGTGCCGGTGCTGGGGCTGCTGATGGTGACGGTGGTGCTGGCCTGGAGGCGACTGCCGGCGCCGGCGCTGCGGACGGCCGCATGGCCGTGACGCTCGCCGAGCGCTTCCCGGCGCCGGCGATCATGGGCGTCATCAACGTCACGCCCGACTCCTTCTCGGACGGCGGCGACAACCTCCAGCCCGAGGTGGCCGTCGAGTACGGGCTGGAGCTGGAGCGGGCCGGAGCGGACATCATCGACATCGGCGGGGAGTCGACGCGCCCCGGCGCCGAGCCGGTGACCGTCAAGCGCGAGCTGCAGCGTGTCATCCCCGTGATCGAGGGGCTGCGTGAGCGAAGCGCGATCCCGATCTCGGTCGACACGATGAAGGCCGAGGTGGCGCGCCGGGCGATCGCGGCCGGTGCCGGGTTCGTGAACGACGTCACGGCGCTGCGCCATGATCCGGAGATGGCCGGGGTGGTCGCGGAGGCCCGCGTGCCCCTCTGCCTGATGCACATGCAGGGCACGCCTCGCACGATGCAGAACGACCCGCGCTACGCCGATGTCGTCGGCGAGGTGTCGGAGTTCCTGCTCGAGCGCGCCGGATATGCCGAGGCGGCGGGCATCGATCCCGGGCTCATCTGCATCGATCCGGGGATCGGCTTCGGAAAGACGATCGAGCACAACCTGACGCTGTTGCGCGACCTGGGGCGGATCGCCAGGCTCGGGTTCCCGGTGCTCGTCGCCGTGTCCCGGAAGCGGTTCCTCGGGCAGATCACGGGCCAGGCCGAGAAGCAGCGGGTGGCCGGGACGGTTGCCGCCAACCTGGAGGCGTTCCGGCGAGGCGGGTGGATGTTCCGCGTGCACGACGTCGCCCCCAACCGCGAGGCGCTGCTCGTGGCGGCCGCCGTGGCGAGGGGCGCGCCGTGACGGGGCCCCTGATCGAGATCATCGGGCTCGAGGTGTTCGCCCACCACGGCGTCCACGACTTCGAGCGGCGGGACGGCCAGCCGTTCCTGTTCGACATCCGGCTGGTCGGGCCACCGGCAGCGCAGGAGAGCGACCGGCTGGAGGACACGCTTGACTACGGGGCCGTCTGCGACCGGGTCGTCGAGCTGGCCGGCGGCGGGCCGTACAACCTGATCGAGCGCCTCGCAGCCGTGATTGCCGACGACCTGCTGGAGCGCTTCCCGGCGTCATCGGTGTCGGTGACCGTGCACAAGCCGAAGGCACCGATCGGTCACCCCTTCGCAGATGTCCGGGTGACGGCCACCCGGGGGTGACGACCGCAGGGTGGTCTTTCCCCACCCGCCACCCACCCGTATAACGGTGGTGTGAAGCAGATACGCGTTGTCGTGGTCGATGACCATCCGATCTACCGGCGGGGACTGGTCGGTGTGCTCGAATCCGGCGGCCTGGCGGTCGTCGGGGTGGCCGAGGGGGTGGAGGACGCTCTCGCCGTGGTTGCCGCGACCTCGCCGGACGCCGTGCTCACCGATCTGTACCTGAGCGACGGCAGCGGCATCGCCCTCGTCCGGCGGCTGGTCGAGCACCATCCCCACGTGCGGGTGGTGATGCTGACGGTTTCCCACGACCCGAACGAGATGCTGGCCGCCGTCCGTGCCGGTGCGGACGGCTTCCTCTGCAAGGATCAGGCGCCGGACCGGCTCGTGCGCGCGCTGTCGGGCGTCTTCGACGGCGAGGCCGCCCTGTCACGGGCGATGGCGGGATACCTCGTCCGCGACGTGCGCGACGGCCAGCGACGGATCGCGCTTGCATCGCGGTTCCCGCACCGCGAGCGCCTCACGCCGCGCCAGCTCGAGATCCTGCAGCTGATCGCCGCCGGCAACAGCACCTCGGAGATCGCGTCGCAGCTGTGCCTGTCACCGGAGACGGTGCGGTGGCACGTCAAGTCGATCCTGCGCAAGCTGCGCGCGAAGAACCGGGCCGAGGCGGCTGCGACGCTGCGCGAGATTGCGGTGTGAGGGCCGCCCCTACCGGCGACCCACGCCGGCGAGATCGGCGGCGCTGCGCATCGTCCACAGCGTGACGACGGCGCAGTAGGTGATGACCGCGCAGGCCAGGGCGATCGTCGCGCCGCGGCCGGCGGAGCCGTGCAACACCATGGCGATCCCGATCAGGGCCGGGCGAAGCAGCACGAAGGCGACCAGGCCGGTCACTCCCAGGTGCAGCGCCGTGCGACGCAGGTCGGACGGGCGGAGGCTCGGGTACCGTGCGTCGAACCACGCGGCCAGCGCGGCAGGGCACAGCAGGAGCACGATGGTCAGTTCCATGAGGGTCGACATGGCACCTTCCTTGACGGATCTGGGAGCTTCGGGGCCGCCAACGCAGTTCTTCGACCCCGGTCTGTCCTGCATCGGCCAGTTGTGAGGAAATCATTATGGAAATGTCAGTAAGTCCACCCTTCCGGGGGAACCGCGCGTACATCGGTATGGGGAGCAACCTGGGTGATTCCCTCGACCTCCTGCGAAGCGCCACCGCGCGGCTGGCCGGGCTGGGCGCCGTCGTGGCTGCCTCACCCCTCTACGAGACGGATCCGGTCGGGTATGAGGATCAGCCGGCATTCCTGAACGCCGTGGTGCTGCTGGATACGACGCTCGAGCCGGACGACCTGCTGGACGCGCTGCTGGCAATCGAGGCCGAGTTCCACCGCGAGCGCACGGTGCGCTGGGGGCCGCGCACGCTCGACCTCGACCTGCTCTGGTACGAAGGCGTCACGCGGAGCGACGAACGGCTCACGCTGCCGCATCCGCGGGCGCACGAGCGGGAGTTCGTGCTGCGGCCGCTGGTCGACCTCGACCCGGAGCTGCCGCTGGCCGGGTCGACGGCGTCGGAGCTGCTGCGACGGCTGCCCAATCAGGGCGTGCGACTCGCGCAGGCAACGATCACGTAGTCGCGCCGACAGGTCGATGGAGCCGGCATGGGCTCGCATGGAGCCTTGGGTGCGGTTGTCATGCTCGGCCGAGAAGCATCCTGTCGCAAGGCGTAGACTTCGTTCCATGTCTCATATCGACGATCTCGAGGAATACGACGCCGAGCTGGAGCTGCGCCTCAAGCGCGAGTACGCCACCGTGTTCGGCCTCTTCAAGTACTGCGTGCTGACCGCGGAGGCGACCTACCTCTGCAACGAGATCACGGTCGAGCGCAACGACCAGGCCGCCTACCCGTTCGCCCGGCTGCTGATGACAGACGTGTGGGTGTGGGACAAGAGCCGGCCCACCCGGATCATCCCGCGCACGGAGGTCCACACCACGCAGGACGTCACGATCGAAGAGCTGAAGACGGATGACGGGATCGAGACGACGCTGCCGCGCGGGTTCGAGCTGACGGACGACTGACGTGATCCTCTAACGTCACGCGCGTGCTGCTCGCGATCGACGTCGGAAACACCCAGACGGTCGTCGGCCTGTACGACGGTGACAGGCTGGCGGAGCACTGGCGCACGGCCAGCGTCCGCGGACGCACGGCCGATGAGGTGGCCGTCGCGCTGCAGGGGCTGCTCTCCGTGCGTAGCCGCGGGTTCGGCGACGTCACCGCCACGGTCGCATCGAGCGGCGTGCCCCAGCTGGCGGAAGCGCTGCGCCAGGCGGCCAGCGTCCACCTCGGGCACGAGGCGCTGATCGTCGGTCCCGCCACCGACCACGGGCTCGAGCTGCGGGTGGAGAATCCCCCGGAGGTCGGCGCCGACCGGATCGCGAACTGCGTGGCGGCGCTGGCGCTGGCCGGCGGCCCGCTGGTGGTCGTCGACTTCGGCACGGCGATCAACTTCGACGCCGTGTCCGCCGACGGTGCCTTCCTCGGAGGCGCCATCGCGCCGGGTTTGCAGGTGGCCGTGGAGGCGCTCGGGGAGCGGGCCGCACGCCTGTTCCAGATCGAGCTGCGCGCGCCGGCCCGGGCGATCGGCCGCACGACCGCGGAGAACATGCAGTCGGGAGCGATCTTCGGCTACGCCGGGCTCGTCGACGGCCTCGTGCGGCGATTCGCTGCGGAGCTGGGCGGGCGCCCCACGGTGATCGCGACCGGCGGGCTGGCCACCGTCGTGGCGCCGCACTGCGACACGGTCGACCGGGTGGAGCCGTGGCTCACCCTGGAAGGGCTGCGGCTGATCTGGCAGCGAGCCGGCCAGGCGGCCTGACGGCTCACACGCGCCGAAAGCCGCCGGCCCTCGAGGACGGCCTCGGGGCGAGCCGGGGGTGGCGGGTCAGCGCGGCATGAACATCTGTGCATCGTTTCCGCCGCCCGAGGCCAGCCGGGCCCCGACGGCGAGCAGCTCCGCGCCCTCAGGGCCTGCCTCGAACCAGCGGACGGCGGCCGGGCTGACGCGGAGCGCGTCCCGCGGCCGCATCGCGACGGCGTGGTCGCCGACGTGGGCGGTGGCGGCTCCGGCGAGCAGCACGTAGATCTCCTCCTGCGAAGCATGGCGGTGCGAGAACGGCTGGGCCGCCTCCGGTCGCATGCGATAGAACGCGACGCCGAGCTGATCCGCCTCGAGCGGCCCGGTCGCAAAGCGCGCCTCGTGCACCTCGCCCAGGCCGAACGCCGGCGCCGAGTCCTTCACATCGTCGAGGTTGATCAGCGTGTGGTCGGCCATGCCGCGGCGCCGGTCAGGCGCCCTCGTCCAGCACCTCGTCGCCGATCCGCTCACGCAGCAGCGGCAGCACGTCGTCGGGCTCGGGATAGCGGCCGATCATCTGCTTGGTGAACAGCAGCTCGTCGTCGACGTGCACGTCGAAGATGCCGCCGGTGCCGGGCACCAGCTCGAGCACCGTCAGCAGCGGGCCCCACCCGCCGATGATCTTCGCCGCCAGACCGGCGGCGTTCGGCGTCGCCCCTCAGGGGACGCAGTATTCGATGCGGACGACGTGGGTGGCGCGTGGCATCGCGGCAGCGTAGCGACGCACCGCGCTTCGCCGCTACCCGCCGCCGTAGATCGAGATCGGCAGGTCGAGCGTGCGGTCGCTGTCGGTGTCGGGCAGCGCGGCCATCTCGGCCTCCGCCTCGGCCAGCAGCGGCAGCGCTTGCGGGCACGCGTCGAGCAGCACCGCCTCGGCCAGCTCCACGGAGGGAGCCTGGGTCAGCTCGACCCGCAGCTCCTTCGCTCCGTCCAGGCCGCGCAGGTACCACCCGTAGAACTTGCGGAGGAACCCGACCGACCGCTCCTCGCCCATCTCCCGGACGACCTCGCGCATGAACCGGACGAGCTCCGCCACGACCTCGGCGCGGCTCGGCTGCTGGCCGCCGCCCTGGGCCATCTCGCGCAGCGCCCACGGACGCCCCTGGGCGCCTCGCCCGATCATGACCGCGGCGGCGCCGGTCTCGGCCAGCACCCGCTCGGCGGCGGGGCCATCGGTGATGTCGCCGGACGCCATCACCGGCACCGACACGCTGTCCACCAGCTCGGCGGTAAGGGCGTGGTCGGCTGTGCCGGTGTACATCTGCTGCGCGCTGCGCGGGTGAAGCGTGAGGGCCGCGACGCCGACCGCCTCCAGCTTCGGCCCCAGCTCGAGCGCCGTGCGCGAGCCGTTGCGGACGCCGCGGCGCATCTTCACCGTGACGGGCACCTCAACGGCGTCGACCACCGCGCCCGCCAGGCGGCACGCGAGGTCGTGATCCTCGAGCGCGCTCGCGCCGGCTCCCGTCTTGGTCACCTTGCGCACCGGGCACCCGAAGTTGATGTCGACGATGTCCGCGCCCGCCTCGACCACCATCTCGGCGGCCTCGGCCATCCGCTCAGGCTCCGAGCCGAAGATCTGCACAGCCAGCGGGTGCTCGTCCCGGGCGATGCGCAGGTAGCCGAGCGTCCGCTCGTTGCCGTAGGAGAGGCCGCACGATGACACCATCTCGCTGCAGACGAGCCCCGCCCCGAAGCGGCGGCCCTGACGGCGAAAGGCCTGGACGGAGACGCCCGCCATGGGCGCCAGCACGATTCGCGAGGGGATCTCGATGTCGCGGATCCGCCAGGAGGAGGAGAGGCCGGGCATGCGGCGAAGGGTACCCGAGCCTGCAGTTCGTGCTGCATGTCACGTGCTGGTTGACGAGATGCGCGGGCGGCGGGTACAATCCGGCGTTCCGCGGTGTTCGCCGATGGAAAACCGCTGCAAATGTGCGGTTTCGGTGAGCGCCGCGTACGCACGCAGTCGCGCGGTTCCGGCACGGGCCGCGATCACACCACCAGGGGATCTGTTGTGGAGAAAGACGTCATCCTCACCCAGAGCGGGTACGACAAACTGAAGGCGACGATCGAGGAGCTGGAGACGGTGAAGCGCCGCGAGGTGGCCGACCGGATCAAGGCCGCTCGTGAGTTCGGAGACATCTCCGAGAACTCGGAGTACGACGACGCGAAGAACGAGCAGGCGCTGCTCGAGAACCGCATCGCCCGGCTGAAGGAGCAGCTCCGCGCCGCCCGCGTGATCGACACGACCGACATCCCCAAGGATGTGGTGTCGATCGGCTCCAAGGTGAAGGTGAAGTACGTCGACGACGGCGAGACCGACGAGTACGAGATCGTCGGTTCCGCCGAGGCCGACCCTGCGAACAACCGGCTCTCGAACGAGTCGCCGGTGGGCAAGGCCGTGCTCGGCCACAAGAAGGGCGACGTGGTCGAGGTGGCCGCGCCGAGCGGCTCCATCAAGCTCCAGATCGTCAGCATCAAGGCGGCGTAGCCGGCTCCAGCCATGTGCCCGCGGCGTAGACTGCGCGCCCGATGACCGAGCCGCCTGACGCCGAGCAGAAGGACGCGGAGCAGCAGATCCGCGGCGACCGCCTGGCCAAGGTCGAGGCGCTTCGCTCGGCCGGCGGCGAGCCGTACCCGACCAGCTTCGAGGGGAGGGTGCCGACCGCCGAGGTGCGCGCGCGCTACGAGGGGCTCGAGGCCGGCGCGGAGACGGGCGAGCGCGTTCGGGTGGGCGGGCGCATCATGGGCCGCCGAGGGCACGGCAAGGCGCAGTTCCTCGACCTCGACGACGGTGCCGCCCGCATCCAGCTGCACGCGACGGCGGACGCCACGCCCGACTACGAGGCGTTCGGCGACCTCGACCTGGGCGACGTGATCGGCGTCGATGGCGAGGTGTTCCGGAGCCGCCGCGGCGAGCTGTCGGTGCGAGTCCAGGGCTGGCAGCTGCTGGCGAAGTGCCTGCGGCCGCTGCCCGAGAAGTGGCACGGGCTGACCGACACGGAGCTGCGGTATCGCCACCGGTACGTCGACCTGATCACGAGCGAGGAGTCACGCCGCGACGCGGTGGCCCGCTCGCGCGCGATCACCGCAATCCGGTCGACGCTCGACGAGGCCGGCTTCGTGGAGGTCGAGACCCCGGTGCTGCAGCCGATCTACGGCGGCGGCGCCGCCCGGCCGTTCACCACCGAGTCGCAGGAGTACGAGCGCACGCTCTACCTGCGGATCGCGACCGAGCTCTACCTGAAGCGCCTGATCGTGGGTGGGCTCGACCGGGTGTACGAGCTGGGGAAGGACTTCCGCAACGAGGGCGTCAGCTTCAAGCACAGCCCGGAGTTCACGATGCTCGAGTGGTACCAGGCATACGCGGACTACCGCGACGGCATGGCCCTGGTGGAGCAGGTGGTGTCGCGCGCGGGCGCCGCCGTGGGGTGTGAGATCGACCTGACGCCGCCGTGGCCGCGGCGGACGCTGCGCGACGCGATCATCGAGGAGGCGGGCATCGACCCGCTTGCCGACCGCGACCGCGACCGGCTGGTGCGGTTCATGCAGGACCAGGGCCTCGACACGTCGGGCGACCGCACGTGGGCAAACGCGGTCGACCACCTGCTCGGCCACTTCGTCGAGGCGCGGACGACGACGCCGGTGTTCATCGTCGACTATCCGGTCGAGCTGTCGCCGTTCTCGAAGCGGAAGGCCGGCGACCCGACGCTGGTGGAGCGGTTCGAGCCGCTCTGCAACGGCATGGAGCTCGGCAACGGGTACAGCGAGCTGAACGACCCGATCGAGCAGCGGGCGCGGTTCGAGGAGCAGCGGCGCGCCGCGGCGATGGGGGACGAGGAGACCCAGCCGATGGACGAGGACTACCTGCTGGCGCTCGAGTACGGGATGCCGCCGACGTGCGGGGTGGGCATCGGCATCGACCGGCTGATGATGGTGCTGCTCGACCGGCCGTCGATCCGCGAGGTGATCCTGTTCCCCGCGATGCGGCCGCGATCCGAGCCCGGCGTGCCCTGACGCCGGGTGGCGGAAAAGTGCCAGGCACTTTTCCGCCACCCCCGCGATTGGTGCACTACCGGCACCGCCGTATCGGCTTGGTAACGGAATGGTTCCCGTGCGTCCGCCGCGGCTAGCGTGGGCGCATGACGGCCCTTGCCACACCTTCAGCCTGTTCCCGGCAGGGCCGCCTGCCGGCCGCCCTCGGGCTCGCATCCGTCGTCCTGCTGGCCGCCGCGTTCCGATGGGCCCACCACTGGGGGCCCGTGGCCGACTCGATCGTCGCCGCGTGGGCCGCGACGACCGTGGCCGCCCTGGTCGTCGGCATCCGGCGTGCGCCCGGCCCTGGCCGCCGCGCCGCCCTGCTTGGGCTCGCGCTGGCCGGCGTGTCGGTGGCGGCGCTGGTGGTGACCGGGGTCGCAATGGCCGCGGGCGCCGACCCGGCCGCCGGCTGCGGCGGGGGCTGACGGCTCCCCATTCGCGGGCTCCGAAACTGCCCCTCAAGGGACGCTTCGCACACGCCGAATACACGGCCACGAACCGGCCGGCGCGAGAATGGCCCGGCAGGGCCGGGTGGTATACTTGCCTGGTCTACCTCCCCGGACGGACCGTCAGACAGATCGTGCCACGAGGCACGCGACTTGACGGGCCGCGGCCGGGGCATTTCATAACACCAGACTTCATTACCGACGAGCGACAGGAAAGGGGGCACGAGGATGTTTGAACGGTTCACTGAGCGTGCCCGGCAGGTCGTCGTCCTGGCCCAGGACGAGGCGCGCACGCTCAAGCACAACTACATCGGCACGGAGCACATCCTGCTCGGCCTCCTTCGCGAGGAGGAGGGCCTTGCTGCGCGCGTCCTCGAGTCGCTCGACATCACCGTGGAGGAGGTGCGCGCGCAGGTCGCCCGCATCGTCGGCCAGGGCGATGAGGTCACCACCGGCCAGATCCCGTTCACGCCACGCGCCAAGAAGGTGCTCGAGCTGGCGCTGCGAGAAGCGCTGTCGCTCGGCCACAACTACATCGGCACCGAGCACATCCTGCTCGGCCTCGTCCGCGAGAACGAGGGCGTTGCCGCTCGCATCCTGCTGGACTTCGACGCCGACGCCGAGAAGATCCGCAACGAGATCATCCGCATGCTGTCCGGCCCCGGCCGGCGGCAGCAGGGCGCCGGCGCAGCCAGCGAGAAGGGCCAGAAGAGCTCGAAGCTGCTCGACCAGTTCGGCCGCAACCTGACCAAGCTGGCCACCGAGGGCAAGCTCGACCCGGTGGTCGGGCGCCAGAACGAGATCGAGCGCGTCATGCAGATCCTGTCCCGCCGCACCAAGAACAACCCGGTGCTGATCGGCGAGCCGGGCGTCGGCAAGACGGCCGTCGTCGAGGGGCTGGCACAGCGCATCTCGGGGAACCAGGTGCCCGAGCTGCTGAAGGGCAAGCAGATCTACACGCTTGACCTGGCAGCCCTGGTCGCCGGGTCGAAGTACCGCGGCGAGTTCGAGGAGCGGCTGAAGAAGGTCATGAAGGAGATCGCCCAGCGGGGCGACATCATCCTGTTCATCGACGAGCTCCACAACCTGGTCGGCGCGGGCGCGGCCGAGGGCGCGATCGACGCCGCCTCGATCCTGAAGCCGGCGCTGGCACGCGGCGAGCTGCAGACGATCGGCGCGACGACGCTGGACGAGTACCGCAAGTACCTCGAGCGCGACTCCGCCCTCGAGCGCCGCTTCCAGCAGATCAAGGTGGAAGAGCCCTCGATCGACGACACCGTGCAGATCCTGTGCGGGCTGCGCGACCGCTACGAGGCGCACCACCGCGTCCGCATCACCGACGAGGCGCTGCAGGCGGCGGCCGAGCTGTCCGACCGCTACATCCAGGAGCGGCAGCTGCCCGACAAGGCCATCGACCTGATCGACGAGGCCGCGTCACGGATGCGCATCAAGCTGATGACCGCACCTCCGGTGCACAAGGAGCTCGACGAGGAGATCGAGACCGTGCGCAAGGAGAAGGAGGCCGCGATCGAGGCGCAGGAGTTCGAGAAGGCCGCGAACCTCCGCGACACCGAGCGCAAGCTGACGCTGAAGAAGCGCGAGATGGAGGACAACTGGAAGTCCTCCGGTGAGGCCGACCAGGCGCAGATCGCCGAGGAGGAGATCGCGGACATCGTCTCGATGTGGACGGGTATCCCGGTCTTCAAGCTGACCGAGGCGGAGTCGCAGCGGCTGATCCGGATGGAGGAGGAGCTGCACAAGCGCGTGATCGGACAGGACGTGGCGATCGAGGCCGTGTCCAAGGCGATCCGGCGTGCCCGCGCGGGCATCAAGGATCCGAAGCGGCCGACCGGCTCGTTCATCTTCCTCGGCCCCTCGGGCGTCGGCAAGACGGAGCTGGCACGCACGCTGGCCGAGTTCCTGTTCGGCGACGAGGACGCGATGATCCAGGTCGACATGTCGGAGTACATGGAGAAGCATGCCGTGTCCCGGCTGGTCGGCTCGCCTCCCGGCTACGTCGGGTACGACGAGGGCGGCCAGCTGACCGAGGCCGTCCGCCGCAAGCCGTACTCGGTGGTGCTGCTGGACGAGATCGAGAAGGCGCACCCGGACGTGTTCAACATCCTCCTGCAGATGCTGGAGGAGGGCCGCCTGACCGACGCCCAGGGCCGGCACGTGGACTTCAAGAACACGATCGTGATCATGACCTCGAACATCGGGGCCGGCGCGATCGCGAAGAACACCACGCTCGGCTTCAGCGTCGGCGAGGACGAGACCGGCGTCTCCTACGACGACATGAAGAACCGCATCATGGGCGAGCTGAAGAAGGTGTTCCGCCCCGAGCTCCTGAACCGCATCGACGAGGTGATCGTCTTCCACAAGCTGTCCAAGGAGGAGATCAAGTCGATCGTCGATCAGCTGATGAAGCGGCTGCGCGAGCAGATGAAGGTGCACGAGGTGGCCATCGAGCTGACCGAATCGGCAAAGGAGTTCATGGTCGAGAAGGGCTACGACCCGACCATGGGCGCACGGCCGCTGCGGCGCGCGATCCAGCGATGGATCGAGGATCCGCTTGCGGACTTCGTGCTCGCACGCAATCTCCAGCCCGGCTCCACGGTGCTGGTGGATCACGTCGAGGGTGACGAGGAGGTCTCCCTCCAGCTGATCGATCCGGTCGACGTGCCCGACGCGCCCCCCGCCGACCTGGTGCCCGCCGAGGGCCCCGCCGGCGACCACGAGGGCGACGAGGACACCGGGGAGCACGACTCGCCGGCCGAGTAACGGCCCCCGACCCGATGCACGCGAGAGGGCGTCCCGCTTGGGGCGCCCTCTCGTCGTTAACATGCAGCCCGATGTCCGACCGCGTGGCTCCGTGACCTCCGTCGCCGATCGCATCCGGCGCCACCTCGATCAGCTGTCGCCGAACGACCGGCGCATCGCCCACCATCTGCTCGACCATCCGGCCCAGGCGCCGTTCGAGACGGCTGAGTCGCTGGCGGCGCAGACGGGGGTCAGCAAGGCTGCGGTGGTGCGGTTCTCGAACCGGGTCGGGTTCTCGGGGTTCGCGGAGCTGCACGACGCCCTGCGTGGTGAGGCGGTGGCCCGGCTGTCGGTGGTGCGGGAGGAGGACGGGCGCGGCGACATGATCGACGCGGTGGCGACCCGCGCGCGGTCCGACCTGCAGGCGATGCGGGGAGGCGTCGATCGCGAGCAGTTCGCGGCGGCGGTCGCGCTGCTCGGCAAGGGGAGCGGCAAGATCGGCATCTTCGGGCACCGCAAGTCGGCGGCGCTGGCGGAGTACGCGTACTACCTGCTGAACCCGCTGCTCTCGAACACGTGGCCGATCGCGGCGGGCGAGCCCGGGATCGCCGACCAGCTGATCGACCTGGAGCCGGGCGACCGGCTGGTCGCGTTCACGTTCCGCCGCTACGCGAGGGTGACGAAGCAGGTGATCCAGAGCTTCCACGAGGCGGGCGCCCCCGTGGTGCTGGTGACCGACGACCTGATGGCGCCGGGAGCGGATCTCGCGACGCACGTGCTCGTGTGCGCGCCCGCGGAGGCGGGTGAGTTCGACACGGCCGCGCCCGGGATCGTGCTGATCGAGGCGCTGGCGGCCGCGATTGCTGCACGGTCGGGCCGGGCCAGCAAGCGCCGCGATCTGGCGGAGCGGCTGTGGAAGCAGTTCGGCACGTACTGAGCCGCCTACCTTCAGGCTGAGCCCGGTTCTCCGCTCCAGGGGTGTACTGTCAGCAGCATGAGCGAGGAGCCTCTCAACGAGCCGAGCGGGATGCACGAGCCGGTGCAGCCCCCGCGCCCGAAGCGTCCGCTGGGCGAGCGCATCCGGGAGTGGTGGGACCGGCTCAGGGGGAAGTAGCCTCCCCGACGAGGACCACGGCGACGGCGGCCGGCATGCGAGGCGTGTTCAGCATCCACGCGAGCTTTGCGACGCCGCCGGGGACGCGGGGAATCGCCAGGCGCATCTCGTAGCGCACCTCCCGGCCGGGCGCGATGCGGCGCACCGTGTCGCAGTTCAGGCGGTAGTGGCGGATGACGGGTGGCCCCTCGAGGTAGAGGGCCTCCGTGTAGGAGGGGCAGGGATCCAGGGTCACGGTGGCCTGCGTCGGGTTGTGCAGCGTGACCACGTAGCGCAGCGTGCGGCCCGTCGCTATGCGCTCGAGCTTCCGGAGCGACAGCCGCACGTGCAGCGTGCCGGGCGTCCCCGGCGCCGCCCGCGGTGGCCGGGGCGCGGGGGCGTGGCGCCCGAGCCCGCTCACGGCGCTTCGGCTGCAGGTGATCAGCGGCGCACTGCGTCCGCTGGCCAGCGTGCCACCACCGGGGAGCTCGAAGTCGATCGCGTGGGCCGTGCGGCGCGCCGGGCACGCGTCGGCGAACGTCCAGTCGAAGAACCCATGCTGACCCGGGCGCAGATCGACCGGAATGAGCAGCCCGGTGAACGTCCCGGTCGCCGGGCGGCGCGGCTCCAGGATCTGCCGGCGGCCGGCCACGACTCCCGTCAGAACCGGCCGCCCGCCGAACGCGCACATCGCCTGGCCGACGTTGGTGAACACAAACCGTTCGTCAGCGCTGCCGGCGGCGACGCCATCGTGGACGCCGGTGATCCGCAACTGAGCGGCGTTGCAGGGCGGCGCGCTCACCCGAGGCAGCGGTGGCGCCTTCCACGGCGGGGCGGTGTACGCCGGCGCGGGCCGATGGACCCACGGGATCGGCCCCGCCGCAGCGCCCGCCTGGCGAGCGCCGCACCCCGCGACGAGGAACATCAGCAAGACGGCACCCACACGCATGGCCCGACCGTACGCGGCGAACGTCTCGGTCCCGCGACGACGACGTAACGATCGCCATGCGAATTTCGGGGCCTATCGCCCGTCACGAAACCGTCACGCCAAGGTCGCGCCCACCCGGGATGCTTGGACTCCGGTGATCAGGATGAGGAGGCTCCGTAACAAGTGTTTCACAACTTGCATCCTGGCGACTCATATGATTCACTACCTCCTTGCCGACGAACCGAACAGCTCAGCCCGAGCACGATGCCTGCGCGCTTGCGGCGGTGGTCGCCCGCAACGGCCGCGCGTCGGCCTGGCCGCTGCGCCACGCCGTCGCCGCGCTCGAACGGATGGCGCATCGGGCCGGGGGCACCGGCGGTGAGGGAGACGGCTGTGGCGTGCATGTGGACATCCCGCGCAGGCTCTGGCGGGACCGCCTCCGAAGCGACGTGGTCGACAGCCGCGCCTTCGCGGTCGCCCACCTCGCCGGCGACGACCCGGAACGGGCGCTGCGCAGCACCGGCCTCGAGCTGCTCGCCCTGGTCGAGCAGGACGTCGACCTCTCTGCGATCGGCCCGGACGGACGCGACGGCACCCCCGTGCTCTGGCAGGCGGCGCTGCGTGTCCCGGAGGACGCCTCGCTCCTGCAGGCCTGGCTGACGCTCGAGCGCTCAGGAATCCACGTCGCCTCGTTGTCGCGCAGCAGCTGCGTCTACAAGGTGCTCGGCGACCCGAGCACCCTGACGAGCTTTGCGCGCGACCTCCGGCATCCGCTGTTCGGCACCCGGGTGGCCGTCGCTCACAGCCGCTACTCCACCAACACCCTGCCCGCCTTCGAGCGCGTGCAGCCGTTCGGCCGCATCGCCCACAACGGCGAGATCAACACCATTCGCCGGCTCCGCCTGGAGCTGCCGGGACTCGGCGCCCAGCCCCTCCCCGGCGCGAGCGACACCCAGGATCTCGACCTGCTCGTCGCCCTCCTGCTCGCCCGCGGCCTCGGCCTGGCCGAGGTGCTGGCGATGCTGCTGCCGCCGGTGCGCCCCGCGACCCCGCTCGACCGCTACCACCGCGCCCTCATCGGCCCCGTCGCCCAAGGCCCCGCCGCGCTGCTCGCACGCAGCGGGGACATGCTCTGCGCCGCGGTCGACCGCCTCGGCCTGCGCCCGCTGTGGCGGATGCGGACGCCCGGCGAGCTGTGGTTCTCGTCGGAGCCCGGCGTCCTCAACGTCAGCGAGCTCGACGACGAGCCCGCACCGCTCGCACCCGGTGAGCGGGTGGTGATCGATCTGCGCCGGCCGGGGGCTCGTCAACCCTCCCTCTCGACGTCCCTGGCCGGCGCGGCTCGCCGCTCCCGGTTCACCCGGCCCCGGCCCGGCCGCCCCGCGTTCGCGCCGGTCGAGCCGGCCGATCATGACTTCACCCGCGACGACCTGGCGATGGTCGAGTCGATGGCAGGCACGGGCGAGGAGCCGATCGGCTCGCTCGGGTACGACGGCCCGCTGGCCGTGTTCGAGGACGGCGCCACGGTCTCCGACCACTTCAAGGAGGAGGTCGCCGTCGTCACCAACCCGGCCATCGACCGCGAGCGAGAGATCGAGCAATTCTCCACCCGCGTCGTCCTCGGCCCGCGCCCGCCCATTGGGGTTGCGGATCACGACCGCAAACTGCCCTGCACGGAACTGATCACGCCGCTCCTCACCGGCGGCTTGCGCGCCGGT
>DASQYY010000079.1:0-6689 GCA_035638975.1 Gaiellales bacterium
CGGAACAGCAGCTCGTGCGCCTGGATCATGGTGTCGACGCCGTTTCGCGGATCGAACCGGCCGACGAACACGATGGTGCGGTGGTCGCCCATCAGCTCGCGCACCGGGTCCGCCTCGGGCGAGAAGTGCTCTGCGTCGATGCCGTTCGGGATCACGTCGTAGGCGTAGGGGAAGTAGGGGGTGAGGGAGCCGATGCAGGCCTCGCTGACGCAGATCCGGCCGTCCAGCCGTTCGATGGCCGGGCGGATCAGCTCGGCCTGGATGTCCATACCCAGCGTCTGGGGGAACACGCTATGGAACGTGGCCACGGCGACGGCATCGTCGGGGGTGTGGTCGATTGCCCAGGCCGGCATCTGCGGGTTGTACGGCGCATGGACGTGGACGACGTCGAAGCCGCGCTCGCGGAAGAACGCGCCCAGGCGCCGCCCGAGGCGCGGCCCGATCGTGTGCGTGGTCTCGGCGCCGTTGCCCCAGCGCGGGACGTAGAGGCGGACCGCCGTCCCGAGGTGCACGACCTCGAACGTGGGCTCGGGGACGGCCATCGCGTCGTCCTGTACGGGCGGCGGCCGTCGCAGCTTCCCGGTGACGACCGTGACCTCGTGGCCGAGGGCGGCGAGGGCGCGCGCCTGGCCGTCGACGTGCTCGGTGATGCCGCCCAGCGAGGGGTAGTAGAAGTCGCTGACGATGGCGATCCGCATCGGGCGCGGATGGTATCGGATTGGCACTCTGGTGCCGAGTGTGCCAACGGTGCCCGGGGCCGCTGGTAGAATTGGCCCATGCCGATCTACGAGTACCGGTGTGACAACGACCACCGCTTCGAGGTGCTCCAGAAGTTCTCGGACGACCCGATCGCGGTCTGCGAGGTATGCGGTGCGCCGGCGCAGCGGGTGCTCCACCCGGTCGCCATCCACTTCAAGGGATCCGGCTTCTACTCCACGGACTACGGTCGCGGCAAGAAGGCCGCCACGAGCGACGGCAAGGCCGACGGGGGGTCGTCGTCGGACGCCAAGGCGGCATCGAAGACCGAGGGCGGCAGCTCCTCCGGCGGCGAGTCGAAGCCGGCCAAGGCCGCGGAAGCCTAGGCACTCCGCCTTACTTGACGGTGCAGCCCGGGCCGTAGAGCGACGTCTTCGACGGCGGCTGCGGCGCGATCTGGCCCTGGAACATCTGCACGACCAGGCGGTTCTGGGCGTCGCCCAGGATCATGTCCTGGCCGTCCACCACTGCCGGGCTACCGCCGAGGTGGCACTGCAGCGTGCGGCTGGAGCGGAACTTCTCCCAGCCGATGCCGATCAGCTCGTTGGCCGACAGGTCGGTCGTCAGCGGCCGGGCGATGGCGCGGCCGATGCTCGGCAGGTTCAGCAGGCTGGACGGGGAGACCAGCTGCCGCTCGATCGCCTGCATCACCAGCTGCTGGCGCTCCGTGCGGGTGATGTCGCTGTCCTGCGGGTTGGTGGTGTGGCGGATGCGGGCGAACGCCAGCGCGTGGCGCCCGTCGAGGTGGATGGTGCCCTTGCCGAAGTGCCACATGAACCCGTCGAACGGCTGCGAGGAGATGACGGGCCGCTTGTTGTAGAGCGTGATCCCGCCCAGCGAGTCGATCAGCTCCTTGAAGCCGGTGAAGTCGACCAGGACGATGTGGTTGACGCGAAGCCCGGTCAGCCCGTTGATCGTGCGGATCAGGAGCGGCGCGCCGCCGTACGCGAACGCCGCGTTGATCTTGGTGTCGCCGTGGCCGGGGATCGGCACCCGCAGGTCGCGCGGGATCGAGAGCATGCTGATCAGGTGCTTGCCGGGGTCGGTGCGGTAGAGGATGATCGAGTCCGCTCGCGCGCTGCTGTTCGGGCCGCGGCTGTCGGATCCGAGCACCAGGGTGATCTGCGGCGACGTGAGGATGTGGCCGGCCGGCGTGAGCGCCGCCCTGGTGCGCTTGTCGAGGCGCTTGTTCGCGTTTGCGACCTCGTTCGAGAACGAGCGGTAGCCGAGGTACAGCCATCCGACGAACAGCAGCAGGACGACGCCGACGATGAGCGGCACGCCCTTCTTCCAGCCCGGCCAGAACCGCCGGCGCCCCGGCGCGGTGGCCACCTGGCGGCCGGGCAGGCGAGGTGGGGGCCCAGACGGCGACGCCACCGAGGGGCGGCCGAGGCCGGGGGGCGTCGCCGGGCGGGGCGGATCCTTGACGCCGCTCGCGGCGGAGCCGAAGGAGAACCGTCCTGCGTCCGGGTCGTCTTTGCGTATGTGCCCGCCGCGGTACACGCGGTAGGCCTTGGGCCTACGGGATTGCTCAGGCACGGCGTTGCTATGTTAGCCAGCGGCATGCCCGATTCCTCCCACCGCGCCGTGGTCGGCATCGACCTCGGCGGCACGACGACGAAGGCTGCCCTGGTGTCCGACGGCTACGAGCTCCTGTCGCGGACGGCAGTGCCGACGGAGCTCCGCAGCCAGGCCGCCCTGCTCGACTCGATCGAGCGGGTGGTGGAGCAGGTGGCCGGCGAAACGACGCCGGCGGCGGTCGGCTTCGGCCTGCCCTCGCAGATCGACCAGCGCCACGGCCGGGTGCTCGATTCCACCAACGTGCCGCTCGAGGAGGTCGACTTCAAGGCGGAGATGGGGCGGCGGCTGGGCCTGCCGGTGACGATCGACAACGACGCCAACGCAGCGTGCCTGGCCGAGGCGCGGATCGGTGCGGCGCGCGACGCGCAGCACGTGGTGATGCTCACACTCGGCACCGGGGTGGGCGGCGGGCTGCTGCTGGACGGGGAGCTGTACCGTGGCTCGTACGGCACCGCCGGCGAGCTCGGCCACATGTCGATCGACGAGGACGGGCCGCCCTGCCAGGGGCACTGCACGAACCGGGGGTGCCTCGAGGTGCTGTGCTCGGCGACGGGCATCCTCGCGGCGGCGAACGCGATCGCGGACGATCGGCCGCACGGCACGCTGGCGGCGGCGCGCGGCTCGGGGATCGATCTCGACGCGCATTTCGTGATCGAGCAGGCCCGGGCGGGGAGCGTGGAGGCGCGCGACGTGTTCGGGATCGTGGGCCGGCACCTGGGCGTCGGCATCGCCAACTACGTCAACATCTTCAATCCAGAGCTGGTGGTGATCGGGGGTGGGATCATCGCAGCGGGCGAGATCCTGCTCGAGCCGGCGAGGCGGGAGTACGAGAAGCGGGTGCTGCGGGCGTCGGCGTCGGCGAAGGTGGTCGCGGCGCAGCTGGGAAACGACGCGGGCGTGATCGGGGCGGCCGCGCTCGTGCTCTGACTGCGGCCGCATCCTCACCGGTCACGCCTCTGTCACCGGCCGTCACGGACCGGGGCCCCAGCGGTCACGGCCGCGCCGACGCTCCGAGATTCATAGAGTGCCGGTCATGTCCGACACCGGCGCGCTCGTCGTCTGCCCGACCCCCATCGGCAACCTCGGCGACATCACCCTCCGTGCGCTCGAGGAGCTCCGCCGCGCCGATGCCGCCGCCTGCGAGGACACCCGCCACTCCCGCACGCTGCTTGACCGCCACGGCATCCGTCTGCCGCTGATCGCCCTGCACGAGCACAACGAGCGTGCGCAAGCCCCGGCCATCGTCAGCCGCGTCGTCGCCGGCGAGCGGATCTGCCTGCTCACCGACGCCGGCTTCCCGGCCGTCTCCGACCCCGGCGCTCTCCTCATCACCGCGGCGCTCGATGCGGGCGTCCGTCCGGTCGTGCTGCCCGGCGCGTCGGCCGTCCCGGTCGCGCTCGCCGCATCGGGCATGGCCGGCGGCGGCTACGTGTTCGCGGGGTTCCTGCCGCGGGCCGCCGGTGCCCTGACCGCGGCGCTCGACCGGCTCGACGCGGCCGCGCTGCCGATCGTCGCCTTCGAGTCGCCGCGCCGGCTGCCCGCCACCCTGGCCCGGATCGCGGCCCGCGATCCCGACCGGCCGGTCGCCGTCTGCCGCGAGCTGACGAAGCTGCATGAGCAGGTGGAGCGTGGCTCCGCCGCCGAGCTTGCCGCCCGCTTTGACCAGCCGCCGAAGGGCGAGGTGACGATCGTCCTCGGGGCCGCACCGGCAGCTCCGGTGGCGCTGCCGGATCCAGAGCTGCTTGCGGAGCTGGCCGCAGCCGTCGGCGCCAAGCGCGCGGCCGCGCTCGCCTCGGCACTCACCGGCGCGCCGCGAAATGCGCTCTACGCGATGCTGACGAGCGCAAGATGATTGATTCCACGTCGCCGTGCGGTCTGAGCGGCTGCGGGTCAAGCAGCACAAGGATCGAGGGAGGGTCGATATCGGGAATATCGGCCCGACCGAGGACGCAGTGATGCGCCGATCCGCGGCCGCAGCCACCGACCATGGGTTATGACCAGCCGGCGCACGGTCAGACGTGCGGGGGTGTGGAATCAATCATCTAGCGGGGGGCCGCGAACACCACGTCGTCGCCGCGCAGGGCCTCGAGGCACTCTTCGCACACCGGCCGCTCCCGGTACTCGGCCAGCCGCTCCTGCGAGCCGCAGAACACGCACTCGGTATGCGGCCGCTCGAGCACGATCGCATCCCCCTGCACGCTGATCTCGAGGGCGTCGTGGTTGCTGATCCCAAACCGCTTGCGGATCTCCACCGGGATCACGATGCGACCCAGCTCGTCGATGCGGCGCACCACTCCACCGACCCGCTGGCCGCTGCCGGAAAGGGGTCTAGCCTCCGTGCTGCGCCTCGACATCCGCCGCCTTCATGTCCCTGGATAGGATGCGGCCAGCATATCCACCGAGCTTGCAATTTGCCAGCGTCCGCTTTGCGATATGGCCTTTTCTGTCACAACTCCCATCTATTACGTCAACTCCGACCCGCACCTTGGGCACGCGTACACGACCGTGGCGGCGGACGTGCTGGCGCGCCACCACCGCCAGCTCGGTGAGGAGGTCTTCTTCCTCACCGGCACCGACGAGCACGGCGGCAACGTCGCGCGCGCGGCCGAGGCGGCGGGCCTGCCGCCGAAGGAGTTCTGCGACCAGGTCTCCGAGCGCTTCCGGCGCCTGACCGCCGAGATGGAGTCGTCGCACGACTTCTTCATCCGCACCACCGACCCGGAGCACGAGCGCCGCGTGCAGGACTTCGTGAAGCGCCTCTACGACGGCGGCCATCTCTACGAAGGCACCTACGCCGGCTTCTACTGCTCCTCCTGCGAGGTCTTCTATCCCGAGGCCGACCTCGTCCAGCCGGGCAACCTGTGCCCGATCCACAACCGCCCGACGGAGTGGCTCGAGGAGAAGAACTGGTTCTTCCCGTTGTCGAAGTGGGCCGAGCGCCTGCTGGAGCTCTACGACGGCGACCCGGGCTTCGTTCGCCCGCGCGCCCGCTACAACGAGGCGCGCTCGATGATCGCGGGCGGGCTCGAGGACGTCTCCTTCACCCGCGGCTCCGTCAGCTGGGGCATCCCCGTGCCCTGGGAGCCGAGCCAGACCATCTACGTCTGGGTGGACGCCCTCTTCAACTACCGCACCGGCCAGGAGTACGGCCTCGGCCGCGACGTCACCGCCACCTTCTGGCCGCCGACGGTGCAGCTGATGGCCAAGGACATCCTGCGCCTGCACGGCATCATCTGGCCGGCGATGCTGCTGGCGGCCGGCTACGAGACGCCGCGCAGCCTGTTCGTGCACGGCTACTTCACATCGGACGGGCAGAAGATGAGCAAGACGCTCGGCAACGTGATCGACCCGTTCGAGGTGATCGCGACGCTCGGGGCCGACGCGCTGCGGTTCTACCTGCTGCGCGAGGTGCAGTGGGGGCAGGACGGGGACGTGACGTGGGAGGGCCTGCACCGCCGCTACGAGGGTGAGCTCGCGAACGACCTCGGCAACCTCGTCTCCCGCACCACGGCGATGATCGTCCGCTACCGGGACGGTGTCGTGCCGGAGGGCCGAAATGCGCTCTCGCCCGTCCACGAGGCGGTCACCTCGCGGCTGGCCGACGTCGACCTGTCCGGTGCGCTCGAGGAGATCTGGGGCCTCGTCCGCGCCGCGAACCGCCACGTCGAGGAGCAGCAGCCCTGGGTGCTCGCCAAGGGAGGCACCGACGACGATGCACGCCGGCTCGACGACGCGCTCTACACGCTGGCCGACACGGTGCGTGCGCTCGCCGTGCTGCTCACGCCGTACATCCCCGCGGCCGCCGGCAAGATCCTGGACGCGGTCGGCGACCCCGGCGCCGACGGGTGGGAGCGGGCAGCGCTCGGACTGCTGCGGGCCGGCACCAGGGTGCGGCAGCCGGAGCCGCTGTTCCCGCGCGTCGAGCGGTGATCGACACCCACGCCCACCTGGAGAGCTGCCCGGGTGGGCCGGATGCCGCGATCGCCGAGGCGGCGGCGTCCGGCGTCGAGCGCATCCTGACGATCGGCCGCCGGCAGGCGGTGGAGCTTGCCGCGGCCAACGACGGCGTGTGGGCGGTCGTCGGCTGGCACCCGCACGAGGCTGCCGAGGCCGACGTGGCGGCGCTGCGGCCGCTGCTGTCGCGGCCGCGCGTTGTGGCGCTCGGCGAGGTCGGCCTCGATTTCTATCGAGACAACGCGCCTCGCGACGTCCAGCGGCGGGTGTTCGCCGAGCAGATCGACCTGGCGAACGAGCTGGGCCTGCCGCTCGTGATCCACACCCGGGACGCCGACGAGGAGACGTTCCCGATGCTGGAGCGTGCGCGGGTTCCCGTCGTCCTGCACTGCTTCTCG
>DASQYY010000080.1:0-2886 GCA_035638975.1 Gaiellales bacterium
GGCACGAAGCGTGGAAGGCAGCGGCATCGGCCTGGCGCTGGTGCGCGAGCTGGTGGAGTCGCTGGGGGGTCGGATCGCGCTGGACAGCCGCGTGGGCGAGGGCACCGCCGTGCACGTCACCGTCCCCGCCCGCCCGCTCCGCGGCGTCCCGGCGGCGCCGGCGCCGGCACGTGAGACGGCAGAGGCACGTGTGGCCGAGGCACGGGGCTGGGTCGACGCCGCCGCCGCCGCCGGCTCGACGCCCCGGACCGACGGCGCGCCGCGCCGCTCGGTGCTCGTGGTCGACGACAACAGCGACATGCGCGCCTACCTTGTGCGGCTGCTCGAGGAGCGCTACGACGTGCGCGCGGCGCCGAACGGCGCCGCGGCGCTCGAGCTGCTGCGCTCGCAGCGACCCGATCTGGTACTGAGCGACGTGATGATGCCGGAGGTCGACGGCTACGAGCTGCTGCGGCGGATCCGCAGCGACCCCTCGCTGGCCGACCTCCCCGTCGTCCTGCTCTCCGCACGCGCCGGCCCGGAGTCGGCCGTCGAGGGCCTCGAGCTGGGAGCCGACGACTATCTGGTAAAGCCCTTCACCGCAGAGGACATGCTCGGCCGCGTCGCGGCGCGGCTGGCCGGGGGCGCAGAGCGCCGGCAGCGCCAGGCGATCGCGCACCTTGGCCGGCGCCTGGGCCAGGCGGCCGGCGTGGACGAGCTCGTTCGCGCCGTCCATCAGTGCGCCGAGGAGGCCTTCGGGGCGTCGAATGCCGCCGTCGGGCTGGTCGAGGACGGCGGCGACATGCTGCGGTTCTGGTATGCGGTGCCGCCGGCGGGCGGTGTCGCCGCGCGCTACCACCGGATCCCGGTGGACGCGCCGACCCCGAGCGCGACCGCCGCGCGGGAGGGAGCGGTGATCGTGCTCGAGAACCGTGGGGACGCGGCCGCGTACGGCCGCGTCGCCGACGACTGGCAGCTCGCGGATGTGCAGGCGCAGGTGGCGGTGCCGCTGGTCCGCGCGACGGGCGACATGGCCGGAGTCCTGGCCCTGACGTGGCGCGGCCCGCGGGAGGTGCCGCCGCAGGAGGTCGAGCAGCTCGAGGAGATCGCGTCGATGGCGCTGGAGGCGCTCGAGCGCCTGCGGGCCGCCCGTCTCGAGCACCGCATCCTCGAGCGGCTGCAGGAGGGGCTGCTCGAGGTCGACATGCGAGCCCCGGCGGCGACCGTCGCGGTGCGCTACCAGCCGGCCGACTCGGCGCTGCTGCTGGGTGGCGACTGGTACGACGTGATCTCGCTGCCCGATGGGCGGCTCGGGATCAGCGTCGGCGACATCGTCGGCCATGGGCTGCCCGCCGCCACGGTGATGGGGCAGCTGCGCTCGGCGCTCGGCGTCGCCGCGACCACGACCACCGAGCCGTCCGAAGCGGTCGACCTGGTCGACGCCTACGCCGGCAGGCTGCCGGCTGCAACCGGTGCCACGCTGATCTACCTCGTGCTGGATCCGGGCGGGGCCCTGATGTGGTGCTCGGCTGGGCACGTGCCGCCATTCGTCCACGACGGATCCGCGCCGCGGTTCCTGACCGGCCCTCAACGGCCGCCGCTGACCGCAGCGTGGGCTGGCAGCCCGGGAACCGAGCGGACAGCGCTACCGCCGGCCAGCCTCGTGCTCGTGTACACCGACGGGCTGGTCGAGCGGCGAGGCGAGCCGCTGGACGCGGGGCTCGAGCGGCTGGAACGGCTGGCCTGCGCAAACGCCCACCTGCCGGTCGGACAGCTGTGCGATGCCGTGATCGACGGGATGCGCCCGGACGACGGGTTCGACGACGACATCGCCCTGGTGGCGCTGCGGACGCCGGGCAGCACGTCCGACCGCTTCGTCGACGTCTTCCATGCCGATGTCGCCCAGGTGCCCCACGCCAGACAGCGGCTGCGGGCGTGGCTGACGGACGTCGGCATCGCCGGCGAGGCGATCGACGACACGCTGCTCGCCACGGGCGAGGCGGTTGCCAACGCCGTCGAGCACGGCAGCGGCGGAGACGGCCGGCGCATCGTCTCCACCGAGGCCTCGCTCGACGCCGGCACCCTGCGCGTCGCCGTCGGCGACACCGGGCGGTGGGACACGGACACGAGCACCGGCCCCGCGCGGGGCCGCGGCCGTGGCTTTCAGGTGATGAACGCGCTCATGGAGCGGGTCGAGGTGCACCGCGGATGGGTGGGCACGACGGTGGCGATGGAGCGCACGCTCGACCGCCGCGGCGAGGCGGCTACACGAGGCCGGTGATCTCGAGCACCCGCCGCGCCACTGGCGACGATGCGACGATCTGCACCGAGCGGCCCGCGGCGCCGGGGGAACCCTCAGCAGCGATCAGCGCCCGCACACCCTCGGAGCCGAAGTAGGTGACCCCGCTCAGGTCGAGGCGCACCTCGTCCGCGGTCCCCGCGAACGCCTCGTCGAGGGCCTGCTCGAACGCTGTCACGGTCGACATGTCCACGCCACCGGTCACCCGCACGACGACGTGCCCGTCGCGCTCCACCCGCTCGATAGCGAATGGCGGCTCCTCGTTCATTCCGGAACGATACGTCAGCCGCTTCCCTCCGCGGGCCTGCGCGCGGGATGCGACCGTCTCGTCCAGATGCCGTGGCCAATGAGCGCGATCACCAGGCCGAGCAGGCCGACCAGGCCGAGCGCGGTGATGGCGCTCTGTGCTCGATGCCCGATGTAGTAGGCCGCCAGGCCGACGGTGACGACCCAGGTGACCCCGCCCACCGCGTTCCAGAGGAAGAACGTCGGCCACGGCATGCGGTTGATGCCGGCCAGCCAGGCGACGGTGAAGCGCGCCACCGGGAGCCAGCGCCCGCCCACGACGGCGACCGCCCCGTGGTCGTCGAGGAACCGGTCGCCTTCAT
>DASQYY010000081.1:0-7892 GCA_035638975.1 Gaiellales bacterium
TGCGGGGACACCTGTGCCCCGTGTGCGTCCGGCCGGTGCGCGAGGGGACGTGCACGCAGCACGGGCCCTGGAAGGCGCACCAGCTGCTCAGCCACGGCGACCGGCGACGGGCGGAGCGAGAGCGGTGGCAGCCGTTCGAGCCGCTGGCATACGCATGCCCCCGCTGCCTGGGCGATGTGGCCGAGACGCGCGGGCGCTACGGCTGCCTCGAGCACGGGCACGACCACGACCAGCACGGACCGTTCAGGGTGGACGAGCTGCTGCTGCCCTCCGCGCAGCGTGAGTCGGCGATGGCGCGCCACCGGCTGGCCCGGCGCTCGCGGGCGCGGCGGCGCGAGCCGGCGTCGCTGTCGTCGATCAGCGTCCGCCTCCCCGACCCGGGGCGAAGCGCCAGGGTCGTCATCTCGGCCAGCATCGTGGCCGGGACGCTCGCGTTCCTCGCTAGGTAGCGTCGCTATGCCGGCAGGACGGCCTTCGCGACGGCAGGCCCCCTCGGGGTCGGCCCTCCGTGGCCCGGCTCGAGCGTGATCACGATCGTGTCGCCGGGCGCCGCATGCTTCGTGAGCGTGAACGAGATGCCGTTGCCGCCGGCGAAGGTGCCCGCGGCGATGGGCACCGACTGCCCGTGCGGGATGACCCACGCCTCGTACGTGTGGTTCGCCGGTGCGGGGCGCAGGTTGCCCACGAGCGTCGCGTCCCCGCCCTGGTAGGCGACGAGGTTGCCGACGTTGCCTACGGTGGTGACAGCTGTGATCGCGTGCGGGCCCTGATCGTGGCGCAGCGAGACGTTCCAGATGACGAGGCCCACCACCGCCACGGCCAGCACCGGGACGGCCACAGCCGAGAACCGCGGCCACCACGCCCACCGCCGGCCGGCCGGCTGCTCGTCGTCCCGGACGGTCGACACGACCGCCGGGCCGATCGACGCCATCACGCGGTCGCGCAGCTCGGCGGGCGGCTCGGCCGCCGGCGCCGAGAGGGCGATCGCCGCCGACACCGCCTGCATCTCGCGCAGCTGTGCGCGGCAGCGCTCGCACTCGGCGAGATGCGCGTCGACACGGCGCTCGTCCTGCGCGTCGAGCGCGTGCAGGGCGTGTGCGGCGATCAGCTCGTCGAGGTGTTCCATTCCTGCTCCGGATGCATGCCCGACGCGGCCAGCAGCTCGCGCAGGGAGCTCATAGCCGCGAACGTGCGGCTCTTGACGGTCCCGATCGGTACGGCCAGCCGCTCGGCCAGCTGCGACTGCGTGTAGCCCGCGAAGTACGCGAGCTCGAGCACCTCGCGGTGCGGGTCGGGCAGCTTCGCCATCGCCGCGCGAACCTGCTCGCGGGCGACGCCCTGCCAGGCCTGATCCTCGACCGGGGCCGAGGAGTCCGGCGTCTCTCGCACCTCGTCCATCGCGTCGGCGCGGCGGCGCTCCTCGCGGCGGACGGTATCCACGGCCTTGTGATGGGTCACGGTCAGTATCCAGGTCGAGGGCTGGCCCCTCGACGAATCGAACTTGGACGCCTGGTTCCAGATGGCAAGGAACGCCTCCTGGACGACGTCCGCGGCCAGGTCTCGGTCGCGGACGACGCGCAGCGCCAGGGAGTACGCGGGTGCGGCGTAAAGGTCGTACAGCCGCGCAAACGCATCCCTATCCCCGCGCGCGACGAGTGCGAGCAGCCCGTGATCGGACAGGTGCTCCGTGATCGGATCCCTTCTCGGTGTGCGATCGGTCATTCGCCTGCCATCGCCGAATGGTTCACTGCAGCCCTGCGGGTGCGGGGTTGATCAGCGCCAGCCGGGCGCGGAGCCGCTCCAGCCGGCTCTCCTCGCTGACGGTCTCGATCGCCCGCAGGTCGAGCCGCTCGAGCGACACGCGCCCCGCCATGCGCTCCGGGTGGAAGCCCAGGTCGCGGAGGAAGTCGGCGGGGAAGATCGTGCGGTGCCCGAGGAACCGCGAGGCGAATCCCTCGTGCGGCGGGTAGCGATAGCCGAAGGTCTCCAGCGCCGGCAGCCCCCGGTCCCGGCACTCGCCGATGGCGGCCAGGAACAGGCTCTGCAGCACCCAGGGGCTCTGCGCATCGGTCAGGTACGCGCACGTGACCAGCACGGAGTCGCGGCCCGGCGGCCCGGCGGGCAGGTGCCTCGCCCGGGCGAACAGGTCGCTCGGCCCGTACTGGATGAGCCCGATCACGCGGCCCTCGTCGACGTAGAGCTTGCCCCAGGGCCCGAAGTCGTCCTCGGTCTCGCGGGCCCATTTCCGCCGGTCGCCGGGGCGGCCGCCCGGGCGGGTCTGCCACCACATGCAGTCCCGGCAGGGAGGCGGAGCGGTGTCCACGGTCGCCCCGGTGAGGTGCTCGACGCCGGTCATGCGGTCGGAGGCGCCACGTCGTCGACCACCACCGAGACGGACGACGGCTGCAGGTCGATCATCGAGCCGAGGTAGTCGCGGACCCGGCGGCTCACCTCGGCGGCCACCCGCGGGATGCTGGCCCCCCAGTCGGTGACCAGGTGCAGCTCCAGCCCAACCGCGTTGCCGTCCGAGACCACCCGCACGCCCTTCGGTGCCCGCTCGGGGTCGACTGCGCCGCGCTCGCCGCCGGCGATGGCATAGACGCCCGGCACCTCGACGGCCGCTGCCGCCGCATACGTGGCGATCACGGCATGGCTGATGTGCGCGCTCGCGGCTGCCGAGTGCACCGATTCCGGCTGCAGGTCGGGCGGCGTCTCCATGGGGAAATCTTACGCCGCATCACTATGACACTTGACAGACGCTACGATGATGTCATAATGACGTCATGGACATGTCAGGACACATCGAGGCGCTTCGGGCCGATCTTGCATCGGCGGCGTCGATCGCCGACGAGCAGGGCCAGCGGATCGCCGATCAGCTCGGCCGGGCGCTCGAGCCTGCGCTGCGGCTGCGGCTGCTCGACATCCTCGCCGAGGCGGCGCTGGAGCTGGACGACCAGCTGCCGGGCCACGTCGAGGTGCGGCTGTCGGGGCGGGACATCACCCTGCACTACAGCGAGGCCGCTCCCGAGCCGCCGCAGGGGCAGGCCGACGAGGAGCAGGCGGCGGCGCGGATCACCCTGCGGTTGCCCGAAAGCCTGAAGGCGCGCGCCGAGGCCGCTGCGAACGGCGAGGGGATCTCACTCAACACCTGGCTCGTGCGGGCGACCGCGCGCGCCCTGGAGCGAGGCGGCCGCCGCGGAGCCGGGTTCGGGCAGCGGCTGACCGGCTACACCACGAGCTGAACAGGGGGAACCATGGAGCCACGACACGACGCACTTCCGGCCAGCGCAGCGGCGATGCTGACGCCCTGGACGCAGCCGACGGCGGCGCCGACGCGCCCGTCGCGGCGCACGCGACACGAGATCACGACACTGCGACGGACCGGGTTCGCCCGGTCGTGAGGAGCATGCGATGAGCACCCATCAGACACCACAGCCTCCCCGCCTGCGACTGGATCTCCCCGCCGGGCGGATCGAGATCACGACCTGGGACCAGCCGGTGACCGCGGTCTCGGTCGAGCCGATGAACGATGATCAGGCATCGGTCGAGGCGGCGGCCGCCGTGCGCGAGGAGCTGCGAGACGTCGGAGGCCGGCAGGAGGTGATCGTGGAGGCACCGGGCAAGCGGTCGCTCCTCAGCTTCCGCCGTGAGCCGGAGATCCGGTACACGATCCAGGCGCCGCACGGCTCCGAGATCCTGTGCAAGACCGCCGCCGCCGACGTGAGCGCGCTCGGCAAGCTGGGCCCCGTCGCCATCACGACGGTGTCCGGTGACCTCACCCTCGGCGACATCGACGGCGACGCGGCGCTGAAGACCGTGAGTGGCGACGCCGAGAGCGGGCGCATCAGCGGCTCACTCGAGTGCTCGACCGTCTCGGGAGACCTGGACATCGGGCCGGTGGGCGACGACGCGACGACGAAGAGCGTCTCGGGCGACGTGCGGGTGGCGCAGGCCGGTGGCTCGGTCGGGGCGAAGACGGTCTCCGGGGATGTGCTGCTGGACGCCGTGTCCCGCGGCGATGTGCGCATCCAGACGGTGTCCGGCGACATCACCGTGGGCGTGACGCCCGGAGCACGGCTGTGGATGGACGTGTCGACCGCGAGCGGATCGACGGAGTCAGAGCTCGACCCGCTCGAGAACGACGGGCTCAGCCGCGAGGTCGATCTGCGGATCACGGGCAAGTCGACGAGCGGCGACGTGCGGCTGTTCCGCGCGAAGGCGGTTGCGGCAGGAACTGCCTAGGGCGCGAAAGGCGCCCGGCAGCAGGCTTCCGTCAGGCCGGTGGCCTCCCCAGAGACGCTAGGCGGCGTGCAGCCGCAGCAGCGCCACCTCCGGCCTGGCGAGAAGCCGGAACGGCACCAGCGTCGTCCCCGTACCGCGCGACACCACGAGCGTCGTGCTGCCCACCCGGTGCACGCCGTCGAGATACCGCCAGTGCGTGTGCGACAGGCGGATCCGGCCGCCCGGCCGCGGCAGGCAGATCTGGCCGCCGTGCAGGTGCCCGGCCAGGACGAGCGAGCAGGCCCCCTCGGGCAGGTCGTCGACGACGTCGGGGAAGTGCGCGAGCAGGATGCGCAATGAGGCATCGGTGGTGAAGAGGGCGGCCGGGCGGGCGTCGCCCCGCGACCACGGCTCGGGCTCCATCCCGGCCACCTCGATCGACTCGCCCCGGTGCTCCACCGCGACGCTGCGATCGCGGAGCAGCTGCATGGGCGCGCCGCCCCAGTCGTCAGGTATCACGGCTCGCGAGAACGGATCGCGCGTGTCGCCGGTGTCGTGGTTCCCGAGCGAGCCGTACATGCCGAGCGGTGGCTGCAGCCGCGCGAGCTGCTCGAGCACAGCGCGATGGCCCCAGCGGTGGGTGATGATGTCGCCGGTCACCACGACCATGTCGGGCTGGCGGGCGACGCCGTAGGAGACGGCCATTCGCATCGTTCGCACGTTCAGCGACGGGCTGCCGGCATGGAAGTCCGACAGGTGAAGGATCGTCAGGCCATCGAGCGCCTCGGGCAGGCCGACGACGGGCACGTCGACCTCGTGCGCCTCGAGCCACTGCGCCTCGAACAGGCCCCAGCCCGCGAGCGCACCGCCGGCGGCGACGGCAGCCGCAGCCGCCCGCCGCGACCTACTCCACGCCACGTACGCTGTCGAACTCGTCCCGGAGCCGGCGGCGCGCGGCGCCGATCCGCTCACGCAGCATCTCCACCCGCTCCTCGTCGGCCGAGTGGCCGTTGCCGCTGGCCGCGACCGGCGACTCCCGCGAGCTGAGCAGACGCACGATGGCGGCGACCGCTGCCAGGAGAACGGCGATGCCCACGATGCGACGCATGCCGCGCAGTCTACCGTCCGCTCATCCGCAGGCCGACCACAGGCCCACGCCCGCCGCGCCGCTCGCCGCTCGAGCGTCGCGAGCTCCGACGCGTGTGCGGTATGCACACCGTTGTGAGGCCGGGGGCAGTCCAGGCACCACCTGCGGTGCGCGCCGTGGTTACGGGCTCTCCAGCACCTGTTTGAGCGTCGCGAACTCGGTCGCGATGGCCGCGATGACCTCCCGGTCGAACTGCTCATCGTCCAGTTCCGCCGGTTGAGCGATCGTCATCAAGAAGTCAGCCCCGCGCCCGTTCGCAACCACTCGGGCGGGCACCGTCGCAACCCACCCTGGCTCGTTCGGGTCACGGAACTCGTGGTCTATGACACCCGTGGCGACGTCGGCATGTATCCGGATCTCTCCGTCGCCATGTGGGGTGGCGATTCGCCACCAACCCGGCTCGTGGCTGGGTTCGGCGGCCAGGACGTTGACCACTGCCCAACGCGGCCAGTTGGCGCCGTTGGACAGGAACGCATGCACTTCGCGGGCGGGCCGGTCGATCGTGACGGACTGGGTCACCGACCGGGCCGGGGCTGGCAGCTCCGACATACGCCCACTCCTTTCGGGCGGGAAGAACGATCAAGGTATTTGACCATGCCCAGGCCCGAAAGTCATCGCGCACAGCCGGTAGACAGGGCGATGGGAGCCGACGCGCACCGAAGCTCGGCCGCTCGTCAGCCGCAGGCTGACCAGAGCCCGGCGCCTGCCAGCGCCGCTCGCCGCTCGAGGGCGGCGAGCTCCGACGCATGTGCGGTGTTGGGCGGGATCGAAAGGGTGCGCGCGTACCCGGCCGCGATCAGACGGGCGTTGACGAACAGGTCGGAGCGGCCCGGGCGCTGAAGGTAGATGTAGGCCAGCCAGCGGCCGTAGACATCGTGCAGCTGGCGGTCGTAGACGAGACGAACCTGGCGGCCGGTGAGCAGGTGCTTGGTATACGCCGACGCTTCGGGGCCGTAACAGCCGACCGGCCGCCTGGGATCGACCGTCTCCGGCGTGTCGATGCCGAGCAGGCGCACGTCGAGGGTTCGTGACCCGGCGCGGACGATCACCGTGTCCCCGTCGACCACGCGGGCAACGGTACCCTGAGTCGGGGGCGGGCCCTCGCCGCGAGCCCACAGCCAGCCGGCCGTGACCAGCGCGACGAGGACGAGAACGGGCAGGACACGGTTCATGCGACCACGCTACCGGCGGTACCCGCCACCTGTCCGTCACGAGGTGTCGCGGATGTGTGCCGGTCAGCTGCCGGCGGGCCGCCGCACCAGCGGGTAGCGGCCGTCGGTCTTCTCGAGCGCGCCCTCGCCGATCAGGCCGTCGATCAGCCCGAGCACGTGCCCCTCGGTGCGGTGGGCGAGCGCGCCATGGCTCTCGAGCCGGTGGTGGCCCGCCGTGACCAGGTCGCGGCTGCGCCCGCCGCGGAGCACCTGGGTGAGCCGCGTCCGCCCCACCGCTCCGCGCGTCTCGTCCACCGCCTGCATCACGGCGGCCCGCTCGTCGATCTCGAAGGCAGACGCCGGCCGGTCGCCATGGTTGTCACAGCAGAGCTCATCCGGCCGCGGCGCCGGCTCGTCGCCGAAGTAGCCGAGCAGCTCGGCGCGGCGGCAGCGATCTCCGGACGCGTAGCGGTCGATGGCCTTGAGGCGGTCCCAGCGCAGTCGCTCCTGCTGCCTCATCGCGACCAGCGCCGCGGAGCGGTGGGCGCGCCCGAGCGACGGGGCCGCGAGACGCCCGGCAAATGTCCCGGCGCGAGCCGGGAACAGCTCGAGCGCGCCAGCACGCTCGAGCACAGCCACGGCGATCTGCGGCTCGTCAACCTGCAGGTCGCGGGCCGAGACGGCGAAGACGCCGGTCGGGTCGGAGGCACGTGCGAGGAGGGCATGGACTCCCTCGAGCTGGCCGGGATCGAGCTTCGACCGCTCGATGAAGTACGCGATCAGGCCCTTGTCGGCACCGCAGTAGAGGAGCGTGCAGACCGCCGGGGCGCCGTCGCGGCCGGCGCGGCCCGCCTGCTGGTAGTACTCCTCCGGGGAGGCCGGGATCGTCCAGTGCACGACCGAGCGGACGTCGGCCTTGTCGATGCCCATGCCGAACGCCGTCGTTGCGGCCACGGCCTGCAGCCTGCCTGCGAGGAAGTCCTCCAGCGTCGCGGTGCGCTCCTCCCCCTCGAGCCCAGCGTGGTACGGGGCGGCGCTGATCCCGGCGCCGAGCAGGTGCGCGGCCACCTGTTCGCAGGTCTTGCGCCGGCCGCAGTAGACGACGGCCGGCAGACGGCTGGGATCCTTGAGGTGGGCCAGCAGCATGCGCGACTTGCCCGCCTCGCCCGCGACGTGCAGCACCTCGAAGAAGAGGTTCGGCCGGTCGAACCCCGTGCGCGCCATCACGGGATCCTGGAGACCGAGCGCGCTGACGATGTCGCGGGCCACGCGCGGCGTTGCCGTAGCGGTCAGCGCCATGGTGGGCGGCGACCCGAGGCGGTGACGGACGTCGGCGAGCCGGAGAAAGTCGGGGCGAAAGTCGTGGCCCCATT
>DASQYY010000082.1:0-6940 GCA_035638975.1 Gaiellales bacterium
TAGGCACGCAGGTCGCGCAGCGAGGTGAAGAACGCGGCCGAGTAGAGCAGCGGCGGCAGCACCCCGAACAGCACGAACTCGGGCGGCACCTGGATGGTCGGCACGCCCGGGACGAGGCCGATCAGCAGCCCGCCGACCACCAGCAGGATCGGGTAGGGGACGTGCAGCCGCGGCGCCGCAGCGAGCAGCGCAGTGAAGGCCACCAGCAGGCCCAGGATGACGAGCAGATCCTGATCCGTGAGCGTCACGCCGCAAAGTGTAGGAGCACGCTCTCGGTAGCTTTCCGAATCGCAGGTCGGCGGACGCACGGACGCGGCACAGCCGGCGACGGGCCACGCTTCGGCTGTGTCATCGGCCGCCGAGCTCCATCACCGCACCGCCTCGCCGTCCCGCTGGGCGCTGGGCGCGATCGAAGCGGTGATCGCGTTCTCGGCCGCCGGCGGCGCCGCATATGGCCTGAGCGGCGCACCTGGCGTGAAGACGAGCTGGCTCGACGGTTCGCCGTTCAGCAGCTACGTCGTTCCGAGCATCGTCCTGCTCGTTGCCGTCGGAGGCAGCGCCGTCCTAGCCCTGGGCGCATTGCTCACCGGCAGCCGCCGGGCGCCCGCCCTGTCCGTGATGGCCGGCGCCATCCTCGTCGGCTGGATCGCCGTCGAGGTGATCTGGATCCCGTTCAGCCCGCTGCAGCCGGCATGCCTGGCCGCCGGCCTGGGGATGATCGCGCTGGGGCTGCGGATCAGTCCTCGTCGAAGTGGTGGCGGAGCACCATCCGCTTCGCCGCGCCGGCCTCGTCCAGCCGCGACACCGGACGGCTGTGCGGCGCCTGCTTCAGCAGATCCGGCTCACGCTCCGCCTCCTTGACGATCTCGACCATCGCCTCGCAAAAGGCGTCCAGCGTCTCCATGGCCTCGGTCTCGGTCGGCTCGATCATCAGCGCCTCGGGAACGACCAGCGGGAAGTAGACCGTGGGCGGGTGGAAGCCGTAGTCCATCAGCCGCTTGGCCACATCGAGCGCGGTCGCGCCGTGCTCCCGCTTGAGGCTCCGCGCAGAGACTACGAACTCGTGCATGCAGTGACGGTCGTACGGAAGGTCGTAATGGTCACGCAGCTTGGCCAGCATGTAGTTCGCATTCAGGACGGCCGTCTCGGACATCTCCCGCAGCCCGGGCCCCCACATCCGGATGAACGCGTACGCGCGGACGAACACGCCGAACGGGCCCCCGAAGCCGCGGACACGCCCGATCGACTTCGGCCGGTCGTGGTCGAGCCGGTACATGTCGCCGTCTCGGACAACGACCGGCGCCGGGAGGTAGGGCTCGAGGATGTCGCGCACCGCAACCGACCCCGCCCCCGGCCCGCCGCCGCCGTGCGGCTGCGAGAACGTCTTGTGCAGGTTGAAGTGCAGCACATCGAAGCCCATGTCGCCGGGCCGGGAGATGCCGCAGACGGCGTTCAGGTTCGCCCCGTCGTAGTACAGGAGCGCGCCGGCATCGTGGAAGATCGAGGCGACCTCCTCGATGCGCTCCTCGAACAGGCCCAGCGTTGACGGGTTCGTCAACATGAGCCCGGCGGTCTGCGGCCCCACCTTCTCACGAAGATCGTCGACGTCGATGTTGCCTCGACTGTCGACGTTCACCTTGCGCACCGTATACCCCGCCATCGTCACGCTGGCCGGGTTGGTGCCGTGCGCCGTGTCGGGGATGACGATCTCGCGGCGCTGCTCGTACTCGCCCCGGTCCTTGAAGTAGGCGCTGATAAGCGTCAGCCCGGTCAGCTCTCCCTGCGATCCCGCCGCCGGCTGCAGGGTGACGGCATCAAGCCCCACGATCTCGGCCAGGATCTCCTGCAGGCGCCACATCAGCTCGAGCGCGCCCTGCGCGTCCGCGTCGTCCTGGTAGGGGTGCAGGTCGCGGAACCCGGGCAGCCCCACCAGCCGCTCGTTGACGCGCGGGTTGTACTTCATGGTGCAGGAGCCGAGCGGATAGAAGCCGGTGTCGATGCCGAAGTTGCGGGTCGAGAGCTCTGTGAAGTGCCGCAGCAGCTCCGGCTCGGCCAGCTCGGGGAGGTGCGGCGGCTCGCTGCGACGCAGCGCTGCCGGGATCTCGGTCCCGTTCTCGACGCCCGGGTCGGGGATCGACGACGCGCGGCGCGATGCCTGCGACTTCTCGTAGATCAGCTTCATGCCGCGACCTCCACACCGACGGCCGACAGCGCCTCGGCCAGCCGCTCGATCTCCTCGGGCGTCCGGCGCTCCGTGAAGGCCATCATCAGCGCATCGTCCAGGCCCTCGTAGTCGCGCCCGATCGGGTAGCCGGGATGCACGCCGCGGCGCTTGCACTCGTCGATCACCTCGCGCGCCGGCCGGCCCGTGCGGACGACGAACTCGCGGAAGGTCGGATGCTCGAAGGCAAGCGGCAGCCCCAGGCGCCGCTTGGCGTGCTCGGCCAGCGCGTGCGAGCGCTCCCCCACCTCGCGCAGGCCACTCGGGCCGAGCCACGACAGGTAGACCAGCCCTGCCAGCGCCAGCAGCGTCTGGTTGGAGGTGATGTTCGAGGTGGCCTTCTCGCGCCGGATGTGCTGTTCCCGCGTCTGCAGGGTGAGCACGTACCCGCGGCGGCCCTGGAAGTCGGACGTCTCGCCGACGATCCGGCCGGGCAGCTGGCGGGCGTAGTCCTGGCGGGCCGCCAGGAAGCCGTAGTGCGGGCCGCCGTAGGAGAGGTAGTTGCCGGCGGGCTGCCCTTCGCCGATCGCGAGAGCGCAGCCGTAGCGGCCCGGCGCCTCGAGGATACCGAGCGACATCGGGTCCACGTGCGCTGTTGCGAGCGCCCCGCCCGCGGACGCCGCCTCCGCCAGCGCGGGGGCGTCCTCGAGCAGGCCGAGGAAGTTGGGCTGCTGGAAGATCGCGATGGCGGCGCCGTCCGCGGCGCTGCGCAGCTCCTCCGGATCGGTGAGCCCGTCATGGTGGCCGACCTCGACCACCTCCATGCCGAAGCCCGGCGCGAACGTGCGCACCACCTGCCGCACCTGCGGGTTCAGCGTCTCGGCGACGACGATCCTCGTCCTGCCGGTCGCCAGCTTGGCGACGTAGCAGGCGTCCGCGGCGACCGTCGTGCCGTCGTAGCCGGACGCGTTCGAGACGTCCATCCCGGTCAGCTCGCAGACCGCCGTCTGGTATTCGAAGATGGCCTGCAGGACGCCCTGGCTCATCTCCGGCTGGTACGGCGTGTAGGCGGTCAGGAACTCGCCGCGCTGGAGCACGGCGTCGACCACCGCCGGCACGTAGTGGTCGTACATGCCGGCGCCGAGGAACGACAGCTCGCGGCCGACGTCGACGTTACGGGCGGCCAGTGCGGTCATGTGGTCGTAGAGCTCGGACTCCGAGAGCGCCGGGCCGATATCGAGCGGCCGGTCGAGCCGGACGGCGGCCGGGATGTCGTCGAACAGCTGCTCGATCGACTCGACGCCGATGGCGGCCAGCATCGCCGCGCGGTCGGCATCGGTGAGGGAGGTGAACGTCACAGCGAGTCCACGTAGGAACGGTAGGCGTCGGCGTCCATCAGCGAGTCGAGCTCGGAGGTGTCCGACAGCTTCACCTTGACCAGCCACCCGTCGCCATATGGGTCGTCGTTGACGGTGTTCTCGCTGCCCTCGAGCGCATCGTTGGTCTCGGTCACCTCGCCCGAGAGCGGAGCGATCAGCGGCGAGACCGCCTTTGTGGACTCGAGCTCACCGTACTCGCCGCCCTTCGTGATCGACGTGCCGACGGCGGAGGGGGCGAAGTAGACCACCTCTCCCAGGCTGTCCTGCGCATACCAGGTGATGCCGAACGTGGCGGTGTCGCCGTCCACGCGCGCCCAGTCGTGCTCCTCGTTGTAATAGAGCCCGTCCGGGTAGCTGGCTTCGCTCATGCGTTCGTCTCCTTCACATACAGGGGCTTCGTTGCGATCTCGGCCGCGAGCGTGCGGCCTCGTACGTCGATCTGCATGCCGGTGCCGGGGGCGGCCCCGCCGGCCGGGACATACCCCATGCCGATGCCGATCCCGAGCGAGGGCGACATGGTTCCGCTGGTCACCGTGCCCTCGGGAAGGATCGCCATCCCCTGGCGCGGGATGCCGCGGTCGAGCATCCGGAAGGCGACGAGCTTGCGCGGGACACCCTCGCGCTTCTGCACCCGCAGGGCGTCTGCGCCGGTGAAGTCCTTGGCGTCCAGCGCGCAGACCCAGCCGAGGCCGGCTTCGAGCGCGGTGTGCTCGCCGTCGAGGTCGTTGCCGTAGAGCGGGTAGCAGACCTCGAGCCGCAGCGTGTCCCGCGCGCCCAGCCCGCAGGGCACCGCCCCGGCCGAGAGCAGGGCGTCCCACAGCGGGCCGGCGTCCTCCGGAGCCGTCATCAGCTCGACTCCGGGCTCGCCGGTATAGCCCGTCCGAGCCACGATCGCCGGCACCCCGCAGACCTCGGCCTCGGCGAAGCCGAACGGCGGCAGCTCAGGCAGCTCGACGAGCGACAGCGATGCGGGACCCTGGAGGGCCAGCATCGCGAACTGGTGTGAGCGGTCGTCGAGCGAGGCGTCGTCCGCCGGCCTCGCGGCCAGCCAGGCCGCGTCGTCGTCGACGCGCGAGGCGTTGACGACCAGCAGCAGATGATCGTCCGCGAACCGGTAGGCGATCAGGTCGTCGACGGGGCAGCCGGCGTCGTCCAGCAGCAGCGTGTACTGCGCGTGGCCGGGCCCGATGCGGTCGAGGTCGTTGGACAGCATGGCTTGGGCATACGCGAGCGCTCCGTCGCCGCGCAGCTCGAGCTGGCCCATGTGTGACACGTCGAACACGCCCGCGCCGGTGCGCACCGCCTGGTGCTCGGGGATGATGCCCTGGTACTGCACCGGCATCTCCCACCCGGCGAACGGAACGATTCGCGCCCCCGCCGCTACATGGCGGTCGTACAGCGGCGTCCGGCGGAGCGCAATCTCCTCAGGCATTCCTGAGGCGGCAGTCTACCCCCGCGTCAGGCCGCGAGCTCGACCCGTCCGCCGCCCGCGTCCTTGGCCCGGTACTGGGCGCGGTCGGCGTGGCGGTAGAGCAGATCCGGATCGGCCACCGCGGTGCCCACCGCAACGCCTGCAGACAGGGTGAGCGTGCCGCCGCTGAGCTGAGCGACGGCCGACCGGATGCGCGCGGCCACCGCCATGGCGACCGTGGCATCGGCCCCGTCGAGCACGACGGCAAGCTCGTCACCTCCGAGCCGGAAGGCGGCATCGGTCTCGCGGACCGCGACCCGGATCGCGTCCGCGGCCGTGCGCAGCGCCCGGTCGCCGGCCAGATGGCCGCCGCGGTCGTTGATGGCCTTCAGCCCGTCCAGGTCGAGCAGGACGAGTGCGATCCGCCCGAGGTCGCCGTGCCGGGCGCGTTCGTCCGCGAGCCGCTCGTTGAAACCCCGGCGGTTGCCGAGGCCGGTCAGCTCATCGCAGAGCGCGATCTCGCGCATCTCCCGGTAGAGCAGCGCGTTTCGGATCGCCGGTGCCACCACGTTGCAGAGCGCCATGCAGAACTCGACGTCGAACTCGTCCCAGCGGCGCTCGCGGGAGTCGATCACCTCGACCAGCCCCAGAGTCTCGCCGCGCGAGAGCAGCGGCAGCATCAGGGAGCTGGCGATGCCGTACCGCGCGATCGACTCACGCAGCTCGCGCTCGGCGCCCTCATCCGAGACCTGCACCTGCTCGGGCAGCCCGGACTCGAGCACGCGGCGGATCGTCTCGAACCGCGCGACCGAGTACGTCTCGCCGGCCTCGCTGTAGTGCTCACCCACGGCAACCGCCCAGTTCCCGGACCAGTCGGTGAGCATGATCACAGTCTCACCGTCCTGCGATAGCAGCGAGAGCTCTGCGGAGGTCGCCCCGGTCAGCTCAGCGGCGTCGCGGGTGAACAGCGCCAGCACCTCCTCGAGCTCGAGCGTCGAGGACATGGCGGCGGACAGGTCGAACAGCACCTGGAGGCGGTTGGCGGGAGCCATGCTCTAGGAATCGGCGGATGAGGGCCGACCCTGAAGCTCCGAACGGGCGGTTTCCCTGCGCGGGAAGCGCTTACTGGTCGCGCAGGAAGCTCGGGATCTCGAGTGCCTCGCGGGGCAGCTCGAACTCGCTCGACTCCGTCTCCTCGACGCGCCGGGGGCGGTCGGTGCTCCCGGTGGCGAAGGCGGCGGCCGGGCGCGATCGGGTGCCGCGGTCGAAGCCGGTCGCGATCACGGTGACACGCACCTGGTCGCCCATCGCCTCGTCGATCACCGCGCCGAAGATGATGTTGGCGTCCGAGTCCGAAGCGCTGCCGATGATCTCGGCGGCCTCGTTCACCTCGAACAGCCCGAGATCGGGCCCACCTGTGATGTTCAGGAGAATGCCGGTCGCGCCCTCGACGGATGCCTCGAGCAGGGGCGACGAGATGGCCGCGCGGGCCGCCTCGGCGGCGCGGTTCTCGCCGCTTGCGATGCCGATGCCCATCAGCGCGGAGCCGGCCTCGCGCATGATGGTGCGCACGTCGGCGAAGTCAAGGTTGATCAGCCCCGGTACGGTGATCAGGTCGGTGATGCCCTGGACGCCCTGGCGGAGGACGTCGTCAGCGATCCGGAACGCGTCGACGATCGACGTGCGCTTCTCGACGACCTGCAGCAGCTTCTCGTTCGGGATGATGATCAGCGTGTCGACCTTCTCGCGCAGGGTGCGTATGCCCTGCTCGGCCTGGTCGCCGCGCTTCTGGCCCTCGAAGTTGAACGGCCGCGTGACCACGCCGACCGTGAGCGCACCCAGCTCGCGGGCGATCTCGGCGATCACCGGCGCCGCACCGGTGCCCGTGCCGCCGCCCTTGCCGGCGGTGACGAAGACCATGTCGGCGCCCTTCAGGGCCTCCTTCAGCTCGTCGCGGCTCTCCATCGCGGCCTCCCGGCCGATCGACGG
>DASQYY010000083.1:0-6658 GCA_035638975.1 Gaiellales bacterium
CTCGGTGATGTCGCGCGCAATCACGGATCCCCCGGCCACCGTCCCGTCGTGGCGCTCGAGCGGGGAGACGGTCAGCGCCACGTCGACCAGGGAGCCGTCCTTGCGCCGCCGCACGGTCTCCAGCCCCTCGATCCGCTCGCCGGCGGCCACTCGCCGCAGGATCTCGTCGACCTCGCCCACCCGGTCTGGCGGCGCCAGCATTGCGATCGGGCTGCCGATCGCCTCCTCCGCCGTGTAGCCATAGAGCAGCTCGGCGCCGCGGTTCCAGGTGAGGATGGTGCCGTCGAGCGACTTGGACAGGATCGCGTCACCGGTCGTCTCGACGATGGCGGCCAGATGGCGCGCCGCGTCCTGCGCGCGGCGGCTCTCGGTCACGTCGCGCAGGAAGACGCTGAAGGCGGGCGCTCCCGGCACGTCGACCTGGGCTATGGCCAGCTCCACCGGGAACTCGCGGCCCGACGCGTCGATGCCGACCGCCTCCACCACCCTGCCGAGCGGCTCGGGCTCCGCGCCAGAGAGCATCCGGTCGACGACGTTGCTGCCCGGCACGCCCGCGTCGTCGGGCACGAGCAGCTCGCGCAGCTCCATCCCCAGCACCTCGTCGCGCCGGCGGCCGAACGTCGCCTCGGCGGCCGGGTTGAACTCGGTGATGTGGCCGCTGCCGTCGATGCCGATGATCGAATCGAGCGCGGCGTTCACGATCGCGCTCGTGCGCGCCTCGGTGTCGCGCAGGTCACGCTCCGCGTCGCGGCGCCGGATGAACTGCGCGATCAGGCTCGCGATCGCGGCGAGCAGCTGCATCGTTTCCTCGTCCGGCCGGGCCGCGCGGGAACTGAACAGCTCGAGCACCCCGATCGCCTCGCCGCGCACGAGCAGCGGCACCCCCAGCGCGGCCCGCACCCCCTCGCGGGCAGCGGGCGCTGAGCGGGGGCTCGGCAGTCGGGCGCCGATGTCGGGCACCCAGCGCGCCTCGCCTGCCTTCCAGACGGCGCCGGGAAGCCCCTCGCCCGGACCGAAGGCGGCGTGGCGGGTGGCGAGCGAGAATCCGATCAGCGGCGTCCCCGGCGCGTGCCACAGGTCGACGCAGCGGACGACGCCGGCGTCCCGGTCGACCCCCCAGAGGGCGGCAAGATCCCATCCCAGGCCGCGGCAGATCTGCTCGAGCACCCGCGGGGCCGCGTCGGCCAGCGAGCTGGCCTCCCCCAGGATGCGCGTGACCTCGAGGTGCACCCGCAGGCGCTGCTGCGCCTGCTGGAGACGTTCCCCGTCGACTCCTGTGCGTTCGTGCCGCATGATTGCCCCCAGCGGCCGCATGGTGGAGACGGCCGCCCGTTGTCCCAACCGTACGATGGTCTCCCGAGGCCGGCACTCCACCGGAAAGGGGATACCGCCGTAAGGAGTTTGTTAGCCGCGAAGGATACGAACGCGGTCAGATGGCATGGCGGGCCGGTATCCTGGCCGGCGGCGATGGGGCTCGCCGGGAAGCCGAGGCTTCCGCACCGCCGGCCGGCTGATGGCTCCTACCAACCGCGATCCGGAGGTTCCAGCAATGCCAGTCGGCCTGCTCGTCGCGCTCGCAGGGAGCCTTGGCGCGATCGCGCGCTACGGCGTCGAGTACTACGCCGGCCAGCGGATGGCGCCCCACCACCAGGTGCCGGCGACGTTCGCGGTCAACATCCTGGGCGCCCTGCTGCTCGGGCTGCTCGTGGGCGTGCACCCGCACGACGGACGGGTGCGGCTCGTGCTCGGGGTCGGCTTCCTGGGGGCGTTCACGACCTTCTCGACGCTTGCGTACCAGAGCTACCACTACCTGGACACGGCGGACTATCTGCGGGCGGCGGCGCTGCCCGTGGCGACGGTCGTCATCGGAGTCGCGGCTGTTGCGCTGGGCGTGGCTGTGGGGCAGCGGCTGGCCTGACGGTGTTCGAGCGCCGCCGGATCGTGCGTGAGGTTGCCCACCTCGTCGCCGGGCGCGGCTCGCCCTCCTAGTACTCGTAGAAGCCGCGGCCCGACTTGCGCCCGAGCCGTCCCGCCTCCACGTAGCTGCGCAGCAGCGGACAGGGCCGGTACTTGTCGTCGCCGAGCCCCTCGTGCAGCACCTCCATGATGGCCAGGCACGTGTCGAGCCCGATCAGGTCGGCCAGCGTCAGCGGCCCCATCGGGTGGTTCATGCCGAGCTTCATCACCGTGTCGATCGACTCGCGGTCGCCCACGCCCTCCATCAGGCAGTACACGGCCTCGTTGATCATGGGCACCAGGATGCGGTTCGAGATGAACCCCGGGAAGTCGCTCGCCTGCGCGACCGTCTTGCCCATCCGCTCGGCCGCGGCCACCACCGCCGCCAGCGTCTCGTCGCTCGTATCGATGCCGCGAATCACCTCGACCAGCGGCATCAGCGGCACCGGGTTCATGAAATGCATCCCGGCCACGCGCTCCGGCCGTCCCGTCGCTGCGGCCAGCCGGGTGATCGGGATCGAGCTCGTGTTCGAGGCGATGATCGCGCCCTCCCCCGCCACCTCGTCCAGCTGCCGGAAGATCTTCAGCTTGAGCTCGACGTTCTCGGTCGCCGCCTCGATCAGGAGGTCGGCGTCGGACGGCTCGGCCGACGTGCGGATCCGGAGCACCGCCGCATCCACCTCGCCCGGCTCGATGCGGCCCTTCTCCGCCAGCTTGGTGAGCGATCCCTGGATGCCCTTCATCGCCCGCTCCAGCTGCCCCGGCGCCACGTCCGACAGCGTCACGTCGAAGCCGCCGACCGCTGCCACCTGGGCGATCCCGGCGCCCATCTGCCCGGCTCCGACCACCGTGATCCGCTGGATCTCGCTCACGCCGCCGGCACCTCGATCAGCATCGCGTCCCCCTGCGCCGCGCCCGAGCAGATCGCGGCCAGCCCGAAGCCGCCTCCCCGCCTGCGCAGCTGGTGGACGAGCGTGCCGATCAGCCGCGCGCCGGATGCGCCGATCGGATGGCCGAAGGCGACGGCGCCGCCCTGCGGGTTGAACCGCTCCGGGTCCGCCTCGAGCAGGTCGATCGTGTTCAGCACCACCGAGCAGAAGGCCTCGTTCACCTCGAACAGGTCGACGTCGGAGACCTGCATGCCCGCCTTCTCTAGGGCCGCGCGCGCGGCGCCCGCGGGCGTGCGCACCAGGTAGGGATAGTCGTCGGCGACGTGGCCCTCCGAAACGATCCGTGCGAGCGGGGCCAGGCCCTGCGCCTGCGCCCACTCCTCGGAGGCCAGCACCACCGCGGCGGCGCCGTCGTTGACGCCGGGGGCATTCCCGGCCGTGGTGACGCCGTCCTTGCTGAACACGGGCTTCAGCGAGGCGAGCTTCTCCGCCGAGGTGTCGCGGCGTGGGCCCTCGTCGGCCTCGACGACCGTTTCGCCCTTCCGGCCCGCGACCGTCACCGGCGCGATCTCGTCGGCGAGGTGACCGGCGTCCTGCGCGGCGACGGCGCGCTCGTGGCTGCGTAGCGCCCAGGCGTCCTGGGCCTCGCGGGTGGAGCCGATCTCGGCGGAGACGACCGAGTTCTCCTCGGCCATGATGCGGTGGGTGAACGTCGACGTCAGGCCGTCGCTCGTCATGTGGTCGACGAGGACGCCGTCGCCCATCGTGTAGCCAAAGCGCGCCTTCGGGACGAGATAGGGGGCGTTCGACATGCTCTCCATCCCACCGGCCAGCACCACCTGATGCTCGCCGGAGCGGATCATCAGGTCGCCGTAGGCGATGGCGCGCATGCCCGACGCGCAGACCTTGTTCACGGTGTCGGAGCCGACGCCCTTGGGGCAGCCGACGCCCGCGGACACCTGGCGCGACGGGATCATGCCTACGCCCGCCTGCAGCACCTCACCCATGACGACGTAGCCGACCTGGTCCGGCGTCACGCCGGCACGCTCCAGCGCCGCCGTGCCCGCGTGGATCCCCAGCTGCGGGGCTGTGAGCGTTGACAGGCCGCCGCCGAGGCGGCCGAACGGGGTGCGGGCGGTCCCCAGGATGACGGTGCGTGGCATGGACGGGCTCCGGCGTCGACGGTGGTCGTGTGACCCTGCATTCTCGCGCCCCGCGCAAACCGGTGCGTCGCAAGGAGGTCGTCCGTGATGACGGTGGATTGACCCACGCTCCGGCCGGGGGCATACTGTGCGCCAGATGACGACGCAGCGCAGCAGCTGGTGGTGGACGACCGAGCGAGGACCGGCCCGCTAGCTTCGCCGCGGCATCCGCTCCTCGCACAGGCCTTTCGCCGGATCCGGCGGAGGGCTTTTTTCTTGCCCGAATGACCGACGACCGCATCATCCGAACGCTTCCCGCAGACCTGCTGACGCCGGTCGGCGCATACCTGCTCGTCCGCGAGGCGCTGGGCGCGCCGGCCTTCCTGCTCGAGTCGGTGGAACGTGGCGAGCAGGTGGGCCGCCACAGCTTCCTGTCGGCCGGCTGCGACGTCACCGACTCGCTGGACGAGGCGGTGGCGTTCGCCGCCTCCCGGCCCGGCCCCGGGCCCGGTGACCCGCCCTTCGTGGGCGGGGCGGTCGGCCACATCAGCTACGACTGGGTCTCGGAGCTCGAGCCCGTGCCGCTGCCGCCGGCGCATCCCGACGACGCCGGGCTGCCCCGCATGCGGTTCATGCTTGCGGACTCGGTCGTCGCCTTCGACCACGTGCGCCGCACCGTGTCGCTGATCGGGCCGCCTGCGCAGGTGGGCCGGCTCGCGGATGTCCTGGCCCGGCCGCCCGCAGCGACGCCCGCCGACCCGGTCGAGGCAGGCGAGGTACACGTCGAGACCACGCGCGAGCGCTACATGGCGGCGGTCGACCGGGCCAGGGAGCACATCGCCGCCGGCGACGCCTTCCAGATCGTGCCGTCCCAGCGCATCCGGCGGCAGACCGCCGCGTCGCCCTTCGCGATCTATCGCGCGCTGCGGGCCGTCAACCCCTCGCCCTACATGTTCCTGCTCGACAACGGCGACCATCAGCTGGTCGGCTCATCGCCCGAGACCCACGTCCGGCTGGACGTCGACCGCACCTGCGAGCTGCGGCCGATCGCGGGCACACGGCCGCGGGGGTCGACCCGCGAGCAGGACGACGCGCTGGCCGAGGAGCTGCTGCGGTCGGAGAAGGACCGCGCCGAGCACGTGATGCTCGTCGACCTCGCACGCAACGACCTCGGCCGGGTGTGCACGCCGGGCAGCATCCGCGTCGTGCGCTCGATGCAGGTCGAGCGCTACTCCCACGTCATGCACATCGTCTCGAACGTCCACGGGCAGCTGCGCGAAGGCGCCGACGCCGCTGCGCTGCTGCGCGCGACCTTCCCCGCCGGGACGCTGTCGGGCGCGCCGAAGGTGCGGGCGATGCAGATCATCTCCGAGCTCGAAGGCCGCCGGCGCGGCGTCTACGGCGGCGCTGTCGGCTACCTCGGCTTCGGCGGCGACATGGACACCTGCATCGCGATCCGCACGATCGCGATGCGGGACGGCACGGCCTACCTGCAGGCGGGGGCCGGCATCGTGGCAGACTCCGACCCGGCGGAGGAGCACCAGGAGTGCGTGAACAAGCTGGCCGCGCTGGGCGTGGCCATCGACCAGGCCGAGACAGGGGTGTACGGGCGGTGAGGGTGCTCGTGATCGACAACTACGACTCGTTCACCTACAACCTGGTCGACTACATCGCGTCCGCCGGCGCCGAGGTGCGCACCGAGCGAAACGATGCGATCGAGCCCGGCGAGGCCGATGCCTGGCGTCCCACCCATCTGGTCGTCTCCCCCGGGCCGGGAACGCCACGGGAGGCGGGCGTTTCGCGGGCCATGATCGAGCGCTTCGGCGGCCGCATCCCGGTGCTCGGCGTCTGCCTCGGGCACCAGGTGATCGTCGAGATGCACGGCGGCCGGGTCGACCGAGCCGCGCTGCTGATGCACGGCAAGCCGGACCAGGTCAGCCATGACGGCTCGCCGCTCTACGCCGGCCTCCCGAGCCCGTTCGAGGCGGGCCGCTACCACTCGCTCGCCGCGCTCGACGTCCCCGACGTGCTGACCGTGACGGCCCGAACGCCCGACGGCGAGGTGATGGGCGTGCGGCACCGCGAGCAGCCGGTGCACGGCGTCCAGTTCCATCCGGAGTCGGTGCTGACGCCGCACGGGCGCACCCTGATCGAGAACTTCCTGCGCATGGAGGGCCCGGGATGATCGACGTCGCCATCAGGACGCTGACGGAACGCCGCGATCTCCTTTCCGAGGAGGCGCACGCGGCGATGATGCAGGTGATGACCGGCGAGGCGACGCCTGCTCAGATCGCGGGGTTCCTGATCGCGCTGCGCATGAAGGGCGAGACGGTCGAGGAGATCACCGGCTGCGCCCGGGCGATGCGCGCCCACGTCACGCCCGCCGTCCCCCGCCACGACACGCTGGTCGACACGGCCGGCACCGGAGGAGACGGCGCCCATACCTTCAACATCTCCACCTCGGCGGCCCTGGTCGCCGCGGCGGGCGGCGCCTACGTCGCCAAGCACGGCAACAGGGCGGTCTCCTCGCGGAGCGGCTCCGCCGACGTGCTGGAGGCGCTCGGCGTGCGGATCGACCTGGCGCCCTCCGACGTGGCCGACTGCATCGACGAGGTCGGGTTCGGGTTCATGTTCGCGCAGGCCCACCACCCGGCCATGCGCCACGCGGGG
>DASQYY010000084.1:0-19096 GCA_035638975.1 Gaiellales bacterium
CAGCACCTGCCGGTGGTGTCGGGCGGGCCCTTCCAGGTCACCGCCTACGCCAAGAAGGGCACCACGGTCTTCAAGCCCAATCCGGGCTGGTGGGGCCCCAAGCCGCACGTCTCCGCGGTCGCCCTCGTGTACTACACCAACGCCGACTCGATGATCGCGGACCTCCAGTCGGGTCAGATCTCGGCGGTCGACCAGGTGCCGTTCACGGCAGTGAACGCCGTCAAGAAGATCTCGAACGTCCACGTGGACACGTATCCGAGCGGCGAGATCGTCAACATTACGTGGAACTCGAATCCGTACAAGCCGCAGAACCGCGAACTGCTCGACCCGCGGGTGAAGAAGGCGCTCTCGATGTGCGTCGACGTCAACCAGATCAAGCAGGTCGTCTTCAGCGGCTACGCGTTCCCGGAGGGAAGCCTGCTCGGCGCGCTCGCGGGTGACTGGCGGAGCCCGAACACCAAGCCCGTCACGTTCGACTGCGCGGCGGCCAACAAGGAGCTCGACTCGCTCGGCTACAAGAAGGGCTCCGACGGGATCCGGGTGGCGCCGGCCACCACCGGCAAGTATGCGCAGCCGGCCCACAAGATGTCGTACCAGATCATGGTGCCGACAAGCCTCGACTTCAACGGCGACCGTGAGTTCTCGATCGTCCAGGAGGGGCTCAAGAACGCCGGCGTCCAGGTGACGGAGCAGAGCGGCGGCGATTCCTCGGCCGCGTACGCCATCGAGACCGGTGACCCATGTGACGGCACCAAGAACCCGCCCCTGGGCTACAACAAGTTCGACATCGCCCTCTGGGACTGGGTGGTCATCCCGGATCCTGACTTCCAGCTTTCGGTGGTGACGAGAGGCCAGTGGTGCTCCTGGAGCGACACCGGCTGGATCAACGCCAGCTACGACAAGCTGTACCAGCAGCAGGGCACCACGGTGGACGTGGCGAAGCGCCGCGACATCGTGCACCAGATGGACGAGATCATCTACAACAACTGGCTGTACACGCAGCTGCTGAACGAGGAGGGCATCGCCGCGCACACCAACGCATGGCTCGGCTATGACCCGCAGCTGCAGGGCTACAACTACTCGTTCTGGACGGACGTCGGCCAGGCCGGCTAGGCCTGCACTGACCGGCAGGGCGCGGAAGAGACGACGAGATGCAACGAAGCGACTACATCATCAAGCGCACGCTGTTTGCTGTGCTGACGGTGTTCGTCGCCGTGACGCTGAACTTCCTGCTCTTCCGCGCCCTGCCGGGCAACGCCGTGTCGGGCCTCAAGTGCCGGGCCTGCACGATCCAGTTCAAGAAGGCCGTGGCCCATGACATGGGCCTCGACAAGTCCAAGTGGGAGCAGTACGTCATCTACCTGAAGAACCTGGCCCACGGCGACATGGGCTACACCGCGATCACCCACAAGCCGGTTCGCGGGGAGCTGTGGGACCCGATCAAGAACACGCTGGCCATGATCACCCTCGGCACCGTGTTCTCCATCATCTTCGGCGTCTTCACGGGGGTGATCTCCGCATGGCGGAGGGGCACATGGCTCGACAAGGGCTCGGTGTGGACGGCGCTCGCCTTCTATTCCGTGCCCACGCAGTGGCTGGGCCTGATGATCGTCTACTTCGTGGCCGACCGGGTGGGGCTGCCGCATGGGGGGATCCAGAGCCCGGACTTCGGCATCCTCGGCAATCCGGGCACCTATGAGTTCCTGGTCGACCGGACGAAGCACATGATCCTGCCCGCCCTGACGCTCGGCCTCGTGCTCTATGGCGACTACACGCTGATCGTCCGCTCGGCGATGCTGGAGACGCTCGGCGAGGACTACGTGCTCACGGCCCGAGCCAAGGGCATGAGCAACTGGGAGATCGTCTGGAAGCACGGCTTCCGCAACGCCATGCTGCCGGTGGTGACGCTGATCGCCCTCTCGCTCGGGTTCATCATCGGCGGCGCCATCACCATCGAGTACGTGTTCGACTATCCCGGCATCGGCCTTGCCATCGTCGATGCCATCGACAAGCGCGATTACGCGTTCCTGCAGGGGGCGTTCCTCGTCCTCACGCTGTCGGTGATCTTCTGCAACTTCGTCGCCGACCTCCTGTACTTCAAGCTCGACCCGCGGGTGACCACGTGAGCCACGCAACCACGTCAACCGACCTCGCCCGCGACGACGACAAGTCGGCCGAAGCCGGCATCGAGACCACGCCCGACCGCCGCGGCTTCGTCCGCACGACCATCCTCGGCCAGAAGCAGGCGCTGATCGGGCTGATCATCGTGCTGGTGTTCGTGCTGATCGCGATCTTCGCGCCGCTGCTCGCCCCGTACAGCCCGACCGAGAAGACGGGCGGCATCTACGAGGCGCCGAGCAGCGCCCACTGGCTGGGCACCGATGACGGCGGCGTGGACATGCTCTCGCTGATGATCTACGGCAGCCGCGTCTCGCTGGAGGTCGGCTTCGCCGCGGCGATCGTGGCGATGGTGATCGGCGGCTCGGTCGGCGTCGTCTCCGGGTTCTTCGGCGGCGGCGTGGACGTGCTGCTGATGCGGATCACCGACATCTTCCTGGTCATCCCCGACATCCCGCTGGTGATCGTGGTCGCGGCCATCTTCGGCCGCAACCTGCTGAACATCATCCTGATCATCGGGATCATCTACTGGACGAGCACAGCCAGGCTGATACGCGCGCAGGTGAAGAGCGTCCGCGAACGGGTCTACGTGAAACGGGCGCGGTCGATCGGCGCCGGGAACAACCGGCTGGTCTTCAAACACGTGCTCCCGCAGGTCGCGCCGCTGCTGATCGCCAACACGGTGCTGATGATCGCGCTGGCCGTGTTCCTCGAGACCTACATCGCCTTCCTCGGCCTCGGCGACCCGAGCACGATCTCGTGGGGCAAGCTGATCGAGAACAGCTTCCTCGGCAACGCCGTGCTGAACAACGCCTGGTGGGCGGTCGTGCCGCCGGGCCTTGCCGTCACGGTCGTGATCCTCGCCTGCACGATGGTCGGGCAGTCGATGGAGGACGCGCTCAACCCACGGCTGAAGGTCGGCCACCTGGCCGTCCGCCGCTTCCGCATGCGGCCGCTGCACGGAAAGCTGGAGTCCGAGTGAGCGAGCCGGTCCTGCGGGTCGAGGACCTGCACGTCTGGTTCGACCTGAGCGGCGGCCGCGAGCTGCATGCCGTGCAGGGGGTCACCTTCGAGCTGCGTCCGGGCGAGCGGATGGGCCTCGTCGGGGAGTCGGGGTGCGGCAAGACCACCACCATCCTCGCCATCATGGGGCTGCTCCCTGGAAGCGCCTCGGTGGCCGGCAAGGTGTTCTTCGACGGGGTGAACATCCTCGAGAAGGGCGAGGAGACCGTCAGCCCGCACCGCTGGAGCGACATCTCGATGGTGTTCCAGGGCGCGATGAACGCCTTCAACCCGGTGAAGACGGTGGGCAGCCAGATCGCCGAGCCGATGGAGCTGCACGGCACCGCGACCGGGAAAGCGGCCAGGGCGCAGGTGCGTGAGCTGCTCGAGCTGGTCGGTATCTCCGGCAGCCGCGCCGACCGCTATCCCCACGAGTTCTCCGGCGGCATGCGCCAGCGAGCGGCGATCGCCCTGTCGCTCGCCTGCGAGCCCAAGGTGCTGCTCGCCGACGAGCCCACCACGGCCCTCGACGTGATGGTGCAGGCGCAGATCCTGGAGCTGCTCGTGCGACTGACGCGCGACCTCGGCCTGTCGATGATCCTCGTCACCCACGACCTGCCGGTCGTCGCCCAGGTCTGCGACCGCGCCGCCGTGATGTACGCCGGCGAGATCGCCGAGATGGGCGAGATGGCGACGATCTATCACGACGCGAGGCATCCCTACACGCGGATGCTGTTCTCGGCCACGCCCGACCTGCTCGGCGCCGAGGACGTCAAGTCGATCCCTGGCGCGCCGCCGCGGCTCGACCGCGAGCTTGTCGGCTGCCCGTTCGCGCCGCGGTGCGACTCCACGTTCGCCCCGTGCACGGTGACGCATCCGCGGCGGCTGGAGGTCGATCCGGGGCATGAGGCGATCTGCCACCTGAACGACCGCGTCGTGGTGGAGGAGACCGCGTGAGCGCTCACGCCGAGGCCCCGGCGCCGCTGCTCGAGGTGGAGCGCGTGGTGACCCGCTACCCGGTGCCGCGCGGGATCGTCGGCACGATGGCCCGACGCCCGAAGCTCACGGTGCATGCGGTCGAGGGCGTCACCTTCTCGGTCGGGCCCGGCGAGATGCTGGCGCTCGTCGGGGAGTCCGGCTGCGGCAAGACCTCGACGGCGCAGACGGTGGTGCGCATGGTCGACTACCAGGGCGGCTCGATCCGGTTCCGCGGGCGGGAGATCGGCAAGCTGTCCCAGCGTGAGCTGCGGCCGCTGCGGCGCGAGATCCAGATGATCTACCAGGACCCCTACGAGTCGCTCGATCCGCGGTTCACGGTGCGCGATGCCGTGGAGGAGCCGCTGCTCGTGCACCGCCTCGCCGGCTCACGGGCGGAGCGGGACGCTCAGGTGCGCGAGGCGCTGGTGCGGGCAGGCCTGACGCCCCCCGACCTGTACATCGACCGCTACCCGCACGAGCTCTCGGGCGGCCAGCGCCAGCGGGTGGCGATCGCCGCCAGCCTCGTCCTCAAGCCGCAGCTGCTGGTCGCCGACGAGCCGGTGTCGATGCTGGACGTCTCCGTCCGCGCCGGGATCCTGTCGCTGCTCGACGGCCTGCGCAAGGACGGGATGGGCATCCTCATGATCACGCACGACCTGTCCACGGCGGCCCACTTCGCCGACCGCATCGCTGTGATGTACCTCGGCCGCATCATGGAGGAGGGGCCGGCGCGCGACGTCGTGCGAAACCCGCAGCACCCCTACACCCGGGCGCTGATCTCGGTGGTGCCAAAGCGCGACCCTCGTGAGCAGACCGTGCCCCAGATCCTGACCGGCGAGACGCCGAACCCGGTGCACGTGCCGTCCGGATGCCGGTTCCATCCCCGCTGCCCGATCGCCGAGAGCCGGTGCGCGAGCATCGACCCCAGCCTGCAGCCGCCCGCCGGCGCGGAGGTGCCCGACCACCGCGCGGCGTGCATCGTCACGGCGCCCGGTCCCGATGCCGCCGAGGTGGGCCCGGACGGCAGGGGCGACACCGCAGCACCCGCTGCGTGAGGCCCTCTCCCTCCGCGGTGCGCACGTGAGCGTGCTGGAGCTGCTCGACGCCTACCGGCGACGCGAGCGCTCGCCGGTGGAGGTGGCCGACGAGACGCTCGAGCGGATCGCGAGGCTGCCCGATCGCCTGCGGGCGTTTGTCACCGTGACGGATGACCTGGCCCGCGACCAGGCGGCAGCGGCGGAGCGGGCCTACGGCGACGGCACGGCCGGCCCGCTGGCGGGGGTGCCGATCACGATCAAGGACCTGCTCGACGTGGCCGGGGTGCCGACCGGCGTCGGCTCGCTGCTGCACGAATACGGGCCCGCCCGCGGCGACTCCCCCTTCGTCGCGGCGGTGCGGGGGGCCGGGGCCGTGATCGTGGGCAAGACGGCGACGCCGGAGATGGGGTGGAAGGGCGAGACGACGAGCCGCGTGCACGGGTCGACGGAGAACCCGTGGCGTGCGGGCCGGACCTCGGGCGGGTCGAGCGGAGGGGCGGCCGTGGCGGCGGCGATGCTGCCGGACGTCCTCCATCACGGCGGCGACGGGGCGGGATCGATCCGGATCCCGTCATCGATGTGCGGCGTGTTCGGGCTGAAGCCGACCTGGGGGCTCGTGCCCACCGACCCGGTCAACTCCGGGCTGTCCGTGCAGGGGCCGATCACCCGGTCGGTGGCCGAGGCGGCGCTGCTGCTCGACGTGACCGCGGGCACGGGTGCGCTCGAGTCCCTGGAAGGCGGCGTGCGCGGGCTGCGGATGGCGTGGGGCGGGGATCTCGGCTTCGCGGCGGCCGAGCCCGAGGTGGTCGCCGTCTGCGAGGCGGCGGCGCGGTCGTTCGCGGCGCTCGGGGCCGTGGTGGACGAGGCGTTCCCTCCGCTCGGCGACCCATGGCCGGTTGTCGACGCGATCTGGTGCGCGAACCAGGCGGCGCCCTTCTCCGCCGGCCGGCTGGACGAGGCGCGCGACCGGCTGGACGGCGGCCGGGTGCCCGTGATCGAGCGGGGCCTCGAGATGACGGCGACGGAGCTGGTCGATGCGCAGTCGGCAAAGGCGCTCTACGCCGCCGCGTGGGAGACGTTCATGCGGGACTGGGACCTGGTGCTGACGCCGACGCTCCCGATCACGGCGTTCCCGGCCGGGCTGGATCAGCCCGGCTCGGTTGCGGGCCGCCGCACCGAGTACCTGTCGTGGACGGCGTTCACGTACCCGTTCAACGTGTCGGGGCAGCCGGCGGCGACGGTGCCGTGCGGCACGGTGGATGGCCTGCCGGTCGGGTTGCAGATCGTGGGCCGGCGGGGCGCTGACGCGCTGGTGCTGCGGGCGGCCGCGGCCTTCGAGCAGGCGCATGCCTGGAGGTTGCTTCAGGATGACTAGCGGCGCCCGGCGGCGTCGCGCTGGCGCAGGAGGTCGACGTCGCTCCTCGCCAATATTCCCGATATTGGCTCGTCCCGCCGCCGCCCTCTGCTGGCGCGCCAGTCGCCGGATCATCCGCCGACATCATGAAGCAACCTCCCGGCGTTTTCCGGTTTGATACAACGCGCCAGCATGACTGGACGATGGAGGGATCTGGCCGGCCCCGTGGGGCTCCTGCCGACCGGCGAGCGAAATGCGATCACGGACGTGCCCGGCGTCCGTGTCGGACACTCGCAGGCCGAGAGCGGCGAGCTGACCGGCGTCACCGTGGTCGAGCCGCCGCGGCTGCCCGCGCGCGCCGGCGTGGCCACGACGAACGGCGTGGGGGAGCTGACGAAGAAGCTCGAGATCGACGAGTGGGGCGTCGTGCAGACGGCGGTCTACCTGTGCGGTACCCACGCGCTGGGAATGGTCTACCACGCCGCCGTCCTGGCGGAGGGCGGCGACCCGTCCAACACGCTGATACCGGTCGTCGGCGAGTGCGACGACTCCGATCTCGGCGACTCCCGCACGGTCACCGTGGAAGACGTCAACCGCGCCCGCGCGGCGCTCGGCGAGGAGGTGGCCGAGGGCTCCGTCGGCGGGGGGACGGGAATGACGTGCTTCGACTTCGCCGGCGGGATCGGTACCGCCTCGCGGCGCATCGGCGACCGCACGCTGGGCGTGCTGCTGATGTGCAACTTCGGTGAGCGCGAGCGGTTGACCGCAGGCGGCCTCAGATTCGAGCCGGCCGCGGGGCCGCCACCCCCGGAGGGCTCGTGCATCGCGGTCTGCGCCTGTGACGCCCCGATGTCAGCGCAGCAGCTCCGGCGGCTCGCGCTGCGGCCGCTGCTCGGCCTCGCCCGCGCGGGCTCCTACGCCCACAACGGCTCGGGGGAGATCGCGCTCGCCTTCACGACGAGCGAGGAGCAGACGCTTCGAAACGACGAGCTGAACCCCTACTTCGCCGCCGCCTACGAGGCGGCCGAGGAGGCGGTCTACAACTGCCTGGTCGCGCCCCGCCCGCCGATGCGCAAGCGGGACGGCCGCGAGCACCCGGTGTTCCCGGTGCGCCTGCTTCGCGCGCCGTGAACGGCGTGCCCGCGCTCGAGCAGCTGCTCGCACCGCATCGCACGGTGGCGGTGGTCGGCCTTGCGAAGAACGCCGGGAAGACCACCGTGATCAACCATCTCCTCGAGCGCATCGACGGCCCCGTTGGGCTGGTGTCGCTCGGCCTCGACGGCGAGGCGCGCGACCAGCTGACCGGGCTTCCGAAGCCGAGCGTGCGACCACGCGCCGGCACGCTGGTGGCAAGCGCGGCCGGGCTCGTCGACGAGCGTACGGTGCGGATGCGGCTCGGGTTCCGCACGGCGGTGGGCGAGGTGGTGGTGACCGAGCCGCCCCCGGGCGAGCCGGTGGTGGTGTCGGGGCCGGCGCGGCTGGACGAGCTCGACCGCACCGTGGAAGCGCTCTTCCACGAAGGGGCACGACGGGTGGTGCTCGAGGGGGCGCTCGGGAGGCTGGGGCCGGCGGCGCCCGGCCGGGCCGAGGCGGTCGTCCTCGCAGCCGGTGTCTCGCTCGCGAACGGCCGGGACGATGCCGCGCTGCGCCTGCGGCTGGCGGTGGATGCCCTGGCGCTGCCGGTGACGCCCGAGCCGGCCGCGATCACGGTTCGCCATGCCGCGGGCTACGAGCCGGAGACCGCCGCTGCGATTGCCGACGCGGGCAGCGCGGAGGTGCAGGGTGCGGTGACGGGGCCGCTGCTCGAGCGGCTGATGCGTGACGGCGCCAAGGCGCTGATCGTCGCGCCGGACGCGACGCATGTGCTCGCGCGCCCACAGCAGCTGGCCCGGGCGCGGCGCGCGGGGGTTGAGGTGGCGGTCAGGCAGCCGCTCGCGATCGCCGCCGTCACGTCGAATCCGTTTCACCCCGACGCGCCGTTCAGCGCCGAGGAGGCGTTCGCGATGGCGCGAGATGCCGCGGCGGCGCGTTGGCCGGTCTACGACGTCGTTTCCGGCATGCTATGCCCATGAAGCTCGAGCTCGACAGCGGCCTGGTGGCGGAGGCGCGCGGGCTCGCGGACGAGATCGCCGGCCCCGTGCTCGAGTTCGCCCGGGCCCATACGACGGTGGCGATCGAGCGCACGGTCGCGCGCCTGTTCGGGGTGGACGGCGTCGACGATCTCGGCGTGCCGCTGCCGAACGTGCTGGTGGACGCGCTCGGCCCACGGCTGGGGAAGGGGCTCGCGATGCCGCTGGCAGCGGCGTGCGCGGCGGGTCGCACGCCGCAGCAGGTCGCGGAGGCGGTGGCGGCCGGCGAGCCGCTCGATGATCCCCCGGAGGAGATGCTGCCGGAGGCGAGGCGGCTCGCGGCAGCGCTGGCGGAGGAGGCGGACGCGGCCATCCTGGCCCGCAGGGCGGAGCGGAGCAGGCTGATCGAGCAGTACGGAGACCCGCCGACGCCGTGGATCTACGTCATCGTCGCCACGGGCAACATTCACGAGGATGCGCGCCAGGCGCAGGCGGCGGCCCGGGCCGGGGCGGACGTCGTTGCGGTGATCCGATCGACGGCGCAGAGCCTGATCGACTACGTGCCCTACGGCGAGACGACCGAGGGCTTCGGCGGCACGTATGCGACGCAGGCCAACTTCCGGCGCGTGCGGGCGGCGCTGGACGAGGTGATGCCCGAGGTGGGGCGATACCTGCGGCTGACGAACTACGCCTCGGGGCTGTGCATGCCCGAGATCGCCGCCTGCGGGGCGATGGAGCGGCTGGACATGATGCTGAACGACTCGATGTACGGGATCCTGTTCCGGGACATCAACCCGCAGCGGACGTTCTGCGATCAGTACGTGAGCAGGATGGTCAACGGGCGCGCCGGGATCATCATCAACACCGGCGAGGACAACTACCTGACCACGGCGCCGGGGCACGAGGCGGGGCACACGGTCGTCGCGTCCAACTTCATCAACCGCGCCCTGGCCCTGGCGGCCGGCATACCGGAGCCGCAGATCGGGCTCGGGCACGCGTTCGAGATCGATCCGGACAGGCCCGGCCAGCTGATGGAGGAGTGGGCGATCGCACTGCTCATCCGCGAGCTGTTCCCGCGGTGCCCGCTGAAGTACATGCCGCCGACCAAGCACGTGACGGGCGACATATTCCGCACGCAGTCGCTGGGCACGCTGTTCAACCTGGTCGGGGTGGCGACCGGGCAGCACATACAGCTGTTGTCGATTCTGACTGAGGCGGTGCACACGCCGTTTCTCTCCGATCGGATGCTCGCAATCCAGGACGCCCGGCGCGTGTTCGAGGCGGCGCGGCCGCTGCGCGACTCGCTCCAGGCGGTGCCCGGCGGTCCGCTCGAGCAGCGGGCGCAGCTGGTGCTGCGCCAGGCGGTCGACCTGCTCGGGCAGGTGGCGGAGGCGGGCATGTTCGAGGCCGTCGAGCGCGGCTGGTTCGCGGACACGCCGCGGCCCCGGGACGGTGGGCGTGGGCTCGAGGGGGTCGCGCAGCGCGAGCCGGGCTACGCCAACCCCTTCTTGGAGCTGTGGGAGCCGACGCTCGCGGAGGCGGCGAGTGCCTGAGATCGTCCCGTACGGGGACACGCTTGGCGACGGGATGGTGCAGCTCAGCTTCACGCTGCCCGCGCCGGCGGATGCGAGGGCACGGGAGCTGGGCCTGCAGTTCCTGCGGAACACCGGCTTCCTCGAGCCGCAGATCGTCCACATCGCGGCCGCCGACCGAGACATGACCTTCTACGTCGCCTATGCGCGGGCGGCGCGCGGCGTCGACCCGGACGAGATCACCGCGAGCGAGGTGGAGGCGCCGGAGCTCAGCTTCTCGCAGATCAACGCGCTGATCGAGCGGGAGCTCGGGCGCAGGATGGTGGTGATCGGCGCCGCGATCGAGTCGGATGCGCACACCGTCGGCATCGACGCGATCATGAACATGAAGGGGTTCGCCGGCGATTACGGGCTGGAGCGCTACCCCTGGATCGAGGCGGTGAACCTGGGCGCGCAGGTGCCGTGTGAGCGCCTGGTGCGCGAGGCGCAGGAGCGGCGAGCGGACGCGATCCTGGTGTCGCAGGTGGTGACGCAGAAGCAGGTGCACGCGCGGCAGCTGACGAAGCTGGTCGACCTCTTGGAGGCCGAGCGGCTGCGCGATCGCTACCTGCTGGTCTGCGGCGGCCCGCGGCTGTCGAACACGTTCGCGAAGGAGCTCGGCTACGACGCGGGGTTCGGGCCGGGGTCACGGCCCTCGCACGTCGCCGCCTGGATGGCGCGCGAGCTGGTGGCTCGCGCAGCAGCCGGCGAGCAGCCGCAGAACGCCTGACCCGTCACAATTCCGTCACGAACCCGTCAAACCCACCCGGTGGGGCTTTGACTCCAATAATTGGCCTCGAGGGCGGTCCCGCCCAACCACGCGGCCAATCCGTCACGATTGTGTGCCAATCGCGCAACGCCCGTCTCCTGGGGCTTTGACTCCAAGAATTGGGTCGCCGGATTGCGGTAGTGACGTGGCCGGTGGCTGCCCCGGTCGCTCGCCGACCCCGTATCATCGGTCGTCCACGGCGATCGAGAGGGAGAGGACGATGGAAGGACTGACAGTCGAGCTGCGCATGCGCCTGTCTGCGGCGGACGCCCACTACGGCGGCAACCTCGTTGACGGCGCCCACGGCCTCGAGATCTTCGGCGACATCGTCACCGAGCTCGCCATCCACACCGACGGCGACGAGGGCCTCTTCGCCGGGTACGAGTCCGTCGAGTTCCTCGCCCCGCTGCACGCCGGCGACTTCGTGGCCGCGACGGGCACCATCATCCGCATGGGCACCACCAGCCGCACCGTCGACCTCGAGCTCCGCAAGGAGATCGCCGCCCGGCCAGATATCAGCGAGTCCGCCGCCGACTACCTCGACGAGCCGGTGATCGTCACACGGGCGCGGGGGACGTACGTCGTCAAGAAGGACCACTCACGCGGCCCGCAGGGCCGTGCCGTCGCCCGCGGGTGAGCGGCGACCTCGTCATCACCGTCGCGCCGTGCGGCGCGGAGACGATGCGCTCGCACAACCCGGCGGTGCCCTACACCCCCGACGAGATCGCGGCAGAGGCACGCCGCTCGTTCGATGCCGGCGCCCGCGTGGTGCACGTGCACGCCCGCTGGGACGACGGCACCCCCACCCAGGACGCCGGACGCTACTGCGACACGGTCGCCGCCATCCGCGCCGAAGCGCCCGAGATGATCGTCCAGGTCTCGACCGGTGGGGCCGTCGGCATGACGCCCGCCGAGCGCCTCGGCTCGCTCGAGTCAGATCCCGACATGGCGACGCTCACCTGCGGCACCGTCAACTTCGGGCAGGGCGTGTTCGAGAACCCCGCTCCGCTGATGCTCGAGTTCGCCCGCGCGCAGCTGGCGCGCGGCATTCGGCCCGAGCTCGAGATCTTCGACCTCGGCCATCTCGACAACGCCCGCTGGCTGATCGGGAAGGCCCCGCTCGACGGGTCCCAGCACTACGACCTCGTCCTCGGCGTGCCCGGCGGTGCCGCCGGCGCACCGCGCAACGTCGTCGCCCTCGCCGACCGCCTGCCGCCCGACGGTAGCACCTGGAGCGCCACGGGCATCGGCCGCTCCTTCCTGCCCGTCGTGACCACGGCGATCGCGGCCGGTGGCCACGTCCGCTGCGGCTTCGAGGACCAGGTCGAAGCCGATGCCGGCTCCCTCGCGTCCTCGAACGCCGACCTCGTCGAGCGCGTGGTCGCGATCGCCGCGCTGCTCGGCCGCGCGCCGGCGACGCCAGCCAGGGCGCGCGAGCTGCTCGGGCTGCCCCCCCGCTAGGCGGGCTGCTCGACCGCCGGCTGCGCCGCCGCCAGCAGCTCGCGGACGCGATCCTCAGAGACGGGGTGGAAGTCCTCGTAGAACTGCCCGACCGACTGGAACCGCTGGGGCGCTCGCAGGGTCACGAGCCGGTCGCACTCCCGCGCCAGGCGCTCCGCCGCCGGCCGCGGCAGCACCGGGAGCGCGACGATCATCTGCCGGGCGCCGGCGTTGCGCACCGCGGCGATCGCCGCACGCACGGAGGCTCCGGTGGCCGCCCCGTCGTCGATGATCACGGCCACCCGTCCGATCAGGTTCATCGGGACTCCGCCGCGCAGCCGCTCGTCCATCGCCCGCGCCTCGGCCATCGCACCGTCGTACGCCTCCTCGATCTGGCGTGTCGTCAGCAGCGAGGCGATCCGGCGGTTCGTGAACCGCTCGCCCTGGGGGGCAACGGCGCCCATTGCGAGCTCCGGGTACCCCGGCATCCCCACCTTGCGGATACACAGGACGTCCAGCGGCAGCTGCAGCAGGTGCGCCGCCTCCGCCGCCACCTCGACGCCTCCCCGGGCGAGCCCGACGACGGTGACGTTGCTTCTCAGCCGCAAGTCGGGGAGTGCGGCGGCGAGCCCTGCGCCCGCCTGCGACCTATCCTTGAACACGCTGCGATCATTACGAACGCCGTCATGAAGGTCAAGGGCGGCGTCCGAAACTTTGTCGCAGTTGTAACCGCGTTGTTACCGTTCGCAGGCGGGCCGCGCAGGGGGCATCCGCTATACTCAAGCCCTGGCAAAGCAGAGGCACCCCGCTTCTCACCCGCCACGCATTCGGCGTCCGGCGGGTTCAACCGAGCAGTATGACGGTCGATCCCCCCAGCGGGGAGACGAGGACGGGTGCCCACTGGCGCCCGTTTTGCGTTTTCGACGAAGGGAGACATCGAGCTTGAATCTGATCGTGACTGGGCCCTCCTCTTGAGACCACGGCGACGAATCGACCAGCGGCCGCAGGAGCCGACCACCAGGATCAACGATGCGATCCGCGTCCCGCAGGTGCGCCTGATCGGCGCGGACGGCGAGCAGATCGGCATCAAGAGCACCGACGAGGCGCTCAAGTATGCGTGGGACAAGAACCTCGACCTGGTCGAGGTGGCGCCCGACGCGAAGCCGCCCGTCTGCCGGGTGATGGACTACTCGAAGTACCGGTACGAGCAGGAGCAGAAGGCGAAGCTCGCCCGCAAGCACCAGTCGACCATCACCATCAAGGAGATCAAGCTCAGACCCAAGATCGACCCCCACGACTACGCGACCAAGAAGGGCCACGTCGTCCGCTTCCTGAAGAACCGCGACAAGGTCAAGGTGACGATCATGTTCCGCGGGCGTGAGATGACGCATCCCGACCGCGGCCGGGCGCTGCTGCTGAAGCTGGCGGATGAGGTGTCCGACCTCGGCGTGGTGGAGTCCGCACCGCTGCAGGACGGTCGCAACATGGTGATGATGCTGGCGCCGCACAAGAACCCGCAGGCCCAGCCGCCCGGCGCCGCACCCGCGGCGGATGAGACGCCCGCCGCCGACACAGTTGCAGCCGAGGCGGAGGGGGCCAGCGAGGCGCCCGCCGCCGACACAGTTGCAGCCGAGGCGGAGGGGGCCAGCGATACCCCGGCCAACACGGCCGCCGCCGCCAAGAACAGCTAGGAGACCGAAGCGATGCCCAAGATGAAATCGTCGTCAGCCGCGCGCAAGCGACTGCGGCTCACCGCCGGCGGCAAGGTGATGCGCCGGCGTGCGTTCAAGTCGCACCTGCTCGAGCACAAGTCGGCCAAGCGCCGCCGCGCCAAGCGGAAGGACACCGGGCTCGCATCCATGGACATCCGTGAGGCGCTGCGCCTCCTCGGCAAGCGATAGGGAGGGCCAAAGATGGCACGCGTCAAGCGCAGCGTTCACGCCAAGAAGAAGCGCCGTGAGGTGCTGGAGCAGGCCAAGGGCTACCGTGGCCTGAAGAAGAACTCGTACAAGAAGGCCAAGGAGCAGGTGATGAAGTCGCTCGCCTACTCCTACCGCGACCGCCGCGCCCGCAAGCGCGACTTCCGCCGGCTGTGGATCATCCGCATCAACGCCGGCGCCCGGCAGAACGGCCTCTCGTACAACCAGTTCATGCATGGCCTGAAGCTGGCCGAGATCGAGCTCGACCGCAAGGTGCTCGCGGACATCGCCGTCAGCGATCCGCAGGCCTTCACGGTGATCGCGGACGCCGCGAAAGCCGCGCTGGCCAAGGACTGAGCACGCAGTTGGAGCCGATCACGTCGCGCGCGAACGCGCGGCTGAAGGCGGCCCGCAGGCTGCAGGCCAAGCGACACCGCACCGCGGCAGGGCTGTTCCTGGCCGAAGGCGAGGACATCGTCGAGGAGGCGCTGGCGGCCGGCGTGCTGCCCGCCGAGACGTTCGTCGCGGCCGACCGCCCGCCCCCCGAGGAACTGGTCGCCCGGCTGGCCCGCGGCGGCCCTGTTCACGTCGTGGCCGACCCGCTGCTGGCCGAGCTGGGCTCGCTGGGCCATCCCGCGCGGGTGATCTGCGTGTTCCGCCGCGGCGACCTCCCCCAGCGGGATCCCGGCGCGACCCTCGGCGTCTATCTGCACCGCGTTATCGATCCGGGCAACGTGGGCACGCTCGTGCGGGCCGCGGGCGCACTCGGCCCGGCCTTCGTGGCGCTCTCGGCCGGCTGCTCCGATCCGCTGTCGGGCAAGGGGGTGCGCGCCTCGATGGGGGCCGTCTTCCGGGTTCCGATCGAGCAGGTGGACGAGCCGCCCGCCGCGGGCCGGCACATCGCCCTGGATCCGGGCGGCGGCCGTGACCTGTGGCAGGTCGACCTGACCGGCCCGGTGCTCCTGCTCGTGGGGGCGGAGCGGCTCGGGCTGCCGGAGGCGCTGGTGTCGGGCGCCGACGAGGTGGCCCGCATACCGCAGGTGGCCGACGCGGAATCGCTGAATGCCGCCGCGGCCGCCACGGTCGCCCTCTACGAGGCGGTCCGGCAGCGCGCCGCTGCCTGAACCGCGTCCGCGTCAGCCAGGGGCCGCGGACCCCGGTGCGGTTGCGACCCACACCGAGTCGGGGCTGTCGATCGCAAGCGGGGCACGATCGAAGCCGCCGTACGAGCGGACATCCTCGAAGCCTGCCTGGGCGAGCAACCCGGCCCACGTGCGGGCCTCGGCCCACCAGAGCTCCATCGTCGCCTCGCGCCCCCGCGTTCGCACCGATAGGGTGAGCGACCGCTGCTCGGGCCGCCAGTCGGCGCGCTCGTGGATGCCCGGCTCGCGTTCGAGCCAGCGTCCGTGTGTCTCCTCGATGTCGACGCGGTCCGGGTGGAAGACGTCGAAGGCCAGCGTCCCGCCCGGCCGAAGCCGGTCGCGCAGGGAGACGAGAACGGCCAGCCGCTCCGCGTCGTCGCGGAGGTGCAGGAACGCGCGGAAGGGCACGGTGACGAGCGGGAACGTCCCCAGGTCGGGCAGACGGCGCATGTCTGCGTGGACCAGCCGCAGGGGCACCTGGTGTGGGAGCGCCTTCGCCCAGGCGAGGTCGAGCATGTCGTCGCTGATGTCGACGCCGACCACCTCGATGCCGGCGAGGGCGACGGGCACCGCCACGCGGCCGCTGCCCACGCCGACCTCGAGCACCGGCCCGCCGGAGGCGAGGGCGAGGTCGACGTAGAAGCCGATGTCCTCGGTGACGCTCCGGCACCATGCGTCGTAGGCCGTGCCCAGAGCGCCGTATGGATCGGCTGTCGCTGCGACGCTCACGGTGACAGGGTACAGGCGGCCGTCGGTACACTTGTGCGCTCATGAATCCGGAGACCGTCCAGCAGGAGGGGCTCGCGGCGGTTGCCGCCGCGCCCGACACGGCCGCCCTCGAGCAGGTGCGGATCGCGCTGCTCGGGCGCCGGGCGCCGCTTGTCCAGGCGCTTCGCGAGCTGGGAACGCTGCCACCGGAGGAGCGCGGCCCGCGAGGCAAGGTGCTGAACGAGGTACGCCAGGCGCTCGAGGCCGCCCTCGACGCGCGCGAGTCGGAGCTGCGCGCGGCCGAGCTGGAGCAGCGGCTGCGGGACGATCGGGTCGACGTCACGCTCCCGGGCAAGCGGGTCGAGCGCGGGCACGCGCACCTGATCGAGCAGACCGGCCGCGAGATCCTCGACGTCCTGATCGGGCTCGGCTACCGCATCGCCGACGGCCCGGAGATCGACAGCACGTACCGCAACTTCGACGCCTTGAACACGGCGGTCACCCATCCCAGCCGCCAGCCGTCGGACACGTACTACATCGACGACCACACCGTGCTTCGCACGCACACGTCGCCGATGCAGATCCGCACGATGATGTCCGAGCCGCCGCCGGTCTACATGGCGACGATGGGCCGCTGCTACCGCCGTGACACCCCGGACGCCACGCACACCGCGATGTTCACGCAGATCGAGGGCCTCGCCGTGGACGAGGGGCTGTCCCTGGCGAACCTCAAGGGCACGCTGCTCGCGTTCGCCCGCGAGATGTTCGGGCCCGACCGCGAGGTGCGCCTGCGCCCGCACTTCTTCCCGTTCACCGAGCCGTCCGTCGAGGTGGACGTGTCCTGCTTCAACTGCGCCCGCGACGGCTCGCCCTGCCGCGTATGCAAGGGGGAGGGCTGGGTCGAGATCCTGGGCGCCGGCATGGTCGACCCGAACGTGTTCGGCCATGTCGGCTACGACGCCGAGCGCTGGACCGGCTACGCCTGGGGGATGGGCGTCGAGCGCATCGCCGGCCTGCGGCATGCGGTTCCCGACATCCGCTGGCTGTGGGAGAACGACCTGCGGCTGATGGAGCAGTTCGGATGAAGGTTCCCGTCTCCTGGCTCCGCGAGTACGTCGACTTCGACATGCCGGTGCGCGAGCTCGGCGAGCTGCTGAGCATGACCGGCACGAAGCTCGAGGCCATCCACCGCAGCGCCGTGCCGGCCGGCGGGGACGGCTTCCGCGTGGGCCGGGTGCTCACCCGCGAGCAGCACCCCAACGCCGACCGGCTGTCGCTGACGACCGTGGACGTGGGGGAGGGCGAGCCGCGCCAGATCGTCTGCGGCGCCACCAACTTCGGGCCGGGCAGCACCGTGGCCGTCGCGCTCCCCGGCGCCACCATGCCCGATGGCACCGTCCTTCGCGCCGCGAAGCTGCGCGGCATCGAGTCCGACGGGATGATGCTGTCCGAGCGGGAGCTCGAGCTGTCGCAGGATCACGCCGGCCTGATGCTGCTCCCGGACGACCTCGTTCCGGGCACGCCGCTGGTCGAGGTGCTCCCGATCGACGAGGTCGTGCTCGAGTTCGAGATCACGCCGAACAGGCCGGACTGCCTCTGCGTCTACGGCGTCGCGCGGGAGGTATCCGCGTCGCTCGACGTGCCGCTGGCCGACTGGCCCGGCACCGATCCCGCGCCGTCCGGAAGCGGCACGGTCGAGGATCACGTCACCGCCCGGCTGGAGGCGCCCGACCTCTGCCCGCGCTGGGCGGGCAGGGTCTTCACGGACGTGAAGGTGGGGCCCTCGCCGCCGTGGCTGAAGGCCCGCATCGCCGCCGCGGGCATGCGCTCGATCTCAAACGTCGTCGACATCACCAACTACGTGATGCTGTGCGTCGGCGAGCCGACGCATGCCTTCGACCTCGACAAGGTCGCGGGGCGCGAGATCATCGTCCGCCGCGCGGCCGACGGGGAGCGGGTGGTCACGCTGGACGGGCAGGAGCGCACCCTCGACGCCGACGTGCTCGTGATCGCTGATGCCGAGAAGCCGTCGGCGATCGGGGGCCTGATGGGCTCGGAGTGGAGCGAGGTGTCCGGCGAGACGACCACCGTCCTGATCGAGTGCGCCAACTTCGACGGGCCCAGCATCCAGCGGTCGTCCGCCCGCCTCGGCCTGCGCACGGAGGGCTCGACCCGCTGGGAGAAGGGGCTCGATCCGCACCTCGTCCCGCGCGCGCTCGCCCTGGCCTCCCAGCTCATGGTGGAGCTTGCCGGCGCGACGCTGGTCCCCGGCACGATCGACCTCCACGGCGATCTGCCCGTGTCGCCCGTCGTGCCCCTGCGGCGGGAACGGCTGGAGCACCTGATCGGGCTCGACTACGACGACGCCCGGATCGCGAGGGCGCTGACCCGGCTCGGCTACGAGCCGCGCGACGGCGGCTGGCTGGTGCCGACGTGGCGTGCCGCCGACACGACGCGCGAGGCCGACCTGATCGAGGAGGTGGCACGCATCGACGGGATCTGGAAGGTTCCGAGCGTGATGCCGCCGCATGCTGACGCGGTCGGCAAGCTCGATCCCGACCTCCGCCTGGCCCGCCGCGCGACCGATGTCCTGCTGGGCGCTGGGCTCTCGGAAGCGGTGACGACCGCGTTCACGGACGAGGGCCTGGCCGGCAGGCTGCGCCTCGAGGAGGATGACCCGGAGCGCGACGCTGTGAGGATCGCGAATCCGATGGGCGCGGACCAGGCGCTGCTGCGCACGGTGCTGTTCCCGGGGCTGCTCGAATCGGCCCGGCGAAACCTCGATGCCGGCCGCGGCCGCGTGGCCCTGTTCCAGATCGGCCGCGTGGTGCTTCCGGCACCCGGCGAGGAGCTGCCCCGCCAGCCGGTGCGGGTGGCCGGCCTGATCGCCGGCATCGAGGCCGGCTTCTTCGACATGAAGGGCGTGGTCGAGCTCCTGGAGCGCACTCTGCGTGTCACGCTCGAGGTGACGGCTGCGGGCAGGCCGTAC
>DASQYY010000085.1:0-4926 GCA_035638975.1 Gaiellales bacterium
CGTCGCCGTGACGCCGCCTGCGGCGGTGCGCGAGCGGCTCAACCGGCACGCGACGGCGCTGGCCCATCCGGAGCTTCGTGTGCTGCCGGCCGAGAACCTGCACGTGACGGTGCTGTTCCTCGGCGCGGTGGAGCGGGACGCCGTCGAGGAGCTGACCGGCCGGCTGAAGCGGGTTGCCGGCGAGGAGGCCGCCTTCGCGCTGTCGATCGCGCGCGCGGTGCCGGGCCCGCCGAGGCGGCCGTACATGCTGTGGGCGCAGGTGGACGCGAGCGCGCCGCTCGTGCGGCTGTCGCGGGCGATGCACGTGGTGGCGCACCCGCTGGCGCCCGGGCTGTCGAAGCCGCTTCGCGGCGACGCGCACATCACGCTTGCGCGGGGCCGCGGCCGGGTGCGGGGAATCGAGCCGGCGGCGATAGAGCCGGCCGTGCCGGCATTCGAGGTGCCGGCGCTGCAGCTGCTGCGGTCGCATCTGTCGCCGAAGGGGGCACGCTACGAGACGGTGACGGACCTGCCTCTCGGCGTCACGACGGCGTGACGGCGCCCGAGGGCGGAGTTTGACACCGGCCAGGCGGGAACCGCCTGGCCATGCGGTTGACCGTCACGACTTCGCCACGAGGCCGCACCAACGCCCGTGGCTCGGGTTTGACACCGGCGGCCCGACAGGCCCGCCCGATCAGAGCCAGCCGGCCCGCTTGAACCGCACCCACAGCACCAGCGCGCTGCCACCCATCAGCGCCAGCGCGTACAGGTACCCCAGCCGCCAGTGCAGCTCCGGCATGCGGTTGAAGTTCATCCCGTATATGCCCGCGATCAGCGTCGGCACCAGCACGATCCCCGCCCATGAGCTCAGCTTCAGCACCACCATGTTCAGCCGGTTCGACACCACCGACAGGTGCGCCTCGAGGATGCTCGTCACCAGGTCGCGCTGGGTGTCCAGCTCGTCGTACACGCGCAGCACATGGTCGTACAGGTCGCGGAACTCGGTATCCAGGTCGACGCCCAGCACCGCCTGATCGATGTGCACCACCCGACCCAACACGTCGCGAAGAGGTGCCACCACCCGCCGAAACGTCAGCAGGTCGCGCTTGATCTGGAACGCCTCGGCCAGCGACCCGGAGGTGTCGCCGCTGCCGTCCCCGATCAGTTCGTCCTCCGCACGCTCGATGCGATCCTCGAACGCCTCGACCACCGGGAAGTAGCCGTCGATGATCTCGTCCAGCACCGCGTAGGCGACCTGCGAGCCGCCGCCTCGCGCCAGTGACGGCGTCCGGTCGATGCGGTCGCGCGCGGCGTCCAGCACCGCCCCGCCGCCATGGCGGATGGTGACGAGGTAGTTGCGCCCCACGAACATCGACACCTCGTCCATCGCCGGCCCGGCGCCGTCCCGCGGGCGGGCGGCGTAGGCAACGACGAACACGTAGCCCTCGTACCGCTCGATCTTCGGCCGCTGATGCGGCGTCATGGCATCCTCGAGCGCGAACGGGTGCAGGCCGAACTCCTCCCCCAGCTGCGCCGTCTCGTCCGGGGCCGGATCATCGACGTCCACCCAGACCAGGACCCCATCCTCCTTGAGGACGTCGGAGACCCGCTCGAACGGCAGCTGCTCATGCGAGCGGGCACCGTCCCGGTAGAGCCACGTCGTGAATGCCACGGGGCGGTGTTCGCCCCGCGACCGGCCTTCACCTGCCGAAGCGCGCCATCCACGCGGTCGACTGAAAGCCGTCCGCGCCGACCATGTCGTGGATCCGCTCCCTTGCAGCCGGCGGGGTGTCCGCCATGTCCAGCCACGGGCCCAGCTGCCAGCTCGACGCCCACTCCCGCTCCTCCTCCAGCCGCAGCCCATGCCCGGCAAGCAGCTCCGCCACCTCGCCGCGTCGCGGCAGGCGCCGGTGGCCGTCGTCACGCAGACGCTCGACCGCATCCCACCGCTCCGCGGCCGCAGGGTCGTCGTCGGCCAGGTAGTCCTGCACCGCGATGCGCCCCGCCGGTGCCAACACGCGGGCCATCTCCGCCAGCGTCCCCGGCATGTCCGCGACGTGATGCAGGCTGTTCACGATCGTCACCAGGGTGAATGCGCCGTCGTCGAACGGCAGGTGCTCCGCCGTCCCGACGACTCGCGTAACGCCCTGCGGCGCATGCGCCAGCAGCGCCTCGGAGGCGTCCAGTGCGACGGCCTCGGCCACCAGCGGAGCCAAGGCGGCGGACAGGAAGCCCGGCCCGGCCGCGACGTCGAGGGCGCGGTCATCCGGCCGGGGCCGGCACAGCTCGACGAACCTCGTCCAGTCGCGTCGCGCCGCGGCCTCGGCGTAGCGGTCGGCCGTCCTATCGAACCTGCTCGCGGACAAACGCCAGCGCCTCCTCCCGGCTCGTCACGTCGCCCGCGGCCTGCTCCTCCGCCAGCAGCGACACCAGCCTGCTGATCTCCGGCCCCGAGACGCCCGCCGCCTCGGCGATCTCGTCGCCGCGCAGCAGCGGCTCGCCCGTCTCTCGCTCCACCTGCGCGACCAGGCCGAGCAGCTCATCCGCGGTCTCCGCGTGCCGGCGCAGGTGCCGCAGCCGCGAGGCGGGGCCGCGCGTGGCCAGGCGGTCGCCGAGTGAGAGCACCACGCTCGAGCACGGCCACGGCTCCGTCGCGCGCAGGTACCTGTACGCGCGCCGGCGGTCGAGCGGCCGGTCCCTGATCGCGAACCCGAGCACCAGGTGCTCCGACACCATCGCCCGGCAGAAGCGAATGACGGCGTTCGCCGCCTTCCAGCGAGACAACACCTGCTCGGCAGTGTCGGCGCCCTCGCGGTCGTGGCCGATGAAGCTGACCCGCCCGTCGCGCTCCTGCCGCGTCTGCGGCTTGCGGATGTCGTGGAACAGCGCGGCGAACCGCAGCACCTGCCATGCGGCGAGATCGTCCCCGACCTTCCGCGCCAGCTCCTCCTCGACCATGCCGGCATGGGCGGGCAGGTAGTGGCGCGGGTGGTCGGCGATGTCGGCGACGGCCTCGATCACGTGCAGCGTGTGCTCCCACACGTCCAGCTGGTGATGCCCGCTCTGCAGGCACCCGCGCAGCGGCACCGCCTCCGGCAGCACCGCGTCCAGCACGCCCACGCGCTCGGCCAGGCGCAGCGCCTCCGCCGGACGGCTGCCGCACAGCATGCGCCGCATCTCCATGTAGATCCGCTCGCCCGACGGACGGTCGGCCAGGCCCGCCTGCGACCGTGCCAGGCGCTCGGTCGCCGGATCGAACGCGAATCCGAGCTCGTGCGCGATGCGGGGCAGGCGCAGCAGCCGCAGCGGATCGTCCTCGAAGACGGCCTGCGAGACCGCGCGCAGCACCCGGCCGTCGAGGTCGCCGCGCCCGTCGAAGGGGTCGGTGACCGTGCCGTCGTCAAGCGCCACGGCGATCGCGTTGACCGTGAAGTCGCGCAGCCCGAGATCCTGATCGATCGTGCCGCGGGCGGCGGCGACATCGATGGTGTCGGCGCCGTCCACCACTCGCCACGCGCCGTGGCGCTCCGAAAGCGGGAACGGCGACCCGCCCGACCGGCGGGCGAGGTCCCGGGCCACGGCGCGGGGATCGCCGTCAACCACGAGGTCGATGTCCACCACCGGCCGCCCGAGCAGCAGGTCGCGCACGCTGCCGCCGACCAGCCACGCACCGCGCACGGGCGCCCGCTCCCGAATCGGGCCGAGCAGGTCAGCCGTCGACGATGACATGCTCCACCCGCCGCCTGCGCGGCGCGATGTCGCACACGATCTCGTAGCTGATCGTGTCGCACAGCCGCGCCCACTCCTCTGCGCCGATGCGCTCGGGGCCGTCCCGCCCGATCAGCACGACCGGATCGCCAAGCTCGACGTCGCATTCGTCGCCGATCACGAAGGTGAGCTGGTCCATGCTCACCGTCGCCGCGACGCGGCGGCGCCGACCGCGCACGAGCACGTCCATCCGGCCGGATAGGAGCCGCGGCACCCCGTCGGCGTAGCCGGCCGGGGCGAGCCCGATCCAGGTCGGCCGCTCGGCGATGAACCGCCGGCCGTACCCCGCGCTCTCCCCCGCCTCCAGCCGCTTCACCTGCGCCACATAGCTCTCCAGCCGCAGCGCCGGCGTGAGGCCGTGCGCATCCGGCTCGTAATTGAACGGCGACAGGCCGTAGACCGCGATGCCGCTTCGCACCGCGTCGAACCGCGCCTCCGGGAAGGCCAGGGCACCGGCGGTGTTGGCGATGTGCCTGGTGCAGGGAGGGAACCGCTCGGACAGCCGGGCGAACCGCTCGACCTGCCGCCGGGTGTGGTCGGGATCCGAGTCGGCAGCGGCCAGGTGGCTCATCAGCCCGGCCAGCCGCAGCTGCTCCGACCCGAGCACCTCGTCGGCGACCCGCAGGCCATCCTCCTCGCCCATGCCCCACCGGCCCATGCCGGTGTCGACCTTGACGTGGACGGCGACCGGCTCACGCGCCGCAGCGCGCAGCCGGGCGAAGCCCTCGACCGAGCTGACGGCGATCTCGACGCCCGACACGTCGGACTCCTCACCCGGGGCGAGCGGTGACATGACGAGCACCGGCGCGTCGGGCAGCGCCGCCCGCACCGAGCGGGCCTCCTCCCACGTCGCGACACAGAGCTTCGCGGCTCCGGCGGCAAGCGCCGCGCCGCCCACGGCGCTCGCGCCATGGCCGTAGCCGTCGGCCTTGACCACCGCCCACACCTCGGCCGGCGCGGCCACCTGGCGGAGCCGCTCGACGTTGGCGGTGACTGCGACCAGATCGACCGTGACCGTTGCGCGGGCCAGCCGCTGCGCCCTCGCTACCACCCCGCGGCCCTCATTCCTTCAGCACTCCGGGCAGCGCCTCGATCACGTCGCCGCTGATGATACCGTCGGGCCCGAGCGCCTCGGCGGCGAGCCGGCCGGCCCGCTGGTGCATGACCGCACCGCAGCAC
>DASQYY010000086.1:0-8423 GCA_035638975.1 Gaiellales bacterium
CAAGCGGCTGGGTGGCAGCCGCCAGCGCCCGGAACTCCTCCTCGCTGATGGGCACACCGCCGAGCGCGGCGTGCAGGTCGTAGTCCACGACACCGCCGAGCGACAGGGGGCCGGGCGCGAAGCTCAGCTCCGCCCCGTCCAGCTCGAGATCCTCGTGCTCCTGCAGCTCGGCGGGCAGGCGCACGGTCGCGCCTGAGAACTCGAGCGCCGGCGCCGCGGCGCGCAGCTCGGCCACCTGGTCGACCGTAAGCTCAGCCCGGCCGTCGCGCACCCGGCCCAGCAGCGGGAGGATGTTGGCCGCTCGTCGGATCCGGTCGAAGTCCGCCGGCATCAGCTGCAGGGGCCACGGAACCCCCGGGTCATCGGGCAGGCTGAGGACGAGCTCGAGCGGCTCGAGCGACTGGCGAAGGTTGACCACCGGGGCAACCGCGCCGAGGTCGGGCGCGACCTTCCGCAGCGACGGCTGCAGCACCGAGAGGTCGATCTGCTCGTGGTAGCTGTCCGGCGCGGTCAGGAGGCGCGGCTCCCGCACCGCGGCCGCGAGCGACCGCATCGCGGCACGCACGAACTCCTCCACCGCCTGCTGGGCGCCGACCGGGGAGGGGCCGGCGCCGTTCTCGCCGATGGCAGCATGGGCGAGCGGCGGGAAGGCGGCCGCGAACCTGTCGAGTGCCGGCGGCTCCCCGCCGTTGGCGATCACCCGCTCGGTCAGCCGGGCGACGAGGCGCCAGGCCTTGACCGACGCGCTCGGCTCGCCCGGCCCCTCATCCTCGGAAAGCAGGTACGCCAGCGCCGGGAGCATCGGCAGGCTGCGCGTGTCGACCGACCGCTCCTCGCCGTTGGCCATGATGGTGATGGGCAGCCGGCGCAGCGTGTGCGGCAGGCCGCGGTCGTCGAGCAGGGTCGTCCAGCCACCCGGCGTCAGCGGGGACACGGAGAAGAAGCCCATCAGCGGCTCCTCGGCTCCCCTGGGCACGAACGTCAGCTCCAGCGGGGCGCGCCGGGCGGTCGATGTGGATGGCAGGCTCAAACCGAAAAACGCTAGCACCCATCGGCGGTGAAACCGTCCGGTTGGGTCGGGCGGGCATCGGCTGGTAGGTTTCGGCGGATGCAGGTCGCGCTCGAGGTGAACGGCAGCCCCCACGAGGTCGAGGTGCAGGCTGGCGAAGCGCTCTCCACGGTGCTCCGCGACCGGTTCGAGCTGACCGGCACGAAGGTGGCCTGCGGCGAAGGCACGTGCGGAAGCTGCACCGTCGTCCTGGACGGGCGCGCCGTGTTGTCATGCCTGACGCTGGCCGCCGCGTGCGACGGCGCCTCCGTCCGCACCGTCGAGTGGGACGGCGAGCTGCTGTCGCGCCTGCGTGATGCGTTCACCGCCGAGGATGGCTTCCAGTGCGGCTTCTGCACGCCGGGCCAGCTGATGTCGGCCCTGGCGCTGCTCGAGCGCTCGCCGGCGCCGAGCCGCGACGAGATCATCGCAGCGATGAGCGGCAACCTCTGCCGCTGCGGCGCCTACGAGGGCATCGCGCTCGCCGTGGCCAGGGCGGCCGGGGACGGCGCCTGATGGCCAAGCTGGTCAAGACCGAGGCGGTCGTCGAGGGCCGCACCGAGGAGCGATGGACGCTGGTCGAGGAGGACGCGACCCCGGAGTGGGCGCCGGGCGCCGAGCCGGCCGTCATCGGCGAGCCTGCCACGCGGCTGACCGCACCGGCCCGGCTGACGGGGACGGCGCGCTACACGTCCGATATCCGGCTGCCCGGGCAGCTCGAGGCGGCCGTGCTCCGCAGCCCCCACGCCCATGCCCGGCTGACCTCGATCTCGCTGGACGCCGCCCGCTCGATCCCCGGCGTGCGTGCCGTCATCGGCCCGGGCGACTGCCCGGACTTCGACGGCGAGACGGTGCTGCACGAGGAGCCGCCCTACGCCGGCGCGGCCGTCGCAGCCGTGGCCGCGGAAACGGTCGGCGCCGCGCATGCGGCGCTGGCCGCGCTCGACCCGGTCTGGGAGCCGCTCGGCTTCGTCACCGACCTCGACGAGGCGCTCGAGAGCCAGGTGTTCCAGGATGACCCGTCGGACTACGAGCGTGGCGACGCCGACGCGGCCCTGGCATCGGCGGAGGTCGTGCTCGAGTGCGAGTACGTGGCGCCCGCGCAGCTGCACAACTCGATGGAGCCCCACTGCGCGGTCGCCGACTGGCAGCCCGACGGGGTGACGCTGTACAGCTCGACGCAGGCGATCTACCAGGCCCGCTCGCAGATCAGCACGGCGTTCGGCGTCGACTCCGACCGCGTGCGGGTGGTCTGCCACTACATGGGCGGGGGCTTCGGCTCGAAGTTCGGCTGCGGCCACGAGGGCATCCTCGCCACGGAGCTGTCCCGCAGGGCCCGGCGGCCGGTGCGGCTCGTGCTCAGCCGGCGTGAGGAGAACCTGACTGTGGGCTTCCGTACGCCGGCCAAGGTCAGCTTCAAGATCGGCGCAGCCGGCGACGGCCGCCTGCAGGCCGTCGAGGCGTCCGCCGTGATGGGCCTCGGCACCGGCGGATGGGGCTATCCCGTGCTCGAGCCGGTGAAGTCCCTCTACGCCTGCGAGAACCTGCACCTGATGACGCTCCCGATGCGCCAGAACCTGGGGCCGGCGGCGGCCTTTCGCGCACCGGGCGTGATGGAGGGGACGTTCGCCTTCGAGCAGGCGCTCGACGAGCTGGCGGCCCAGGTCGGCATCGACCCGATCGAGCTGCGGCGCCGAAACCATGCGGACGCGGATCCGGGCACCGGCCGGCCGTACACCTCCAAGCGGCTGTTGGAGAGCTACGATATCGCCGCCGAGCTGGCCGGATGGGAGGGTCGCGACGCGCTTCGCGGCGAGGGCCGCATCCGTCGCGGGATGGGGTGCGCCAGCCAGTACTGGTGGGGCAGCGGTGGCCCTCCGGCATATGCGGAGGTGCGGATCGGCTCGGCGGCGAAGCCGGTGCTGACGGTCGGCCTGCAGGATCTCGGCACCGGGGTCATCACCGCGTGCGCCGTCGTCGTGGCCGAGCGGCTGGGCGTGCGGCCACAGGACGTCACCGTCCGGGCCGGCGACACCGACCTGGCCGGGCACGGCCCCTTCTCGGGCGGCTCGATGACGCTGGCGTCGATCGCGCCGGCCGTCCGCTCCGCGGGGCACCACGTCCGCACGCAGCTGCTCGAGCTCGCCGCCGACATGTTCGAGATCTCGGCCGACGACCTCGAGCTCGTGGACGGCGAGGTGCGCTCCACGGACGGCACCCTGCGCCACCCGCTGCTGGAGGTGACGGGGAAGCTCGGCAACGCATGGGTGCGGGGCTCCGGCTCGCGGGCGCCGAACCCGGACGGCATGGCCGTGAACACGTTCGGATGCCAGATCGCCCAGGTGGCGGTCGACACGGTCACCGGGCTGGTGACCGTCGAGCGGATCGTGGCCGTGCATGACGTCGGCCGGATCGTGAACCCGATGGGCGCGCGCAGCCAGGTGATCGGCGGCATCCTGCAGGGCGTGGGGTTCGCGCTCAGCGAGGAGCGGGTGGTCGATCCGACCACGGGCACCGTCGTCAACGCCGGTCTCGAGGACTACAAGATCCCGACCATGGCGGACCTGCCCGAGGTGGTCTGCGAGTTCGTCGGCATCCCGGACCCGAAGCTCGCGCTGGGCGTCAAGGGCCTCGGCGAGCCGCCCGTCATCCCAACCGCCGGCGCGATCGGAAACGCCATCGCCCACGCGCTCGGCGTCCGGCTGCGCGAGGCGCCCTACACGCCGCGCCGGGTGCTGGAGGCGCTCGGATGAGGACATTCGCCTACGTCAGGCCGACGACGATCGACGCGGCAGCTGCGGCACTGGCCCGCGAGGACGCGCGGGCCATGGGCGGCGGCACCGACCTGCTGACCCAGCAGGACCGCGGGATCCTGCCGGCCGAGTCGGTGATCGACCTGCGCGGGCTGGGGCTGTCCGAGCTGGACGACCTCGGCGACGTCCTGCGGATCGGTGCGACCGCGACGCTCGCCGATATCGGCCGCCATCCGGCCGTGCAGGAGCGGTTCACCGTCCTGGCGGAGGCGATCGCCCACGCCGCCTCGCCGCAGCTGCGGGAGATGGGGACGCTCGGCGGCAACCTCTGCCAGCAGGTGCGATGCTGGTACTTCCGGCATCCCGATCTGACCTGCTGGCTGAAGGGCGGTGACACCTGCTACGCCCAGATCGGCGATCACCGCAAGCATGGCCTGGAGCCGGGCGACTGCATCTCCGTGGCGCCGAGCGACCTCGCCGCCGCGCTGATCGCGCTGGACGCGTCGGTCGAGACCAGCCGCCGGCCGGAGGGAATTCCGCTGATCGACCTCTACCGGCGCCCGTCGGAGGGCAACCGGTCGAACCTGAGCCTCGGGGCCGGCGAGTTCGTCACCGCCGTCACCATTCCCCGCACGCCGGAGGCGAGCGCGTACGAGCGCGCGGGCGAGCGGCATGCCTGGAGCTTCGCGCTGGCGGGCGTCGCGGCCGCGCGCAGCGGCGAGGGCGTGCGGCTGGCGGCGATCGGCATCGCCAACACCCCGCGCCTGCTCGACCCTGCCGATCCGCTGGCGGGGCTGCCCGGGCTCGAGCAGACCGGCTGGAAGCGCCGGCTGCTGGCCGGGCTGGTCGACGTGGCGCTGGAGCGGGTGGCCGCTCAGAGCGGGTAAGCGTCCGTATCATCGGCCGTTGCATCTCCGTGACGCCTGTGGCCTGCGGACCCGGGCTCTGAGCCCGACCCGGTCCTCGTAACGCCGCGGGGACACATCTGTGACGACTCACCAGACCGACGTATCACCCGGCTGGCTCGAATGCTGAGTTCCGGGCCGCCACGGGCTCTGAGCCCGCCCCGGCCTGCGAGGGTGGTTCGGCACCGGATCGTGGCATATCGTTGGCGATTCGTGAGGGTTCGCGATGGCTGAGCCGTCACGGCGGCCGGAACAGGTCGTTGCCATTCCGCGACGCGGTCAGCCGAGATCGATCAGCGCCACCTCGGCCCGGCCGGGGCCGGTGACCATCCGCGCCACCGTCGGCGCGGGCGCCCGCCGCTTCCAGGTCGGGCTGCCGGGATTCAGGAAGTGCACGCCGTCCACCACCTCGTTCACCGGCTGGTGCGAGTGCGCGAAGATGATCAGCCGCGCGTCGGGGAACCGGCCGCGCAGCCGGCGCTCACGTCCCTCGCGTGCCCCGGAGTCATGGATCATCGCCGTGGGAAGCCCGTCGAGCTCGAACCGAAGCGTCTCGGGCAGCCGGCCACGCAGATCCCATTGGTCGATGTTGCCGCAGACGGCGCGGACCGGCGCATGCAGCTCGAGCTGCGCGAGCGTCGCCTCGGACGTGATGTCGCCGCCGTGGAGGATCAACTCCGCCCACTCGAGGTGCTCGTCCAGCGCCGCAGGCAGCGCCCGCGCGTGATCCGGGACGTGCGTGTCGGCCAGGACGAGAACGTTCACTTCGGGCGCGTGACCGCGCCCTCGCTGGCGCTCGACACAAGCGATGCGTACTTCGCGAGAACGCCGGCCGTGTAGCGCGGCGGAGGCGGCGACCAGTCGCGCAGGCGCGCCGCGATCTCGTCCTCGCTCAGCTCCACACGGAGCTCACGGGCCTCGATGTCGAACTCGATCACGTCGCCGTCCTGGACAACGGCGATGGGGCCGCCGTGCGCGGCCTCCGGCGTGACGTGCCCCGCCATCAGCCCATGGGTGGCGCCGGAGAAGCGGCCGTCCGTGATCAGGGCCACCTCCTCCCCCAGCCCCTCGCCGACGATGGCCGCGGTGACGTGCAGCATCTCCCGCATGCCCGGCCCGCCGGCCGGCCCCTCGTAGCGGATCACGACCACGTCGCCGGCCCGGATCGCACGCTGCTTGACGGCCGCGAAGCACTCCTCCTCGGAGTCGAACACGCGCGCGGGTCCCCGGTGGCGCAGCCGTTCGTGACCGGCCAGCTTGACAACGCACCCATCCGGGGACAGGTTGCCACGCAGCACGGCGAGCCCGCCGGTGAGCTTGATCGGCCGCTCGATCGGCACGACCACCGGCTGCCCAGGCGCCTCGACCGTCTGCTCGGCAATCTGGCCGAGCGTCCGCCCGTCCACGGTCATTGCCGAGGTGTGGATCAGGTCACGCTTGGCCAGCTCGCGCGCCACCAGGCCGACGCCGCCGGCGTCGAAGATGTCGGTGGCGACGTAGCGGCCGCCCGGCTTCATGCTGGCGACGATCGGCGTGCGTTCGGCGATCCGGTCGAAGTCGTCGATCGAGAACGGGATCCCGAGCTCCCGCGCGATGGCCAGGATGTGCAGCACGCCGTTCGTCGAGCCGCCCGTGGCGGCCACCGAGGCCGCGGCGTTCTCCAGCGCCTCGCGCGTCACGATCTGCGATGGCCGGACGTCGTCGCGGACGAGCCGCATGACCAGGCGGCCTGCCTCCTCGGCGGCGTCGCCCTTGCCGCGGTTCAGCGCAGGGATGGCGTTCATGCCGCCGGGTGACAACCCGAGGAACTCGAGGGCGGTCGACATCGTGTTCGCAGTGAACTGCCCGCCGCAGGCGCCGGCGCCCGGGCAGGCGGCGGACTCGATCTCGTGCAGCTCCTCCGCGTCGATCTTGTCGGCCGCATACGCGCCGACCGCTTCGAACACCTCTTGGATGGTGATATCGCGGCCGCGGAAGGTGCCGGGGGCGATCGTGCCGTTGTAGAGCACCAGGCCGGGGACGTCCAGGCGGCAGAGCGCCATCGCAGCAGCCGGGATGGTCTTGTCGCAGCCGACCAGGCAGACGACGCCGTCCATCAGATGGCCTCGAACCACCAGCTCGATCGAGTCGGCGATCACCTCACGGCTGACCAGCGAGGCGCGCATGCCCTCCGTGCCCATCGAGACACCGTCCGAGACGGAGACGGTGTTGAACTCCATCGGCGTGCCGCCGGCGGCACGGATGCCCGCCTTCACGCGCTGGGCCAGCTCGCGCTGGTTGAAGTTGCACGGCATCGTCTCGATCCACGTCGTGGACACGCCGACGATCGGCCGCGCCAGGTCGTCGTCTGTGAAGCCGATGCCCTTCAGCATCGCCCGCGCTGCGGCACGGTCGGGCCCATCGGTGATCGCGGCGCTGTGGCGTTTGGCAGGGTCCGAGGGGCGATCGTAGGGGTTACTCAAGCGCGCTCACAACCTTGATCCCCCACGCGGCGCCGGACGAGAAGAGCTCTTCGGGGTCGACATCGTCGGCATAGCCGATCACGTGCTGCTCGGGGTTGTCAGGCGTCGAACCGATCACGACGCGCCGTCGCACGGGCGCCGACGACCGCGCGAGATGGTCGCCGCGCTCACGCGCCGCCTCGGCCTCCTCGGCCGCCGGCCCCTCTGCGTAGCCCTTGCCCATAGGCGCGAAAGTCTACCGGGTGACGACGGTCGCCCAGCGGGTCAGGTGGACGCGCCGGCCAGCATCTCGAGCAGCTCCTCCCGCGTCACCGGCGGCCCCGGCGTATCGGCCAGCTCCGGGCGCGCCATCGCCGCATCGGCCACCGTCTCGCGCAGGGGCGGCTCGATGGCGATGCGGGCCCGGCCGCCGAGGTCGTCGACGCGGCCGGCCAGCTGCCCCGGAGCGACGCCCACGGCGTCGGCCAGCGGCGCGAGCGCCTCGGGCGCGCGCTCCTGCATGAGCCGGATCGTCTGCGGGAGCACGGCGGCGTTCGTCTGGGCATGGCCGGTGCCGGCGGTTCGCACGGCCGTCTGGCAGAGCACGTGGTGGACGGCGTAGCCGGCCGAGTCGACGGCATACCCGCAGAGCAGTGACCCGAACGCGAGCTCCCCGCCGGCGATCAGCTCGGCGCCGCGCAGCGCCAGCATCGTCGCGACGGGATTCGCGCGCGGCCCGTACAGCGCCTCCACCCCGTGTGCGAGTGCGTTCAGCGAGCTGGCTCGCAGCGCCGCCTCCGGCATCGACGTCATCAGCGCACGATCGGCGATGACGAGGATGGGGCGCACCGAGGGTCGCGACTCGAGCCCTGTGATCTTCCGGTGCAGCAGCGTCATCTCCGCCCCGGAAAGCGTCGTCGGCACCGCGCAGACCTCGCCGCCGCGCGCCGACGCGAGCGCCTTCGCCACGTCGATCACGCGGCCGCCGCCCCAGGCGACCAGCCTCTGGGCGGTGATGCCGTCGAGCAGCCCGGCGGCCAGGTCGGGAACCTGGCCGTCTGCGACATGGATCGCGGGCATCAACCCCGGGTCCGCGCGCGCCGTGGTCAGCAGCTGGACGTCCGTGTCCCAGCCGAAGCGGGCGAGCATCGCCGCGGCGTCGTCACCGTAGGCGACAGTGCGACCGCCGTCCCGCCACTCCCAGCCGCTCACCGGCGAACCTGCGCCATGGCCACGCCGCCGACCACCAGCGCTCCGCCGAGCAGCAGCCAGCCGG
>DASQYY010000087.1:0-5786 GCA_035638975.1 Gaiellales bacterium
GGGAACGGGGCGATTCCCACCGCGAACAGCGCGTAGCCGGCGTCGAAGTGCCCGACCACGCCGCTGCCGGGGGCCCGTCGAGCGATCGCGCCGCCCAGCTGGCGCAGCTCGACCGACAGGAGCGCCTTGACGGCCCCGCTCTCGGCCAGGTCGGCCACCGCGTCGATTGCCTCGGCCGGCACGTCGGTCAGCAGCATCCCGTCGCCTGCGCCGGGAACCGGATGCTCCGGATCCATGTGCAGCGCCGAGAGCGCCGCCACGGGAATCGTCCCGGTGGTGTCCATCTCCGGGCCGAGCCGGCGAAGCGGCTCCAGCAGCCGGCTGCCCTCGTCCTCGTCGCCGAGGTAGATCGCCTCGACAATCACGAAGCTGCGGCCGCGCACCGGCTCCGGGATCTCCTCGAGCGGCGGCAGCATCAGCAGCCGGCCGACCGTCGTCATCGCCTCGGGCATGCTGGGGGCGATCTCGCGCCACGCGTGCAGCACCTCGCGGGCGCGCTCGATCGGGAAGAACATCGTGCCTGCGTAGACCTGCGGCTGCGGGTAGAGCGCGAACTCGATCGCGGTGACGATGCCGAAGCTGCCGCCGCCGCCGCGCAGCGCCCAGAACAGCCCGGGCTCGTTCGATGCATCCGTGCGAACCAGCTCGCCGTCGGCCGTGACGACTTCGATTGCGGTGACGCTGTTCGCCGCCACGCCGTGCGTCCGGCTCAGCCAGCTGAGGCCGCCGCCGAGCGTGTAGCCGACGACGCCGACATCGGGCGACGAGCCGGCGAGCGCGGCGAGGCCATGCTCCTGCGCCGGCACGGTGACGTCCATCCACAGCGCGCCGGCCTCGACTCTTGCGATCCGCGCCTTGGCGTCGATCTCGACCCCGCGCATGAGGTGCGTCTTGACCAGGATCGTGCTCTGCAGATGGCGCTCGAGCGTCGCGGCGGCGTGGCCCGTGCCCTGCCCGGAGACCGCGTAGCCGCGCTCACGGGCAAAGCGGACGACCTCGACGATGTCGTCGGCCGACTCGGCGATCACCACAGCTGCCGGGCGCTGGTCGGCGGCGAGGTTCCACGCCTGCCGCGCCTCGTCCCAGGAATCGTCGCCCGGTGCGGCAACGGTGCCGGCGACGCGGTCACGAAGTGGTGCGAACTCCTCGATCAGTACTGTGCTCATGGCTGTGCTCCTGATGTCCCGGGCCGTTGCCAGATCTGACGGCCGGTTGATGATGACGATGCAGCCATGATCGCCGGCCCGTCGGTGAACGTCCGTGGGGTTAACCCCCGACCCGTGGGCGGCGGGCACCCGAATGCAGCCGGCGGCTACTCCGCGTAGTAGGCGACGGCGATCTCGGCCGCCAGCGCCGCGTTGTCCTCGACCAGCCTCAGGTTCGCCCGCAGGCTGCGGCCCTCGGTCTGCTCGTGGATTCGGGCCAGCACGAACGGTGTGACGTCGGCCCCGCGCACGCCCCGGGCAGCCGCGTCGGCCAGCGCCCGCTCCACGATCGGCTCGACCTCCCCGGCGCGCAGCGCCACCTCCTCGGCGACGGGCTGCGCCACGATCACACCCGCCGTGCGGGCGAATCCCCAGTGCGTTGCGGCGAGCACCGCGACGGTGGCCGCGTCGTCGACGCGATCCGTCAGCCGGTGCGGGCTGTCGCGCTGGTAGAACAGCGGGAACCGGTCGGTGCCATAGCCGACGACGGGGATGCCGCGGGTCTCGAGCTCCTCCAGGGTCGCCGGGACGTCGAGCAGCGACTTCGCGCCCGAACAGACGACGCAGACCGCGGCGAAGGTGATCTCGTACAGGTCGGCCGAGACGTCGCGCGTGCCCTGCCAGCCGCGGTGCACGCCGCCGATCCCCCCGGTGGCCATGAAGTGGATGCCCGCGATGCGGCAGACGGCGAGCGTTCCCGCCACGGTGGTCGCCCCGGGCCCTCCGGACACGACCGCCGGCGCCAGATCGCGCGGGGCCACCTTGCGTACGTGCTCGGCCGTGGCGAGCGCCTCGAGCTCCCCCTGCTCAAGCCCCACGCGGACGGCGCCGTCGAGGATGGCGATCGTGGCCGGCACGGCGCCCGCCTCGCGCACGCGCTGCTCGCAGCGCAGGGCGGCCTCGAGCCCCTGCGGGTGCGGCAGGCCGTGCGCCACCAGCGAGGTCTCGAGCGCCACCACCGGCTGGGAGCGGATCAACGCCCGCTCTACCTCGGGAGCGAGCACGAGCAGGCCGGTGAACCCGCGGGTCACGGCAGCGGGCCTTCGACGCCCGCGCAGCGGTCGGCCATCTGCCGGCCCAGCTCCGCAGCGTCGTCGGCGTCGGCCCCCGCGGCCACCGCGGCCAGGAACCCGGCCGCGTAGGCGTCCGGCACGCCCATCGGATCGATGGCAGGGAGTCCATCGCGATCGGTGATCACGGGCAGGTCGGCAACGTCGTCGATGCCTCCGATCGCCTCGGCCTGTGCGGCGGTGGCGAACGCGATCTCCGGCTCGATGCGGCTGATCCGCTCGCGTAGGAGCGGCGTCACGATGTCGGCACAGGCGAGATCAACAGACACCTGCGCCCCAGCCGCTCTGGCGAGGGAAACCGCGCGCTCCGCAGCGTCCGCCGACGGCTCCTCGAGCAGCGCGTAGCCGCTCACGTGCAGGATGTCCGCATCCTCGAACCACTCCTCCCGCAGCCCCTCGGCTGTGAGCAAGCGGCACACGCCGCGGTCGGTCAGCGCCGTCCGCCCGGCGCCGGGAGTGCGGATCACGGCCGCCAGCCCGGTCCGGCCGTCCGTTCCCGGGCCCTGCAGCTCAACGCCGCGGTCGGCCAGCTCGGCCTCGACGAAGTCACCCAGGCGATCGTAGGAGCGCGCCGAGACGGCCCGTGCGCGTGCACCGGCCTCGGCGATCCAGCACGCGCTGATGGCCGCCTGGCCGCCGACCAGCAGACGGGTCTCGACCGGGGTGGAGGCCTGCGGCATCACGTCGGCCGGCGGGGTGATCAACGCCACTGCGAGCACGTCGCCGAGGGTCACGAGCAGGGGGTCGGACACACCGCGATGCTACACTCGGCCTCGTGTCAGCCGTGCCAGGGACCGAGCCTCAGACAGGGTCCCGCCACTGCGCAAACCATCCGAAGGTCGAGACCGCCGTCTCCTGCTCCGACTGCGGCAAGCCGATCTGCCCCGACTGCATGGTGCACGCCGCCGTTGGCATCAAGTGCCGCGACTGCGCCCGCCTTCCGCGCTCGGCCCGCGTCGCGCTGAAGCCGCAGGCCGCCGCACGCTCCACCGCGGCTGCGCTCGCCGTCGGCACCGCCTTTGGCGCGGTGCTGTCGCTCGCCGGCGGCTTCGGCCTCGGCTTCGGCCTGTTCATCATCGCGTGGGTCGTCGGCCTCGTCACCGGCCGCGTCGTGCTCGCCGCCGCCGGCCGCTACCGGGCGCCCTCGACCGCATGGATCGCCGTTGGCGGCGCCGTCTGGGCCTACGCGCTGCCTGCCGTCGTGATCGCGATCGTGAACGGCGGCGTCGCCCCGGTCGGCGTGCAGGCCCTCGGCGCTCTGATCGCCGGATACGCCGCGCACCGGGAGGTGCTCGGGTGAGCCGGCCGCGGGTCCGCTCGTTCCTGTTCGGAGGGGTGGTGGGCGGGCTGGTCGCGGTTGCGGCGCCGCGCGTCCGGCGGGGCCTCGAGCCGCGCGACGGCCGCCAGCCGGTGCTGGGCCTGCGAGCGTTCGAGGGGGCGCCGTGCTGGCAGTACGACCGCCGGCGCCCGGGATCGCCGGCCGGCGTCCCCGAAGACCCCGCGGGCTAGGCTCTCGCGATGCCAACCGCCCTGGTCACGGGCGGGGCCGGGTTCATCGGCTCCACCCTCACGCGCCTCCTGCTCGATCGAGGCTACGGCGTCCGCGTGTTCGACGACCTCTCGTCCGGCTCTCGGGATCATCTCGACGGGCTCGATGTCGAGGTCGTCACGGGCGATGTGCGCGACCTCGACGCGCTGACGCGTGCTGCGGCCGGCGCCGATGCGATGTTCCACCTGGCGGCGGGCGCGGGCGTGGTCGACTCGATCGAGCGGCCGATCGAGAACTTCGATCTGAACGCCCGGGGGACGCTGCTCGCCCTGTGCGCCGCGAAGGAGTCGGGCGTCGGACGGTTCGTCTTCTCGTCCAGCAACGCACCCCTGGGCGACAACGCCTATCCGGCCAGCGAGGACAAGCCGCTGGCCCCGCTTTCCCCCTACGGGGCCGGCAAGGCAACCGGCGAGGCGTACTGCTCGGCCTTCCATGGTGCCTACGGCCTGGACGCGGTGGCGGTGCGGTTCTCGAACGCGTACGGGCCCCGCTCGGCGCGCAAGACCAACGTGATCCCGCTGTTCATCCGCCGCATCATGGCCGGGGAGCCGCTCACGATCTACGGCGACGGCACGCAGACCCGCGACTTCGTCTACGTCTCGGATCTCGCGAACGGGCTGATCAGGGCGGCCGAGGCCGACGGCGCCGGCGGGGAGGTGTTCCAGCTTGCGAGCGGGGTGGAGACCAGCCTCAACGACCTGGTGCGGATGCTGGGCGAGGTATCCGGCGCCACCCCGGACGTCAGGTACGAGCCGCCGCGGGCGGGCGAGATCCAGCGCAACTACTCGCTCATCGACAAGGCGCGGTCACGGCTGGGGCACGCTCCCGAGGTGCCGCTGGCCGATGGCCTCGCCCGCACCTGGGACTGGTTCCAGCAGGCGTCCTGAGCGTCGCTCAGCGGCCGAGCTTCTCGAGGTCGGCCTTGGGCACGCTCAAATGCACGAGGTCGTCCTCGATGTCGTCGATCGCGCTCGCGGGGATGCGCACGTGCTTGCGGGAGCCCCACAGGTGCCGATGCTCGAGCAGGAGGTGGGTGATCCGGCCCGCCGAGTCCACGATCACGCCGTCCACGTGCCCGACGTGCTTGCCGTCCGATGAACGGATCTCGCTGCGCCCGCGCACCTCCACCTCGCCGGCGGGGATGCGATCGTACGTGACCAGGTAGCGGTCGTCGAGATCCATCGCCGCCACCCCGAACGTGCCGTAGTCCTCGATCGGCATCGTGACGATGTCCTGCACGCCGGCCACGCTGCCCTCGCCGGCGGGTAGCTCGTCGCCGATGCGCACGTACGCCGTGTCCTGCACCTCGGGCAGCTGCTCCGCCTGCTCGCGGCTGCAGTCGAGCACGAGGCCCCGGTCGGCGGCGGCCAGCCGGGCCACCTCGACCAGCCGCGCCCGCTCGTGATGGCCGCCCGGGGCGATGACGACGTGGGTGACGCGCCGGCCCTCGGGCGCGATCACGACGTCGGCCAGCTCTCCGAAGTCGCCGTCGGTGCAGGCGACGGGCGAGCCGATTCGCAGCGTGAGGGTGCCGTCAGCGTCCATGCAGTGAGCTTCGCCGGTGTGGCGGCCTCCGACCATACCGCGAACGGGACGAACTCGGTGTCAGGCCTCAGCGCGAAGGCCGACTCCGGTGGCCGGCGCCTGCACCTACGCCGGCACCGCCATCTGGTCGATCTTGCGCACCAGGTTCTCGGCCATCTTGATCGACGCCGCATCGATCAGCTTGCCGTCCAGCGAGACCGCGCCCTTGCCCTCGGCGGCGGCCTGCTGCATCGCCTCCAGGATCCGGCGCGCGCGGGTGATCTCGGCCTCCGACGGCGTGAACACCTCGTTTGCCAGGGCGATCTGCGATGGGTGGATTGCCCACTTTCCCTCGCATCCGAGCTGGGCGGCTCTGCGCGCCGCCGCCGTGTAGCCCTCGGCGTCCTGGAAGTCGCCAAAGGGGCCGTCGATCGGGCG
>DASQYY010000088.1:0-2025 GCA_035638975.1 Gaiellales bacterium
CCCGCGGCCGGCGTCGCCGGCGCGTGGCGGGGCCCGCGCGGATGAACACCTCCCTCGCCCGCAACGCGCTCTGGCTCATGGCCGCCAAGACGGTGGTCTTCGCCGTGGCCTTCGCGCTCCCCCTGGTCCTCGTCCGGCACCTGAGCCAGACCGGGTTCGGGGTGTACAAGCAGCTCTTCCTCCTCGTCGGCAGCGCCCTGACGATCCTGCCCCTCGGCTTCGTGATGAGCGGCTTTTACTTCCTGCCTCGACATCCGACCCGGCGATCCCGCGTGGCGTTCAACATCCTGCTCTTCTATGTCGTGGTCGGCGGCCTGGCGGCGCTGGTGCTGCTGTGGCAACCCGCAATCCTCGAGGCGCTGTTCCACGACCCGACGCTGGCCGCGCTGGCCGGCCCCGTCGCGATCCTCGTCTTCCTGATGGTCGCCTTCTCGTTCCTCGAGCTGCTCGCGCTGGCGGACGCCGACGTCCAGGCCGCGTCGCTGCTCATCGTGATCCTGACCCTCACGAAGACGCTGCTGCTGGTGGGGGCCGCACTCGTCTTCGCGTCCATCGAGGCGCTCGTCTATGCGGCGATCGTGCAGGGTCTCCTGCAGGCGGCGATCCTGCTCTGGTACCTCACGACCCGGTTCCCGGGATTCGGCCGCGGGCCCGACTGGTCGCTGATGCGGGCGCAGCTCGTGTACGCGATGCCGCTCGGCACGGCGGCCATCCTCTCGGTCGTCCAGGGTGACCTGCCCAGCTACTTCATCGCGCACTATTTCGACGCGGCCACATATGCCATCTACGCGGTCGGATGCTTCCAGCTGCCCTTCCTGTCGATCCTGAGCGAGTCCGTCGGTTCCGTCATGATTCCGGCGGTCAGCCGCCTGCAGCTGGAGGGCAGGGCGTCGGACATCGTGCAGCTCAGCGCGCGCCTCATGCGGGTCATGGCCGCCATTCATTTCCCGCTCTGCGCCTTCCTCCTGGTCGCCGGCCGCGAGTTCCTCACGGTGCTGTTCACGGTCAGGTACGCCGACAGCTGGCCGATCTTCGCGATCAACCTCGCGCTGATACCGCTCGGCCTCCTCACCAGCGTGTCCGATCCCGTCCTCCGCGCCTACCCCGAATACATCCCGTTGCTGCTGCGGCTCCGTGTGATCATTCTCGGCGTCCTCGCGATCGGTGCGTGGCTCGCCGCCTCGCATCTGATGCTGGTCGGCGCTGTCGTCGTCGTGGTGGTGGTCAATGCCCTCGACCGGGTCGTCCTGGCCGTCGTCCTGGGACGCGCGCTGAACGTCTCGTGGCGCGATCTCCCGCTGCTCGGTGACGTCGGCAAGCTGGCCGGCGCCGCCGTGGTGGCCGGCCTGGGCGCCGCCGCCGCCCGCGGCCTCGTCGGTGGCGCCGGGCCACTCGTGGTCCTCGCGACGAGCGCGGCCGTGTTCGCGGCGGTCTATCTGCTGTCGCTACTGGCGCTCGGCGTGCCGACGCCGACGGAGCGGGCGGCGGCCCGCGGGCAGGTGGATCGCGTCCTGCAGCGCTGCGGGCTTCGGCGGAGTCCCCCGGGCCTGCGCGGGATCCCCGGCGAGGGAGCCCCATGAACGCCCGGCCCAGGCTGAGGCCCGCCTTCGTGGAGACGCCGGCCGACGACACGATCGTGGTGCAGCGGATCGAGGACACGGCGACCTTCCAGACACTGCGCCAGGAATGGAACGAGCTGCTGCAGGCCAGCGCGTCCAACTGCGTGTTTCTCACCTGGGAATGGCTCTTCGCGTGGTGGCGCAACCTGTCCGAGGGCCGCCGTCTGTCGCTGATCACCGTGCGCCGAGGCGGCCGGCTCATCGCGATCGCGCCGCTGGCCGTGCGTCCACGCTCGCTGAGCCGTCTGCTGCCGTGGCCGTCGCGGGAGTTCCTGGGGACCGGCCTTGCCGGCTCCGACTATCTCGACGTGATCGTCCGGCGCGGTCACGAGCGCGAGGGGCTGGCGGCCGTGGCGGACGCGCTCGCCGCCGCAGGGGCCGTCCTGGAGCTCAGCCACGTTCCCGC
>DASQYY010000089.1:0-24486 GCA_035638975.1 Gaiellales bacterium
AGATGACACGCCGAACGCCTTTCGGAGACCTGCCCCGCCCGTTCGGGAGCATCCGCCCGTACCAGCGCAGCTGGCTGTCGCAGGATGTCCTCGCCGGCGTCACCCTGGCCGCGCTGGCCATACCGGAGGTGATGGGCTACACCAAGATCGCCGGCACCCCGGTGATCACAGGGCTGTACACGATCCTGATCCCGGTCGTCGCGTTCGCCGTGCTCGGCTCATCGCGGCACCTCGTGGTCGGCGGCGACTCGGCGACCGCCGCCATCATGTACGCCGGCATTGCCGGGCTCGGTATCGCCGGCGTCGAGCCGGGCTCCGGAAAATGGCTTGCGCTGGCCAGCCTGAGCGCGCTGATCTGCAGTGCCCTGCTTGTGGTGGCCAGGGTGGCGCGGCTCGGCCTGCTCGCCAACTTCATCTCGCGCACCGTCCTGGTCGGCTTCCTTACAGGCGTCGGCATCCAGGTGGCGCTCGGGCAGCTCGACGGAATGCTCGGCACGCCCACGCCGCAGGTCAGCGCCGAGCGGGTCGGCGGCACGCTGATCAAGGCATGGGACACCCTCACGCAGCTCGACCAGGCGTCGGGGGCGACGGTCGCCGTGTCGGCCGCGGTGCTGGCGACGCTGGTGGTGTTCGACCGCTGGGTGAAGGGTGTCCCGGGCGGTCTGGTCGCCGTCGTCGGCGCCATCGTCCTCAGCTGGGCGGCCGACCTCCAGGCACACGGCGTATCGACGCTCGGCCCGGTTCCGAGCGGGCTGCCTCACATCGGCCTGCCACCCGGCGTCGGCTGGAACAGCGCGCAGTCGCTGCTGGCGACCGGCGCCTCGATGTTCCTCGTCATCCTTGCTCAGAGCGCGGCCACCTCCCGCGCGTACGCGGTCAAGTACCGCGAGCAGTTCTCGGAGGACGACGATCTGCTCGGGCTGAGCGCCGCCAACCTCGCGGCCGGCCTCAGCAGCACCTTCGTGGTCAACGGCAGCCCGACCAAGACCGAGATGGTTGACGAGGCGCACGGTCGCACCCAGGTGGCACAGCTGACGATGGCCGTGGTGGTGGCCGTGGTGCTGATCTTCCTGACGCGCCCGCTCCAGTACCTCCCGGACGCCGTGCTGTCGTCGGTCGTCTTCATGATCGGCATCAAGCTGGTCTACCTCCGCACCATGCGGGAGATCTGGCGGCTGCAGCGCGACGAGTTCGTCGTGGCGGCGATCACGGCGGTGACGGTGGTCGTCCTCGGAGTCGAGCAGGGCATCGTGCTCGCGATCGTGCTCTCGCTGGTGCTGCACGTGCGGCGCCACTATGCCCCGCACGACACGTCGTTCGAACCGGAGCACGGGCTGGTGGTCTACCGCTTCGGCGTTGGCCTCTTCTACGCGAACACCGAGCGTCTCGAGGAGGAGATCGTCGCTCTCGTGGACGTTCCCAACCCGCCCGCGTGGCTGGTGCTCCAGGCCGACGCGATGGACGACATCGACTACACCGGTGGCAAGGCGCTGCTCGAGCTGCAGGCACAGCTCCAGGCACGCGGCATCGTGTTCGCGGTGGCAGAGGCGAACGACCACCTCGCACGGGAGCTCGACCGCTTCGGCATCACCGCTCCCCGGTACGCGACCGTGGGCGCCGCGCGAGAGGCGTTCGATCGCCGAACGTGATGCCGTCCGCTCGGGCTACGACGACGGGTCGGAAGCGGGGAACACCTCGAGATCGGTGCTGCCGATGCGGTTCATGCCCGCTCCTTGGTGCCTCGAGGTTGTCGTGCACTCGTCGCACGCCGTCCGTCGGCCCCCGCGACGCTCACCGTTGTGTGGAACAGGCGTAGAATCGCGGCCCCCGTGTTTCCAGGGGATTATGCGCAGCAGGAGGTGATGGCCGAACCGCTCCAGCACGTTCCGCCTCCAGCCCGGTGGGCCGCGCAGCGGCCTGCCACACACCGATCGAGAGGGTGACCATGAGTTCGGTTGAGACCACCACCCAGCTGCAGTTCGAACCGCCGGGGCCAGGGTCCTGGCACATCGACGCCGTCCACTTCCCCCGGCCGGTCACCCGGTACTGGGCCGAGATGCACCCCGAGCCGTTTCGCCGCGGCGTGCTCGAGTTCGCCAGGTACTACGGCATGGTCATCAACGGCCCCGAGCACCGCTACGTCAACGGGTTCGCCTACTCCCGGCTCGCGCCGGCCGACGAGGCGGAGATTCCCGAGCGGCTGCAGCGCGCAGAGCAGGTGTGGCAGGACAAGGTCTGGCGCCAGCAGCTGCGCGAATGGGACGAGCAGTTCAAGCCCGCCTCCGTCGCCAGGCACCGCGAGCTGCAGGCGGTCGATCCCGATGCGCTGTCCGACGCCGAGCTCGCCGACTACGTCGGCCGGTGCGCCGGCCACCACAGCGAGATGATCTACCAGCACATGCGGTTCACCGCGGCGCCGTCCGTTCCGACCGGCGACTTCCTCGTCCACGTCAGCGAGTGGACGGGGCTCGGCGTGTCAGAGCTGCTCGGGCTGATGCGAGGTGCGGCGCCCGTCTCGGCCGGCGCATCGGACGAGCTGCAGCGGCTGCGGTCTGCGGTGGAGCAGGACGAGGAAGCACAGCGAGTGCTCGCCTCCGACGGCGACCCGGCGGAGGTGCTGACGGAGCTGCGCTCGCTGGATGGCGAGGCCGGGGCGGCGGCATCGGCCTACCTCGACCTGGTCGGCTACCGGCTGCTCGACGGCTTCGACATCTCCGGCCGCTACGCCCTGGAGCTGCCCGACGCGCTGCTGCGGGCGATCCGGGTCGCCGTGGACGGGTCCGGGCGCTCGGCGGACGACGTGGAGGGCCGCATCCAGGAGGTTCGGAGCACGGTGCCAGAGGAGCACCGCGCCCAGTTCGACGAGCTGCTGGCGGAAGCGCGGCTGACCTATCGCGTCCGCGACGAGCGCGGGGTGTTCAGCGACATCTGGGCATCGGGGATCATGCGCCGCGCGGTGCTGGGCGCGGGGCGCAGGCTCGCCGCACGCGGGCGGATCCAGGATCCGGAGCACCTGATCGACGCCACCGTCGGAGAGATGACGTCCATGCTGACCGACGGCACCGGCCCGTCGGCGGAGGAGCTGGCCGAGCGGCACGAGCTGCGCACCTCGCTGACGGCGAGGGACGTGCCCCAGCACCTCGGCGACCCGCCGTCTCCGCCTCCCGACCCGTCCGGCCTGCCTCCCGGCGCGCGCCGCGTGATGCAGGCGATGGGCCTGGTCATGGGCGAGATGCACGCTCCCTCCCAGGAGGAGCATGAGGAGAAGCTGCTCCGCGGGCTGGGCGCGAGCCCGGGCTCCTACGAGGGGACGGCGCGGCGTGTTGCCGGGCCGACCGAGTTCGACCGGATCCGGCAGGGCGACGTGCTCGTCACCGAGGCAACCTCCGAGGCGTTCAACATCCTGCTGCCCCTGCTCGGCGCAATCGTCACCGACAGCGGAGGCCGGCTCTCGCACGCGGCGATCGTCGCACGCGAGTACGGGATACCGGGCGTGGTCGGCACGCGCGACGGTACCCAGCTGATCCCCGACGGCGCGCGGGTGCGCGTCGACGGCGATGCAGGTGAGGTGGCGGTGCTCGAGTGACCGGTGTCGTCCGGCTCGACGACGCGCACGACGAGTCGCTGTACGGATCCAAGGCGGTCGGCCTGGGTGACGCCACCCGGGCCGACCTACCGATCCCTCCAGGTGTTGCCATCGCAGGCGACGTGGTCGAGGCCGTTGCGGGCGGCGACGCCGCCGCGATCGAGAAGATCGGCGAGCTGGTGCGGCCGCTGGGCGGGCCGCTCGCGGTGCGCTCGTCCGCGGTCGACGAGGACGGCGCCGATGCGAGCTTCGCCGGCCAGCACCTCACGCTGCTGAACGTGCCCACGGCGGACGATGTCGGCGCCGCCGTGCGCGAGGTGTGGTGGTCTGCCAACTCCGACTCCGCCATCACCTATCGCCAGCGGGTGGGGATGTTCGCACGGCCGAGCGTCGGCGTCGTGGTGCAGGCGCTGCTCGACCCGGAGTCAGCGGGGGTCATGTTCACCCGAAACCCGATCACCGGCGAGGACGAGCGCGTGATCGAGGCGGGCTGGGGCCTGGGTGAGGCGGTCGTGGCCGGGCTGGTGATCCCGGACAGCTACCGGATCTCGTCCTCTGGCGAGGTGCTCGAGCAGACGCCGGGACTGAAGCGGGTAGCCGTACGCACGCGCCCTCAGGGCGGCACCGCAGAGGTGGAGGTGCCGGCGGAGGATGCCGAGCGCCTTTGCCTGGACGACGACCAGCTCGAGCAGCTTCATCGCCTAGCCGCCCGGTGCGAGGAGGTGTACGGGCCGGCTCGGGACATCGAGTGGGCCTTCGCCGACGGCCGCCTGTACCTGCTGCAGTGCCGGGCCATCACACGGGCCGGTGGCGGCGCGGCACCGCCGGCCGACCCTCGCGTCGAGGCGCTGCGCCACACGCGCCTGTTCGGCGACCTGGACGCGTCGGAGCTGGCCTCGATCGCAGAGCTGTTCAAGGAGCGGCGGTTCGCGGCGGGCGAGACCGTGATCAAGGAAGGCTCCGGAGGCGCGGCGTTCTACGTGATCGAGTCCGGCGACGCGATCGTGACGATCGGCGGGGAACAGCGGGGCGAGCTGCGAGCCGGCGACCACTTCGGCGAGGTCGCGCTGCTCGACGAGGGCGCACGGATCGCCACGATCACGGCTGCCAACGACATGGTCTGCTACGGCCTGACGCTGTGGGAGTTCAAGCCGCTGGTCGAGCGAAACGGCGTGATCGGCTGGAAGCTGCTGCAGACGATCGCCCGCGAGTTCCGGGCTGCAGAGCAGGCGCTGGCCGAGGCGCGCGCGGCGCTGCAGTGACGGGCTCGCGCGACTGATCTCCTCGGCGGCGCTGCCGGCGTCTGTTACGTGACCGGTTGCCAGGACGGCTGGAAGCCGGCTGTGATCGGTGTCGCGGGCCCACCGCCGGCGGGAATCCGGTCGATCCTGCCCTGGCTCGGATAGCTCTCGAACGCAATCATGGTCCCATCGGGTGAGTAGACCGGCGCCGCCGCGTTGATGGTCGACACCTGGGCCTGGTTGGCGCCGCTCACGTCCATCGCAAACATGCTGTCGGGATGGATGAGATCCGCCCGGATGAACACGACGCGCGTCCCCGTCGGCGACCAGTCCGGCCAGTAGTCCCCGGTGACGCCGGCCGTCCTGGAGAGGTTCGTTACGGCAGTGCCGTCCGCGTTCATGGCGAACACCTGCGCGCCGCCCTCGGGCGGGCCACCGGGGATCGCCCAGCAACATCGCTGAAACAGGATCTTCGTGCCGTCTGGCGAGACCTTGGGCCGATCATCGGAGAAGCCAGCCGGCGGCGCCTTGACCCGCTGCTTGCCGCTGCCATCAGCATTCATGCGCCAGATCGCGCCGTTGCGGACGAAGACGATTCTCCCATCAGGATAGAACGAGGGTGCCGAGTCATTCGTGTTGCTGCGGCTGAGGTTCGTCTGTCCGCCACCGTTCGCGTTCATCACCCACACCTGCGTCCACTTGCCCCGGCGGCAGCAACGCTGGAAGGCGATCCGGGTGCCGTCAGGCGACCAGCTCGGCCGGGCGTTCCGGCCCGTCGAGGTCAGCTTGGTGAGACCGGTGCCGTCCGCCCGAACCGTGTACACCTGGTTCGCGCGCATGAGTGCGATCCGGCCGTTCGCACCCGGGAAGGCAGCCGACGACGGAGGGGCGGACACGAGCACGAACACCACGACGACGAGGGACGCAAGGCGGTACATCGGAGCTTCCTCCTGCGGAGCGGTTCCAGGTGGTGGGAAGCTATGCGCGCCGTGAGGCAGAGGCATCGGGGAACGCCGACACAGCTGCGCCCGTAGTTTCCCCGGACACGCACGCCGCAGCCGTCGTAACCGGGTCGCCGCATGTGGAAACGCCGCACCCGCGCTGCGCCCCTCTGCGGTCGCACGTGGCGGCGCTGTCGCGCATGCTGTTGCCATGAGCATGCGGTTCGGTGTGGCGTTGCTCCTCCTCGTCGCGACGGCGACGGCGGGTGGGTCGTGCGGCGCCGAGGCGGCATCGACGGGCCCGACGGCCACACGCGCGATCACGCGTCCGACGGCGCCTGCGACAACACCGTCGCGTGCGTTCATACGAGTGACGCTTGCGACGCTCTGGACCGAGCCCGGGATCCTGCGGCCCATCGATCAGCCTTCCGCCACACGCCCGGTGGACATCCCGCGCTGGCTGAGCAGCATGTCGACCGACGACCGCCGGTGGCTGGTCGGCCGCATCGTCACCCAGGCCTCCTACGGCGTCCAGGTCGCGATCCTCGGGCATCAGGGTGCGTGGACGAAGGTGGCGGTTCGCGGCCAGCCAACGCCGCTCAACCGGTACGGCTACCCGGGGTGGCTCCCGACGGTGCAGCTGACCACGAACACCGCGCTCGCCGGCGCGCTGCGCACCCACCCGGTCGCCGTCGTGAGCCGGAAGATCGCCTGGCTGCGCTCGCCCGACACCGACCGGCTCAAGCTCCCTGTCACCTACGCCACTCGACTGGCGGTGGTTGGCACCCGCCCGACGCGCGTCCTGGTCATGAACGCAAGCGGCGGGACTGCCGCAATCGCGAGCAGCGCAGTTCGCGTCTATTCCTCAGCCTCGGCGATCCCTGCACCGACCGGCGCCCGCATCGTGGCGTCGGCCAAGCGCTTCATCGGACTTCCCTATCTCTGGGCCGGGACGTCCGCGTACGGGTTCGATTGCTCCGGCCTCACGTACACCCTGTTCCGGCGGTTCGGCATCGGCATGCCGCGCGACGCTGACCGCCAGGCGCTCCACGGCACACCGGTCGCAGCGTCGGCCCTGCGGCCGGGCGACCTGGTCTTCTTCGCCACGAACGGTGGATCGGGAACCATCCACCATGTCGCGATCTATGCGGGCAACGGTGACATCGTCGAGTCGCCGAACACCGGCGCCGCCGTCCGCGTCGTGGCGCTCGCGCCGCGCATGGGCGAGTTCACGGGCGCGCGGAGGTATCTGTGAGGCTCGTTCACACAGACGAGGCTGAGGGCTGAGACCCGCGGCCGTCATCGCTGATGACGACGTCGATCGTGCCGCCTGACTGACGCAGATACGGTTGCCGGCACCGCAAGGAGCCGATCAGCGAATGCACGGATGCCCGGCCGTCTCACCTGGCTCACGCTTCACCGGAAGTGGAACGGTGGCTGCGCATGTGCCGAGCGTGCGGGTGAGCGATCCCCGACCCCGTGTACGCGTCGCGTGATCAGGCGGCGGACGCGCCGGTCGCGTGGCGCGTCGACAGCCCGCACGCGAGCTACGCCCCATGCCCCCGGTGCCGGAGCCGTTTGGGGTACCAGCCCGTTCGCCAGCCGCGGCCAACACGAGTCGGAGGAAACGCCATGCCGAGCATCGACGTCACCCCAGCGCAGGCGCGGGCGCTCGCCGAGTTGAGTGCCCAGGTCGGGCCGCTCGCCCTGCACCAGATCACCCCGGACGACACGACGGAAGCAACCGGGGACGTCTACGCAACGCCCCATGGCTGGGAAACGGGCTATCGCGTCAGCCTCGTGGGCCGTGTCTCGCCGATCGGGGAGACGCTGCCGGCGCCGGACTGAACCGCCGCGGCGCAGGTGGGCGTTACGCGCCCAGCCAGCCGTTCCGCTCGGCGACCAGCAACAGGCCGAGCAACGCCGCGCACATGCCCCCCATGACGAGTACCGCACGTCCGGGATGCCGGCCGGCGATCGACCAGGCGGCCACGGAGCCGGCGAGGTAGCCGAGGAACGCCGACCGCCCCAGCAGCTCGTGCCCGCTCGTGAACTCGATGGCCAGCATCCACGCGCTCGACAGCAACTGTCCGACCACCAGCAGGACTACGGCGACGCCGCGCCCCACTCGGCGAGTGATCGTCACCTCCGCCGGAACGACGACGGGATCGATGTCGAAGGCGTGACCAGGCTTCTGCGGCACCGGCATGCCGTGCACGGTACGCCGGGCCCGACCAGGCCGGCATCGGTGAACCGACCACTCGTTGCATCGGAGAATTGCGCATTCAGCAGCACGTCGCCAGGCCGGGGCCGGGCACCGGCCGTTTCCGGTGCCCGGCGCCGCCCGGGTCAGCTGATACGAAGCACCACCCGGGCCGGAACGTCACCCGCCTCGACCTCGGCGATGGCCTCGTTGACCTCGGCCAGCGGGCGCTCCTCGCGGATCACCCGCGTCTTGCCGGCGACATGCAGCTCGAACACCTCGCGGAGATCGAGCCGTGTACCGACGATCGAGCCGACCACCGTGATGCCCTGCAGCACGGTCTCGAAGATCGGCAGCCGGATGTGGTTGTCGGCCGGCAGGCCGACGAACACCAGCGTCCCGCCGCGTCGCAGCGATCCGTATGCCTGCTCGAAGGCCTTCGGCGAGACGGCGGTCGCGATCGCCTGATCGACGCCGCCGAGCTTCTGGATGGCGGCGATCGGATCATCCGTCGCCGCGTTGACCGTCCACTCCGCGCCCAGCTCGCGGGCGAGCTCGAGCTTTTCCTCGTGCAGGTCGACGGCAACCACCCGCCCGCCGGCGATGCAGGCGTACTGGATGGCCAGGTGGCCGAGCCCGCCGACGCCGAACACGGCGACCAGATCGGACGGCCGCGTACCGGCCACCTTCACCGCCTTGTACGTGGTCACGCCGGCACACGTCAGCGGCGACGCGTCGGCCGCATCGATCCCGTCGGGCACCTTGACGACGTAGCGGCCGTACGCACGCGCGTACTCGGCGAAGCCGCCGTCCATCGAGTAGCCCATGTTCTTCTGATGCGGGCAGAGCGTCTCCCAGCCGGAGACGCAGTAGTCGCACGTGCCGCACGCGTACCCGAGCCACGGCAACGCAACCCGGTCGCCGAGCGCGACCTCGGTCACACCGTCTCCCAGCGCCGTGACGATGCCGACCCCCTCGTGGCCGGGTGTGAACGGCGGCGAGGGTTTCACCGGCCAGTCGCCGTGGGCGGCGTGGATGTCGGTGTGGCAGAGGCCGCAGGTCTCGATGCGCACGACGATCTCGCCGTGGCCGGGCTCCGGCACGGGCTTCTCGTCCATCGCAAGCGGGGTGACGAAGTTGTGCACGACCGCGGCCCGCATGGTGCGGGCACCGGTCTCGGGCGTCTGTGCCTCTCGTTCGATGACGGACATCGCGTCCTCCTTCGATCGGAATTGGGACAGCCTCAGCGTCGTCTTGGCGCGCCGGCGCCGCATCGCGCACCTCCACACGCCGGGCGCGGGGAACTACGCGCCGCGCAGCCTGCTGAGCAAGGATCCGGGCGTGGTGCTCGAGGACCTGACCGTGCCGATCGTGCTGGCGCCGCTCGCCGGCGGCCCGTCGACGCCGGCTCTGGCGGCCGCCGTCTCCAATGCCGGGGGCTTCGGGTTCCTGGCAGCCGGCTACCTCACGCCGGAGGGGCTCGAGCGCCAGCTCGACGAGCTGCGCTCCAGCACGCCGCGGCAATTTGGAGTGAACCTGTTCGCGCCGCCGGCGCTGCCGGCCGACCCTGCCACGTATGCGCCGTACGTCGACGAGCTTCACCGCTGGGCGGCCGAACGGGGGCTTCCGTTGGGCGAGCCGCTCTTCGGCGACGACGACTTCGCAGCGAAGCTGGAGCTGCTCAGGGATGCGCCGCCCGCGGTCGTGTCGTTCACCTTCGGCATGCCCGCGCCGCAGGTGGTGCAGCGGGCGCACGCCGCAGGCTCGGAGGTCTGGGTGACCGTGACGTCCGCCGAGGAGGCCCGTGTGGCGGCGGCCGGCGGTGCGGATGCGCTTGTCGTCCAGGGGCTCGAGGCAGGCGGGCACCGGGGCTCGTTCGACGATGCCGACCCGGCCACCGGCCATGCACTGCTCGAGCTGCTGGCGCCGGCCGGGGAGACGGGCGTGCCGCTGGTGGCTGCGGGCGGGATCATGGCCGGTGGTGACATCGCGGCCGTGATCGCCGCCGGCGCGCGCGCGGCCCAGCTCGGCACCGCGTTCCTGCTCTGCCCGGAGGCCGGGACATCGGAGCCGCATCGAGCAGCACTGCGCGACGGATCGGCACCCACCCGGTTCACGCGCGCCTTCACCGGTCGCGCGGCGCGCGGGATCGTCAACGCCTTCATGGAGGCCCACGACGCCAACGCGGTGTCGGCGTACCCGGAGATCCACCACGTCACCCAACCACTCCGTCAGGCCGCACGCGCCGCCGGCGACGGCTCGATGATCAACCTGTGGGCAGGCGACGCGTACGGCCGGATCCGGGAGCTTCCGGCCGGGGAGCTGGTCGCACTGCTGGCAGCCGAGGCGGGGACGGCGTGAGCCTGGCACCGACGTAGACTCTGCCCGTGGCGAGCGCAGACCAGCAGCGCGTCCACGACGCGGTCATCGTCGGCGGCGGGATCGCCGGGCTCGCGGCGGCCTGGGATCTGCGCAACCGCGACATCCTCGTGCTCGAGGCGACCGACCGCCTCGGGGGCCGCATCCGCTCCGAGGGGCGCGGCGACTACTGGCTGAACCTCGGCGCCCATGTGTTCAGCGGGCCCGGCTCGGCCACCGGGCGCCTGGTCGCAGACGTCGGCGTCGAGTCGGTGCCAGTGCCCGGCACCCTGGCGGCGATCGAGCTGAACGGTCGCATCGTCTCCGGGGGCCGGCCGGAGCTGTATCCGTTCCGGCTGCCGCTCGCCCCCGCGGAGCGCCTCGCGCTGACGAGGCAGGGCGCGCGCCTGCGCCTCGCCGTCGCGCGTTACCAGCGCGCCTCGGAGCCGCGGCCAGGCGAGACAGCCGCCGAGACGCGCCGGCGCGTGCTCGCATTCGAGAACGACCGCACGTTCGCCGAGTGGCTGGGGCCCATGCCGGGCGACGCCGATGCGCTGTTCCGGGCCACCGTCACGCGCTCGACCGCCGAGCCGGAGGAGATCTCCGCCGGCCAGGGCATCGGCTACTTCGCCCTCGTCTGGTCGAAGGGCGGCGGCCTGTCGCGCAACATCATCGGCGGCGCGGGCCGGCTGATCGACGGCATCGCCGCGGAGCTCGGAGATGCGGTGGCCACCTCCGCCGAGGTGACCGGTGTTGTCGAACGTGACGACGACGTGGAGGTCTCCTATAGGCGGGACGGGAGCGACCATGTGGCGACCGCGCGGCATGTCGTGATGGCGACGAAGGCGTTCGACACGGCGCGACTCGCCCCCGGCCTTCCCCACGACACCCGCAGCGCGCTGTCATCGATCCCCTACGGCCCCACGGTCGTGATGGCCGTCCTCACCGGGGAGACCGGGCCGATGCCCTGGGACGGCATCTACGCGCTGGCGACGCCCAAGCGCTCGTTCACGATGCTCTTCAACATGGGCAACGCCGTCCACTCCGAGCCCGGCCATGCCCGGCGCGGCGGCAGCTTCATGATGTACCGGTCTGCCCATGCCGCGCTCGAGCTGTTCGAGCTGCCCGATGACCGGATCGAGCAGCTGTTCCTCGACGACCTGGCCGCGGTCTTCCCACAGACGCAGGGCCTCGTCCGCGAGACGCAGCTGCTGAAGCTGCCCCAGATGCTGCCCTATCCCGCCCCCGGGCGCGCCGCGCTGCAGCCCGCCCTCGACCGCCCGCTGGGTCGCATCCATCTGGCCGGCGACTACCTCGGCGGGGTCTACTCCGACACCTCGATCGCGAGCGGCCAGGAGGCGGCGCTCGCCATCCGCCGCGCGACCCCGGCGAATAGCTAACGCCTCAGCTCAGCCACCACCAGCACCTTCCTCACCCGGCCGGAGGACAGCCAGCGCACCCAGATCCGATGGCCGGCGATGAGCGCGCCGGCCGCCTCCGTGCCGGCGGCCGCCTCCCCTTCGTAGGCGCGAACCAGCGCCGCGGCGGTGTCCCGGTGCTGCTCCGTCACGTCGCGCTCCCAGCGCACCTCCAGGCCGGCCCGCCGCAGCTCGGCCCGCATCGTCTCCAGCGGCATCGGCCAGACCGTGTCGGACCCCGGCATGCGCGCCTGCTCGGCATCCGTCAGCGGCGCACCCGCCTCGAGGGAGAAGGCGAACCGGCCGCCGGACTCGAGCGCACGCGAGACGGCATCCACCAGCGGCCGTTTGTCGGCGAACGCCAGCATCGTCTCCAGCAGGAGCACGACATCGAACGTGCCCTGCGGCAGCGGCGGCACGCGTGCCACCCGGAACTCGCACGGGAGGTCACCGGCCCGCTCGCGGGCGATGCGGACTGCGGAGGCGCTGGCGTCGACGCCGAGGTAGCTGCAGCCGGCCGCGCCGGTGATCAGACGGCCCGGCCCTCCGGTGCCGCAGCAGAGGTCGAGCACGCGGGTGCCCCGCCCGATCCCTGCTCGCCCCGCGAGCATCCGGATCTCGGATGCTGGCATGAAGCTCTCCTGCCCGACGAACTCGCCGGGCGGGTGGGCGGCGGCACGGGCTCGCTCGAGTGCCCGCGCGTGCAGCGAGCCGTCGTCGTGCGTCATCGCCGCCCCTGGAAACCGATCGGCCGCACGGGCAGTACCTTCTCAGGGATGGCCGAGACGAGGCGACCGGTGGCACCCCTGCTCCAGGCAGCAGCCGGCCTGCTCCTGCTGCTCGCCGCCCTGGCGGCCACGGTGGGCATGTCCGCCGTGGGCTGGGCCACCGGGGCCGTGTGCGGAGCGGCCGTCATCGGCGGCGTCGGCCTCGCGCTGCAGCGGCATCCCGGCCAGCGCCTTGGCCCGGCCGGATGGTGCACGCTGGCCCGCGGGCTGACGGCGGCCGGCCTGGCCGCGCTCACGGCCGAGTCGATCGGCGGCCGCTCGCTCGATCTGCAGGTGGCCGCGCTGGCCGCGGTCGCTCTCGGCCTCGACTTCGCCGACGGCCGGATCGCACGGAGGACCGGCACCGTGACACGTCTTGGCGCGCGCCTCGACGGCGAGGTGGACGCGTTCGTGATCCTCATACTCTCCATCTACGTCGCACGATCGTACGGCGGATGGGTGCTCGCGATCGGTGCCGCCCGCTACCTGTTCCTCGCCGCGGGCGCGGTGCTGCCGTGGATGCGCGGCGAGCTTCCGCGCCGGGACTGGCGCAAGGTCGTCGCCGCAACGCAGGGCGTGGTCCTGACCGTGGCTGCGGCAGGAGTGCTGCCGCGTGCCGTCACCGAGACGGCGCTGGTCGTGGCCCTCGCGCTGCTCGCGGAGTCGTTCGGCCGCGACGTCCGGTGGCTGTGGCGGCGGCGCGCCGCGACGGGTTCCACGCGCCGGCTCCCACGCCGGGCGTCGACCGCCATCACCATCCTCGCGTTCCTGCTCGTCTGGGCCGCCCTCGTCGCCCCCGACCGCCCCAACCGGCTGGCGCTGGAGGCGTTCATCCGGCTACCGATCGAGGGCGTTGTGGTGGTCGGGCTGGCGCTGATCCTGCCGGTGCGGTGGCGCCGCGCGCTGGCCTGGCTCGTGGGCCCGCTGCTCGGGCTGGTCGTGCTCGTCAAGCTGCTCGACGTCGGCTTCTTCACCGCGTTCGACCGCCCGTTCAACCCGTTCGACGACTGGCGCTACCTGACAATCGGCATCGAGACCCTGCACGCGTCGATCGGCGAGACCGACGGGAACCTCGTTCTGGCCGGCCTCGCGGTGGTCTTCCTCACCGCCCTCATCCTCCCCACCCTTGCCGTGCTGCGGCTGACGGGCGTTGCCGCCGGGAACCGCCCGATCTCGCTGCGGGTCGTCGCCGCCATGGCGATCGTGTGGGCGGCGTGCTGGGCATCCGGAGTGCGGCTCGTCCCGGGCGCGCCGATCGCGTCCACCAGCGCGGCGGAGCTGGCGATGCACGAGGTGAGCGCGGTGCAGGCTGGGTTCGCGGACGAAGGCATCTTCGCAGCCGAGATCCGGCGCGACCGCTTCGCGCGCACCCCGGGTAGCCGGCTGCTGACCGCGCTGCGCGGCAAGGACGTCCTGCTCGTCTTCGTCGAGAGCTACGGCCAGGTGGCGGTGCAGGGATCCTCGTACTCCGCAGGGGTCGACCGGGTGCTCGCAACCGGCGACCGGCAGCTGGCGTCGGCCGGCTTCCAGGCGCGCAGCGGATGGCTGACGTCGTCCACGTTCGGCGGGGTCAGCTGGCTCGCCCACTCGACCATGCAGTCGGGGCTCTGGGTCGACACCCAGTCGCGGTACGACCAGCTGATGGCGACCAACCGGCTCACCCTGACCACGGCGTTCGGCCGGGCGGGGTGGCGGACCGTCGCCGACGTGCCGTCGAACGACCGAGCCTGGCCCGACGGGTCCGGCTTCTACCGCTTCGACAAGGTCTACGACCGCCGCAACGTCGGCTACCAGGGGCCGACGTACGCCTACGCGTCCATGCCCGACCAGTATGTCCTGCTCGGCCTCCAGCGGCTCGAGCTGGGACGGGGGCATCGGCCCCCGCTGTTCGCCGAGGTCGATCTCGTCTCGAGCCATGAGCCGTGGACCCAGATTCCGCACCTGCTGCCATGGAATCAGGTCGGCGACGGCTCCATCTTCTTCCACCAGCCGGTCGATGCCACCAGCGTGCGCGACACGGCGGATGCCTACGGCCGATCGATCCAGTACTCGCTGCGTGCGCTGTTCTCGTTCGTCCAGCACTACGGGCGAAGCAACCTGGTGATGATCATGCTCGGCGACCATCAGCCCGGGCACATCGTCTCGCGGTACGGGGTCAACCACGACGTGCCGGTCTCGATCATCGCGCACGACCCCGCGGTGCTCCGTCGCATCGGGGGATGGGGGTGGGTGAGCGGCGTGCGGCCGAGCGCCGACGCGCCGGTATGGCCGATGAGCGCCTTCCGCGACCGTTTCCTGCCGGCGTTCGGCTCGCAGGAATCCGGTGGCGCTGGATGAGCGGCCGTGGCGACCGGCTGGCCGGCCTCGACGGCCTGCGCGGCCTTGCGGCGCTGTTCGTGGTGGTGCACCACGTGTTCCTGCGCGCCTTCCCGGGCTACCCGTCGGACAACGCGCCGGCCTGGGCGGCCCCCTTCATCTTCGGCCGCTTCGCCGTCGTCGTCTTCATCGTGCTGTCCGGGTTCTCGCTGGCGCTGGGGCCGGCCCGCAGGGGATGGAAGCTCGGCGAGGTGTCGGAGTTCCTGCGGCGCCGGGCGCGGCGCATCCTCCCCGCCTACTGGGCGGCCCTCGCCTTCAGCCTCGCGGTTGCCTGGCTGGTCATGCCGCCGCCTGGTCAGGCAACGCCCGGGATCGCCTCGGTGGCGGTGAACGGGCTGCTCCTCCAGAACCTGGTGGCCGTGCCGACCCCGAACGGGGCGTTCTGGTCGCTCGCGGTCGAGTGCCAGCTCTACCTGCTGTTCCCGCTCATGCTGCTCGGGGTTCGCCGGCGCGGGCCGGTGGCCATGGTGGCATCGGTGACGCTGCTCGTTGCCATCGTCGGCGTCGCCGCCCCCCACGTGCCTCGCCTCGAGGTGTTCGTGCTCGAGTCCGCGCCCGACCTGGCGGCGCTGTTCGCGCTCGGTGCGGTAACGGCGGGGATCGTGTCGGCCGGCGAGGCGCGCCGGTCGTGGCCGTGGCCTGCCCTCGCGCTGGCCGGGCTGACGCCGGTGCTGGCGATCATCGCCGTGCTGGGATCGACGTGGACGCTCGACCACCTGTTGTGGGTCGACCTGATGCTCGGGCCCGCCGTCGCCTGCCTGCTGGCGGCACTGGCCACCGGCCGGCCGGCCGGTCTGCTCGCGGTGCTCGACGCACGACCGGTGCGCGCCCTCGGCCTGTCCTCCTACAGCCTGTACCTGACCCATGTGCCGGTCGTGGTGCTGGTCTACGAGCTGGCCGTGCTGCCACTGCTGGGCCACGGCGCGGCCGCATTCCTCGTCGCGCTGGCGCTCGTCCTGCCGATGGCGATCGGGCTCGCGCGAGCGTTCGCGGCGGCCTTCGAGCGGCCGTCAGTCCATGCGGAAGCGAGGCGAGAGCGCGTAGCGGAGCAGCACCACGTCCCCCACCTGACGCACCTCGGAGAGCCTGGCTCGCTGGCCGGCGTTCCACGGAAAGCGACCGTCGCGCACGAAGCGCGTGCTCTCTGAGTCGCCCACGAAGAGCGGCGCGACCACCAGCTGCAACTCATCGGCAAGGTCGCCGGTCAGAAACTGCGTGTGCACGGTGCCGCCGCCCTCGACCATCAGGCGCTGAACGCCGCGCGCAGCCAGATCGCTGCTGAGGGTGCGCATGTCCACGTGCCGGCCGCCGTCCACCACGGTCGCCGTCGGTTCCAGCCGGGCACGGGCCTCCGGCACCCGCGGGCTGGGGCAATAGACCAGCTTCTCGACGTCCCCCGCCGTGAAGAAGTTGGCGTGCGGGTCGAGCTCGACGCGTCTCGTCACGGTCACCTTCATGGGCGAGGGGCGCGCGCCGCGCGCGGCCCGCTGCTCGCGCAGGGCCGGCGATCGCACGAGCAGCCGGGGGTTGTCCATCCGGACGGTCGCCGCCCCGACCAGGATCGCGTCGCAGGACGCGCGCACCTCGTCGACGCGTTCGAAGTCCGCGTCGTTTGACAACAGCAGGCGTGACCCGGGGCTGCCGATGTATCCGTCGATCGACATGGCGCAGCTGAGCAGCGTGTAGGGGCGTTCATGCATCGGCGGCCTCGCCCGTCGGAGCCGTCCGTGCCACGTCGCCCAGCCAGGCACCGATCAGCACGACGGCGCCTGGCACGGCGGCGGAGAGCGCCATCATGCCGTAGACGACGGCCGTCGCAACGCCGGCGGCGGCGCCCAGGCCGGCAGCTGCAAAGGCCCAGGCGGTCGCCCCCTCACGCGGGCCCCAGCCGGCGATGCCGGGAAGCACCATCGCGAGCATCGCGACCAGCGCGAGCGGCGCCAGCCGCGCTGCGGGCGCCGAAACGCCCGCAGTCCGGGCGGCGACGACGAACATGGCGGCGTTGGCAGAGACGACAACCAGCGAGGCCGCCGTCACGCCCGAGAGCACCGACCAGCTCAGCCTCCATCGGCGGCGCAGGACGAGGCATCCGGCCGCGGCCGCCCCCAGGCCCGTGATCGCCAGCGGCACGGGAACATCCCCCCGGACCGGCGAGGGCAGCAGCACCAGCACGGCCGCCGTGACCACAGCCTGGACGGCCTGGCCGATCCCCCGCTCCCACGCCACGGCGCGGAGCGCGCGGCCCGCACCGCCGGCCTCACGGCCGTGCCGCAATCCGCGGTGGACGTCGCCCACGACGCCGCCTGGGAGCGTCAGGTTGAGGAACACTGACCGATAGTACGCAGCCACCGCTGCCCCAAACGTCAGCGGCAGGTCATGCCGCCGGGCAACGAGCACCCAGCGCCAGGCACAGCAGGCGGTCGAGACCGCACCGAGCACCGCAGCCAGGGCCAGCGCCCGGCCGTCGACGGCGTGGACGCCGTCGCGGAAGGGCCCGAAGCCGAACCGCCAGACGACGGCGGCCAGCATGACGATGCCGGCCACCGGCCGCCCCAGTGCTCGCATCCAACGACTGCAGTAGGTCACGATCTGGCGGAGAGTACGGGCCGGCCCGCGGCTTGGATTCGCACACGCCACCGTCATCGCGGCATCACGAGCAGGTCGGCGTGGTCAACGGTGGCATGCAACTCGCCGGCTGCGGCCTGTGCGATTCGACGCGAGCGGTAGGCAGGCGCCCGTTCGCGCAGCCCGGCGTCCTGCTCGCACGCCGCGGAGACCCATCCCTCCAGCCACGCCCCCATGAGCTCGCGCTGCCCGGCTGCGAGGCGCCAGGGGCTCGGCCGTACGAGCATGTCGACGGCTCCGCGGGAGAACCGTTCGACCGCCGCAGCCACCGCGTCCGGGCCAAGCAGCCGGCCCGCCTGCGTGCCACGGCGCTGGTGTGCGTTGAAGGCCTCACCGAACGCTGCGTCCAGCTGATCGAGGGGATCGAGCGTCACGCGGCCGGTCACGGAGATGGTGAACAGCACCGGACAGCGAGCGGCTGCGCAGACGGCGACCAGGGATTCGAGCTCCGGCTGGGTCATCAGGTCGAGCAGGGCAGAGGCCGTGATCAGCGAGGCGTCCGCGAGATCGGCCGACGTCAGCCGGGTGACGTCCGAGCGTCGCGCCTGCACCGTGACCGCAGCCGCGTCGCGAGAGGCCGGCGGGCGATCGGCGGCCGCGCGCTGGAGCAGATCCTCGTCCCGGTCGTGCAGCACCCAGCGCTGCGCACCCGGAAGCAGCGGGGCCAGCCAGCGTCCCATGGATCCGGTGCCGCACGCCAGGTCGTGGATCACCCACCGTCCGGTGCGCGGCGACGCTGCCAGCAGATGATCGACCAGCTCCCGGGAGCGGGCCCGCGCGTCGGCCGGCTCGCGAAGGGCGAGCCACGACGGGCTCACCGGAATCCGGGCGCCGGTCATCGCGCGGCGACTCCACAGGCCTGCGCCAGGGCGACAGCCATCTCCGACCAGGGGCGAAGGCCGGCACGCCGCTCCATCGCCGCCGTCCGCAGGCGGCTGCGCAGGCCGGCATCCTCGAGCCAGCTCCGCAGCGCACCGGCAAGCGCGGCAACGTCCCCCGGAGGTACGAGCAGCCCCGGCGGGCCGGAGCTCACCGATCCCACGGCCTCCGGCACCCCGCCGACGTCGGACGCAACCACCGGCAGCCCGTGTGCGAGCGCCTCGGCCACGGCCATGCCGTACGTCTCGGCCCGCGACGGGTGGACGAGCAGGTCGGCGGACCGCAACATCGCCTCCAGCTCGGCGTCGCTGCACGCCCCGGCGAACCGCACCCGGCCGTGCAGGCCGGCATCCACGACCGCGGTGCCCAGCGCCGCCGCGAACCCCGGATCCCGATCCCGGCTCCCCACGCAGGTGCACGACCAGCCGAGGGCGGCAATCGACGCGAGCGCAGCGACCAGGACGTCATGCCCCTTGCCGCGGGTCACCGTCGCCACACACAGCAGCTCACCGCCGGTCTCGGTCCCGGCGGCGATCGGGGCGGCGTCCACGCCGGGCTTCGCAACTTGGACCCGGCCGGGCGGCAGCCCGTAGAGCTCGGTGAGGAGCCGCCGGCTCCAGTCGCTCGTCACCACGACGGCAGCGGCCGACGCCAGCACAGCGGCCTCCCGCGCACGCGTCTCGGTGTCCCCGTCCTGCCCGAGCGGCATGTGGACGAGCATCGCCTGGCGCAGCCGGCCCGCCCGCGGCACCAGCACGGTGTCGGCAGCCGAGCCGATCAGCCCGTCGACGATGACGGCGGCGTTGTCAGGGATGGCATCCATCGCGGCCGCCAGCACCGCACAGGCTGATGCGTCGGGATGCGGCCAGTCACCGGGTACGCGGTGCATCGCGAGTGCGAGGCCCATTGCGGCCAGCTCCTGGCACACCCGCCGGTCGTAGCGGTTGCCGCCGCTCGGGCGGCGCGGATCGTCGATGTCGGCGGGGACGACGATGTGGAGCCGCGTCACAGGGTGCGCTCGAAGCTCGCCCAGGCGACGTGCGACTCGTGCAGCGTCACGGCCACGCCGGCCAGCTCGCGAGCTCCGTCGCCCAGCTCGCCGTCGCGAATCCGCTCGACCAGGCGGTCGGCGATGAGCTTGGCGAGCATCTCGGTGGTGCTGTTGGCCCCTTCGAAGGCGGGGTGCTCATCGAGGTTCGTGTAGTCGAGATCCTCGAGCACCGAACGCAGCGCGTCGGTGGCGCGGCCGATGTCGACGACGATGCCGTTGGGGTCGAGCTGCGGCCGCCGGAACGTCGCGTCCACGACGTAGGTGGCCCCGTGCAGCCGCTGCGCCGGGCCGAACACCTCGCCGCGCAGCGAGTGGGCGATCATCACGTGGTCTCGGACGGTGACGGCGAACATCGGCTAGCGGTCGTAGGTGATCGTATGGCAGAGCGCCGCAAGCTCGCCGCCTGCCAGCCTCGCCATCACGCCGGGCAGCTCGGTGAAGGGCGAGCTGCCGGTGATGAGCGAGTCGAAGGCGGGGTCGCGAAGCAGGTCGAGCGCCAGCGCCAGCCGCTCGGCGGAGGTGCGGGACCCGCGTCGGGCGGGAGCCACCATGCCCACCTGGCTGGATCGGATGGCGAGGCGGCTCGAGTGGAAGGCCCGGCCCAGCGAGAGGTGCACCTGCTCGTCGCCGTACCAGCTGAGGTCGATCACCGACCCCTCGGGAGCGAGCAGCTCCAGGCACAGCTGCAGGCCCGCCGACGTGCCGCTGGTGTGGAAGACCAGGTCGCGTCGCCCGCCGGCCTCCCCGGGCAGCGCAAACTCGACGTCCAGAGCGGCCGCGGTCTGGGCGCGAGCCGGATCGACGTCGACCAGCACCACGTGCGTCCCCGGGAACGTTCGGAGCAGCCGAGCCACGCTGCAGCCCACCATGCCGGCCCCGACGACGGTGACGCGGTCCCCCACCAGGGGCGGCGCATCCCACAGGGCGTTGACCGCGGTCTCCACAGTGCCGGCTAGCACCGCGCGTGCCGGCGGTACGTCGTCCGGCACCACGGCCACCGCGGAGGAGGGGACGACGTAGGCCGTCTGGTGGGGGTGGAGGCAGAACACCGTGCGACCGAGCAGGTGCCGGGGCCCGCGCTCCACCGAGCCGACGCTCAGGTAGCCGTAGGTGAGCGGGCCGGGGAAGTCTCCCTGCTGGAACGGCGCCCGCATTGCGTCGTGCTGGTCGGCCGGCACCCGACCGCGAAAGACGATCGTCTCGGTGCCGCGGCTGATCCCGGATCGCAGCGTGCGGACGAGCACGTCGTCGTGGCCGGGCGCCCGCAGCTCGACCTCCCGCAGCTCGCCGCGGCCGGGCTCACACACCCAGAAGGCGTGCGCGGTGAGGTCGTTCTCGGCCATCGGTTCGCGGCGGGTGACGAGACAGGTGATACCGGCGGCGTGCGGGAATGGATCGATCGGCCCCCGGACGGCACCCGGTGCACCCGCCCTGTAGGCTGGCCCCGTGGCGGACACCGACCCTCGCCCATTTCGGCCCGCGGATCTCGGCCGCGAGCGGCAGATCACCTCGTTCACCCTGTCGCCCGACGGCCGGCATGTGGTGTATTCCCGGCGCGACACCGACGCCTCTGAGTACCGCTCGCACCTGCGTGTCGCCGCGCTCGCCGGCGGCACGTCGCGACAGCTCACCACCCACGGCCGCGAGAGCCGTCCAAGCTTCTCGCCGGACGGGTCGCGCATCGTGTTCCTCTCCGAGCGCGACGGGTCAACCCGTCCCTGGGTGCTCCCCAGCGGTGGCGGCGAGCCGAGCAGCCTGCCGGCTCCCGACGGCGGCGCGTTCGATGCATCGTGGTCGCCGGACGGCCGCACCCTGCTGCTGACCGGCCGATCCGGGCACCGGCGCTTCACCACCGGCCCCGCCGATGATCCGACGGCGCTGCACGTGGACGTGTTGAGATGGCGCCTGGACGGCGTCGGCGTGCGGGATCAGCACTCCGCGGCGTGGATTGTTCCCGCCCGCGGCGGCCGCGTTCGCAGGGTGACGGACGAGCGCTTCGACGTCGCTGCCCCGCGGTGGATCTCGAACACCCGTATCGGATTCCTGGCCGACCCGGACCGTGAGTCACCGCTGGACACGTTCCGCGTCTTTGCGACCGGGCTGACGGGCCGCACGTCGGAAGTGGCGCGCCTGAACGGGTCGGTGTGGGCGGCGTCCTGGTCGCCCAAGGGCCGGCTGGCGATGGCCGGCATTGTCCAGGACGACAACATGCCCTGGCGGGATCCGGTCATCGTGGTGGCGGGCGGGCCCCGGAAGCTCACGCTCGGGGCCGGGCTCGACCGGCCGGTCGGGCTGACGACATACAGCGATCTGATACCCGGGGAGGTGGGCCCACACATCGTGTGGGAGGACGAGGAGCACCTGCTGGCCGTGGTGACGGATCGTGGGCGCGGCCAGTTGGTGCGCCTCGGGCTGGACGGAGGCGTGGAATGGCTCACCTCGGGCGACGTGATCGTCTGCGACGTGCAGTCCGCGGCCGGCAGGATCGTCGTGCTCGCTAACAGCGGCGCCGAGCCGGCCGACCTGTTCGAGGTGCGGGACGGCTCGCTCCGGCGCGTCAACCGTGACGGATCGGGGTGGTACAGGCCCTTCCGGCGCCAACCAGAGCAGGTGTCCAGCTTCGACGACGAGGGCATCGATGCCTGGATGCTCCGCGGCGGACGCGGCCGCCGGCCCGCCGTGCTGCAGATCCACGGCGGCCCGTACGCGTCGCACTCGCCACTGCCCTGGCTCGAGATGACGGCGCTCGCCTCGGCCGGGATCTCGGTGATCTGGGCGAATCCGGCCGGCTCCGTCTCCTACGGGGCGCGGTTCGCCTCGTCGCTTCACGACCACTGGGCCGGCCCCGACTCGCGCCAACTGCTGAAGCTGCTCGATCGCCTGGCCGAGCGGGGCGTGACCGCGCCCGGCCGCATCGGGCTGCTCGGGCTGTCGTACGGCGGCCTCGAGACGATCTGGCTGGCAGGACGTCATCCCCGCCGCTTCCGCGCCGCGGTCGCCGAGAACCCGGTGTCCGACTACTTGATCGAGTACGCGGCCTCGGACTACGGCACCGTGCCGTGGATGGGCCTACCGCCGTTGCCCAAGGGGGCGAAGGAGTACTGGCCGGCAAGCCCCGCCTCCCGGATCACCGACTTTGCCGGGCCGCTGCTCCTGCTCCAGGCCGAGCAGGACCACCGCTGCCCGCCCGTCAACAGCGAGCTCGTGTTCGCCATGCGCAAGGCGAACGGCCGGCCGGTCGAGATGGTCCGCTATCCGAACGAGAGCCATGTGATGCTGATCAACGGCCGCCCCGACCGGCGGCGCGACCGGCTCGACCGGATCGTCGGCTGGTTCGAGCGCCACCTCTAGATGGTTCTCACACGGCGGTGCCGACCAGCTTGCCGATCGCCATGGTGAGCAGCATCGCCGCGATCCCCCAGACGACCACCCTCGCCGTCCCTCTCGCCGGCCGGGCCCCGCCCAGGCGGGCTCCGGCGTAGCCGGTCAGCGCAAGCGCGACCGTGGTGGCCGCAATCGTGACAGCGATCCTTGCCGACGACGGGGCGAGGATGACGGCGATCAGCGGCAGCGCCGCGCCAACGGTGAACGACGCCGCCGATGCGCCGGCCGCCTGCAGCGGCCGCGCGTGCGACAGCTCGGTCATGCCGAGCTCATCCCGGGCGTGCACCTCGAGCAGATCGTCCCGCGCGCTCAGCTCGTCGGCCACCTCACGCGCCAGGCGGTCGGACAAGCCGCGATCCCGGTAGATCCCGACGAGCTCCTGACGCTCCCCCTCCGGGTCGGCCGAGAGCTCGCGCCGTTCGAGGGCCAAGTCGGCCCGCTCGGCATCGGCCTGGGAGCTGACCGACACGTACTCGCCGGCGGCCATGGAGGCCGCGCCGGCGACCAGGCCGGCGATGCCGGCGGTGATGATCGCCGAGCGTGACGACCCTGCGGACGCCACGCCGACGATGATCGCAGCCGTCGAGACGATGCCGTCGTTGGCGCCGAGCACCGCCGCTCTCAGCCAGCCGGTGCGGTGGCTGAGATGACGCTCGGCATGCCGGGCAGCGAGCACACAGCGATGGTAGAGGCATCGGGCCGCGGGCGTCGGGGGTCATGGCCGGCACCGGACGGCGATCTTCGCTTTTCCGGATTGTCACCGCCCGGTCACCAGTCGTTGCCCCCGGCGCCGGGCCGGCGTGACGAAGATCCAGCGCAACTGGTCCCCGTTGGGAGGTGGCGGAATGGGTAGCTGGCGTCGTGGTGTGGGCGCTCTTGCGGGCGTCGCGGTGGTCGGGGCTCTGGCCGTGGGGTCAGCCTCCGCGGGCGTGCGACCCCCGGCCGGGAATCACGACCGGCGTGCCGAGCGTACGGCCAGGCACGTGCTGTTGATCTCCGTTGACGGGATGCACCAGTCGGACCTCGAGTGGTATGTGGCTCACCATCCGCGCTCGGTGCTGGCGAGGCTGCTCTGGGGTGGGAGGGAGTTCAGCAACGCACACGCGGCCGATCCGTCCGATTCGGACCCGGGTGGCACCGCGATCATGACCGGTGGCGATCCACGCGCGACCGGCGTGTACTACGACGTGGAGTACAACCACCGGGTGTTCCCGCCTGGCACCACGCACTGTGTGGGTCGCGCCCCGGGCGGCAACGTGATCTACGACTCGCCGGACGACAGGCTGAACGCGGTGCCCGACCTGCTCAACAACGGCAGCGGCAACACGTTCCCGTCGTTCGACGAGGGCGGCTCGATCTACCCGCACGGCGTTGACAGGAACCCGGCCGCGATCATGAAGCTGACGCCGCATCCGCAGTCTGGCCTGAACCCCGCGACCTACCCGGTCGACCCGAGGACCTGTCGGCCGATCACGCCGTGGAACTACCTGAAGGTGAACACGATCTTCCAGGTGATTCACAACGCCGGCATGCGAACGGCGTGGTCGGACAAGCACGCGGTCTACTCGTCGTTCAACGGCCCCGGCTCGGGTGGTCGCAGCATCGATGACCTGTTCGCTCCGGAGATCGACTCGCAGGCGGTCGAGCCCAACGGCGT